>CAYYWP010000187.1:0-9378 GCA_964475125.1 uncultured Binatia bacterium (SeqCode) | reverse complement strand
CGGGCTGGCAGCGCTCGGCCTCGGCACCGGCGCCGCCCTCGCCACCCGCCATCCGCTGCTCGCGGCCGGCGCCGCCGCCGGCGCGCTCGCCGCCGATCAGGTGCAGCGGACGCTGCGCGAGCAGCGCCTCGGCAGCGCCGCACCGCTGTTGCCTTCGGGCAGCGAGTTCGAGGGCTGGTTCGGCACCGCGCTGTCGCCGGCGCGGCTAAGCGCGGCGCGCTTGCGCGGCACACCGGAGGCCTTCGGGTTGCCGAGCGCCGACGCGGCGCGGGCGGCGGTCGGCAGCGCGGTCGAGGAGGCCTGGGATCGGCTGATCGACCGCGACCTCCCCGCCGCCGCCGAACACAGCGCGCTGCGCTACCTGCGCTGGCCGCTCGACCTGCCCGTGTACGGATTGGCCGGCTGGGTGCTGTGGCGCGTCGGCGACGGCATGCTCTCCGGCGCCTACGCCGGCCTCGACTTTCTGCTCAGCGCCGCCATCCTGCTCGGCGCCTATCTGCTGGCCCTGCGCGTGGCCGTCCGCCGCGGCCTCGCTCGGCGCGCCCGCCAACTGCTCGGCGAGGTCATCCTGCGCACCCGCCGCAGCCTCGGCGCCTTCGCCGATCGCGGCCGCGAGACCGTGCGGCGGGCTGCCGCCGAGCAGAGCGCCGCCCTCGGCGCCCTCGCCGAACTGGAAACCACCTGGCGCGCCGAACTGCAGAGCGTGGAACACCCAACCTGAGGACCACGCCACTCTCTTACCTGGCAGAGTATGAGCCCTCGCTATCCCCTGACCAACGGACTAGCAGCCGGTTGAAAAGCGCCTTCCGCCCACGCTTCGGCGGGCTCAGGGCATGTCCTGAGCTCTGAGCCCGTCGAGGGGTGAGCGGAACGCTTTGTGGCACAAGCACTCTCCGCTCATCCTTCGACAAGCTCAGGACAGGTCCTGAGCCCGTCGAAGGATGAGTGCGGTCTATTGCAACGGCTTGTTGGACTAGAGGCTCTCGCTGTAGAAGCGCAGCGGTTCAAGGGGCAACCACACAGCTGCGATCGACAATGCGGTGCGTTCGCCTTCTGGGCCGAAATCGCCTACGGCTGGTTGCAGAGCGGTTGGGACTCCGCACTGTGTTTGGGCGTGCAGGCTTCGAGGCCTCCGCGAATTCGAACCCGGCCGAGGAACGCGACTGAACGGCGCTGCTGATCCGTTTCACGTGCAACCCGCGATGCCAGCGACTCCGGCCTCCCCACCGCGATCGCGCGCCCGCAGGGCAGAATGGCTGTTGATCGGCTTCATGGTGGTCGTGGCCACCGCCGCTGGGGTGTCGATCGACGCGCTGGGTCGTCGGAGCGACAGCGCGCGGCAAGTCGAAATCGCCCTCGCCCAGGTGGAGCGAAGAGCCCACGAACTCAACGCACTCGAATGGCAAACCGTTTACCACCAACGACTCGACCCTCGGCTGGAGCGCGAGGTGACCGCCGTGCGCCAGGCCATGGACCGGCAGTTCGAAATCCTGGAGCGGCTGGATCGTGGCGCGCAGCTCGAGGAGGTGCGAGAACGCTATCGTGTCTACAGCCGGCTCGTCGATCAAGAATTCCAACTGCTCAGGCGCGGCGACACCGACGAGGCAGTGGAGTTGGACGAGGCCAGCGTCGATCCGGCCTTCGCGCAGCTCTCGGACTCACTCAGCAAGGCGAGCGCGGCATTCCGCAGTCGGGCGGCGTCCAACGTACGCTGGATCCGGGGCCTGACGTACGGCGTCCTCTTTACCGCCGTGACGGCGATCGCCCTCCTCGCGCAGTGGTTTCAGCGACAGCGCCGCATCGTAGAAGTGGCGGCGCTGACGGAGATGGCGGCGGCGGAACAACGCGTCTTGCGCCAGGCCAACGAGCAGCTCGAACACCGCGTCCTGGAGCGTACCGCCGCGCTGGAGGAAATGAACAAGCAAATCGTCGCCAATGCGCGTCTAGCCGGCATGGCGGAGGTGGCGACTGCGGTCCTCCACAACGTCGGCAACGTACTCAACAGCGCCAACGTGTCCACCGCCGTGATCGCCGACCGTCTGCAAGCCTTGCGCAGCGACCGCGTCGGCGAGGTGGCCGCGCTGCTGCGCGAGCACCGCGACGACCTCGCGGAGTTCCTCGCCATCGACCCGCAGGGCCGGCGGATTCCCGACTACCTGGCCACCCTGGCCGTCCATCTCGGTGGCGAGAAGGATCTCGTGTTGAAGGAGCTCCGTGAGCTCGCCCAGAACATCGAACACATCAAGCAGATCGTCGCCATGCAGCAGAACTACACGAGTGCGGCGGGCGCGCTCGAGGACCTGCCGATCGTGGGTCTGATCGAAGATGCCTTGCTGATGAATGCGGACGCCTTCGAGCGCCATGGGGTGATCGTGCGGCGCGAGTTCCAGCCTACGCCCCCGGTGCGAGTCGATCGATACAAGGTGCTACAGATCTTGGTGAACCTGATCCGCAACGCCGAGTACGCCCTGCAAGCAGGTGGGGGCGCGGAGCACGTCCTGACGGTCGGGGTCGCACTCCACGACGGCGACCGGTTGCACGTCACGGTGCGTGACAACGGGGTCGGGATTGCGCCCGAGAATCTGACCAACATCTTTCGATACGGCTTCACGACCAAGGGAGACGGGCACGGTTTCGGATTGCACAGCAGCGCCAACGCCGCGCGGGAGATGGGTGGGGCCTTGCGGGTACGAAGCGATGGCCTCGGCAAGGGCGCGACCTTCACGCTCGAATTGCCAGCCGCGCCCGTGCGGCGCGAACAGCGCGCGTCCCCTTGAAGCATGCGCGCGGCCTTTTGCAACCGGCTGCTAGTGTCCTGAGTCCGAAATTCGCTGCATATCGCGGCGGTCCTCAGCGCCCCTGGCGGCGTTGGCCTCCTCGGAATATAGCCAGATATTCCTGCGTCGCCCGCCTGGCCAGGGCCGCCGATGCCTCACCGAGATATGCAGCGAATTTCGAACTCAGGACACTAGACCGCGCCCCACCGATAGACACGGATTCCCCCAACTCGCCTGCGCCGCTTAATCCGCTGAACAGAGAGCTACGTGGCTCTGTGTTCATTGGAGGGGTGCGGAGTGCGGCTCGGTGTTCATCTGTGGCCTTCTCGCTTCCGGCGCGCGGCACTCAGCGTTCAACGCTGTCGCTCTGCACCTCGTCGGCGTAGAAGCGATAGAAGTAGCCGCCGTCGCGGAAGGGATGCTCGTCGAGGACGTGGTGCACCAGCCCGCGATCGACAAGGGTCTGGCCGAGACGAACCGCTTCGCCGCGCTCGAGGTCGAAGGTGCGCACCAACCAGTCGACCGCCTCGGCGCCGACGAAGCACTTCGGGTAGACCGTCAAGCGATGGCGGCGGTCGGCGATGGCGATGCCGCCCGCGCCGCGCAGGCGCGCCACCAACGTGTCGACGTCGGGGATCCGTCCCGGCGCGGCGGTGAAGGCGATCTCCTCGCTCGGCGGCGCGGCCGTCGGCGCGAGGCTGGGCGCCTCACCCCGCAGCCGGGCGGCGAGCGCATCGAGCTCGGCGGCGGGGAGGTGCAGCGTCCGCTGCGGGAACGGAATCTCGATGCCGGCGCGGCGCAGGTTGGCCTCGATCTGGAAGTAGAGGTCGCTGCGCAACTGCGCCTGCGCCGGCGGGTCGGCGCTCCACACCAGCAAGTCGAAGTTCAGCGCGTTGTCGCCGAAGGCCTCGAACCGCACCTCCGGGCGCGGCTGAGTCAGCACGGCCGGGTGGGCGCGCGCCGCCTCGAGCAAGGCGCCGCGCACCCGCTCGATATCGGAGCCGTAGGCGACGCCGACCGGCAGATGCAGCCGCGCCACCGGGTCGCCGTAGCTCCAGTTGACGACCTCGGTTTCGAGCAGCTTCGAGTTCGGCACGATGATCGAGACGCGGTCGAGCGTGCGGATCACCGTGCTGCGCCCGCCGATGCGATCGACCGTGCCCTGCAAGTCGCCGATCGACACGAAGTCGCCGGGTTTCACCGGTCGTTCGAACGAGATCAGCACGCCGCTGATGAAATTGTTGGCGATGCTTTGCAAGCCGAAGCCGATGCCGACGCCGAGCACGCCGCCGAGCAACGCCAGCGAGCTGAGGTTGATGCCGGCGAGCTGCAGCACGACGATCACGCCGAGCAGCAGGAGACCGTAGCGCAGCAACGTCGCCGTCGGCTGTAGCGCGCTGCGGCTGACGCCGGTGGCGCGCGCCAGGCGCCAACCGATCAGCGCGGTGACCAGACTGACCACCACCCACAACGCCGCGACGACGGCCACCAGCCAGAGGAAGTCGTAGCCGGAGTAGTGCCGCTCGTTCAGCATCAGCAGCGGCGTCTCGAGCACCGCGCTGGCGGCGCGCACGCTCAGGTAGCGGCCGTGGCGCAAGACGGGAAATTGCTCGACGATGTAGAGCAGCGCTGCCACCCAGACGAAGATCTGCGCCGCCAGGCAGCCGAGCTCGATGCCGATCTGCCACCCGGCCTTGGCGCCGTACGTCGGCAGCTCGCGCCGGCCGAGCACGCGTGCCAGCCGGAGTGGGAGGCGTCGCGCCGCGATGCCGAGCAACCAGTACAGCAACGCCGCCAGAGTGATGGCGCCGAGCCCGCGCAGGCCGGCCTGCCAGACATACGCCGCGCTGCGCTCGGTGCGGGCGCGCTGCAGCGCCTGATCGACGATCAGCATCCAGCGCTCGGCCTGCTCGCCGCGGTCCATCCCCGGCGGCACGTCGCTCTCGGCCACCGTGAACAGATGCCACTCCCCCATGCGCACGATCGGGTGGCCGTCGTGCTCGGCGAGCACGAGCAGAATCGGCTCGGAACCCTTCACGGCGCCGCGCAGCAGCTCCGCGACGCGGGCGGCGCGCCGCTGTGGGCTCCACGCCTCGAGCTTGCCGACCTCGAAAAGCACGCGACCGTCGAGCACCACCGGGGCGCGCTCGCCCATCGCCGGGCTGGGTGCAGGCTCCTCATCCCCACGGACGGCGCCGCTCGCAATGCAACAGCAGGCCAGGGCGACGAGGAGGCAGCGGAACGGGCGCATCACGGCAACGGTTCGATGCGATGCGGACGCCTGCGGTTTCAATGGTCGAACCCCTCCCCCCGCCTGCGCGCGGCGTCACGACTCGGCCGCGCGCGACGGGCGCGCGCCAAGGCATAGACCGCGTGCAGGTGCTCGACATAGCGCGGCCAGGTGTAGTGCTCGGCCAGCGCTCGCGCGCGCTCTCCCAGGCGCCAGCGCATTGGTGGGTTCTCCAACAGCTCGCGCAGCGCCGCCGCCAGCGCGTCGATGTCCGCAACCGGCACCAGCAGGCCGTCGCGTCGATCGCCGATCACCTCCGCGATCTGGCCGACGTTCGAGGCGACGATCGGCTTGCCCGCGGCCATGTACTCGAACAGCTTCATCGGCGAGCACCAGAACTCGCCGCCGAGACGGCTGACCGGCAGCACCGCGACGTCGCTGGCGGCCAGCACGGACGGGATGCGTCGATGATCCACCGGCCCGAGCAGGCGGACGATCGAGGCGGCCGCAGTGTCGCCGATCGCGCGCTCGATAGCGGGGCGCTGCACCCCGTCGCTGGCGACCAGCAACAGGACATCGGGCACGGCGTCGGCGACGCGCCGCACGGCGCGCACCAGACCGGCGACGTCATACCAGAGACACTGCCACGATCGCTCCGCGGCCTCGAACGAGCGCTAGCATTGCATCCGCAGCGCGGCGGAGAACGGAAACGGCGGGCCGCCGTGCGTCAGGCGCAGCTCATCTAAGTCGTCCGAGTGCACGTGCAGAACGTACGGAACTCCGGTCCAGCGCCGCAGCCACACTCCCCCCCGCTGCAGCAGCCCGAAGTGCTCGTGGATCACATCCACCTCGCCGAGCTGCCGGTGACACGCGCGCGCGTAGCGCCAACCTTTACCCGTCCCCAGGGTCGCCCAGCGCAACAACTGCCCGGCGACGCCGCGCCGCGCCCCGTCCGCTCCATCGCTTTGCAGCGGTACCCGATCCGGATCGAGTCGCACCGCGGCCGACCCAACGGAAGCAAAGAATCGCACGTCATGCCCGGCGCGCCGCAACGCGCTGGCCAGCGTGAGGACGTAGATGCGGTGCGCCGAGGGCGGCGGCATGTCGGCGAGCGCCCGCTGAACGAGGTAGGCGATGCGCAGCGCCGGCGCAGCGGGCGGACGAGGGGGCGGGTGCGCACCCACACGGCGACGAGCAACGCCGCAATCACCACGAGCGCGGTCATCCAGCGCGGCACGGCGCCAGTCGAATTCGGCGAGGCAGGGCGGTCTCGCATGCGCGGCGCCGTCAGCATCTCCTACCGCAGCCGGCGCTGCGATCTCGCTCCTGCTCCCCGACGCCAGCTGGCGACGGTGAGAACGCAAAGCAGCCTGCCGCCGACTTCGGCCCCGGCGCGAGCATAGCGGCCGGCAGCGTTGCCGCGTCGCCGCGGGGTCGTCAAGCGCGTCGAAGCCGAGCGGCGCAGCGAGCGCGGGTCGCCGGTGATCTTCCACGACGCCGATGCAATCGCCTGGTCGGAGCGCACGCAAGGCGGTCCGGTCTTTCGCCAGAACCACGTCTGGGTGTCGGGCTGCTGGTTCGTATGGGCAGACAGCGAGGACGTCGGCTTGATCGTCCTCAGTGCGCTGGCGTTGTCCGAGGCGGTCTACTCGGCCGGCGCCCGCGATGGGCTCTTCGACACCTGCGCGCCCACGCCGACCGCGACCCGCCGGGTCTGTTGATCCGACCTGAGCGGATCGCTCGGCGGACCAACACCGAGCCCAGCGGTGGTCTGCCGACTCGCCGACGAGAGTTCGATCACCTCGCCGACGAGCCCGTCGGCATCGCCTCGCGCCTGGTCGTTTCGGCGCGCCCTGGTCGCCGAACAACTGCTGCGCCGCTCCTGGCGTCCGCCTCGCCGCCACCGGGCACCCGACGCTGCCGGCTGGTGCGGAGCGGCCGTTCTGCGCCGCGGTCGAGAGTCGCGCCGCGCCAGGGCGCTTGAGAGCCTGTTTCTACTTGGCTATTCTAGCCGAGTGAAAACGGCCGCAGTGACCGAGCTGAAGAATCGCCTGAGCCACTTCCTGCGCCTGGTGGCGCGCGGCGAGACGGTGACGGTGCTCGACCGCGGCCGGCCGGTCGCGCAGCTCACTCCCCCCGGCGAGGCCGCGGCCGAGCTGCAGCGGCTGGCCGAGGCGGGTCTGGCGCGGCTGCCGATCCGCAAGCCGTCGAAGGACCTGTGGACCAGGGCCCTGCCGCGCGCCACGGCTTCGGTGTCGGACGCGCTCCAGCAGGACCGCGACGAACGGCCGGACTGAGCGGCGATGCGCTACTGGGACGCTTCGGCGCTGGTTCCGCTGGTCGTCGACGAACTGCGCAGCGAGCCGCTGCGGCGCCTGGCGCGCGACGGCGACATCGTCACCTGGTGTCTCTCGGCGGTCGAGATCACCTCCGCGGTCGAACGGCGCAGTCGCGAAGGCATGCTGGCGGCGAATGAACGGCGCCTGGCGATCGAGAACTTGGCCGAGCTGGCGGAGGTATGGACCGAGATCACCGCCGTCGCACTCGTCCGCGAGCGCGCCTGCCGCCTGCTGGGCGTGCACTCCCTGCGCGCCGCCGACGCGCTACAACTAGCCGCCGCACTGGTGGCCGTCGGCGATCGCCCGGCGCGTCACTCCTTCCTTTGCGCCGACGGCCGTCTACGCGACGCCGCCGCGCGCGAAGGTTTTCGCGCCCAGACCTAGTGTCCTGTATCCGAAATTCGCTGCCTATCTCGGCGGCCCTCAGCGCCCCTGGCGGCGTTGGCCTCCTCGGAATATAGCCAGATATTCCTGCGTCGGCCGCCTTGCCAGGGCCGCCGATGCCTCGCCGATATAGGCAACGAATTTCGGATACAGGACACTAGATCGAGAACGGCTGCCCGGGCCCGGCCTCCGGCGCTCAGTTGGTCGCTTCGAACAGGCCGGCGGCGCCCATGCCGCCGCCGATGCACATGGTGACGATGCCGTAGCGCTTCTGCTGCCGGCGCAGCTCGAGCAGCAGGGTGCCGGTCATGCGCGAGCCGGTCATGCCGTACGGGTGGCCGATCGAGATGGCGCCGCCGTTCGGGTTGAGCTTGGCCGGGTCGATGCCGAGGCGGTCGCGGCAATAGACCGCCTGCGAGGCGAACGCCTCGTTGAGCTCGACGATGTCGATGTCCTGCAGTGTCAGCCCGGCGCGCTGCAGCAGCCTGGGCACGGCAAACACCGGCCCGATGCCCATCTCATCCGGCTCGCAGCCGGCGACGACGAAGCCGCGGAAGATGCCGAGCGGTCGGATGCCGAGCGCCTTGGCGCGCTCGGCCGACATGATCAGGCACACCGAGGCGCCGTCGGAGAACTGCGAGGAGTTGCCGGCGGTGACACTGCCGCCTTCCTTGAAGGCGCCGGGCAGCTTGGCCAGGCCCTCTGCGGTGGTGTCGGGGCGATTGCACTCGTCGCGGTCGACGGTGACCGTGCGGCGCGAGGTCGCGCCGGTCGCCTTGTCGGTGACCTCCATCTCGACCGTCATCGGCACGATCTCGTCCTTGAACTTGCCGGCCTGCTGAGCCGCGGCGGTGCGCTGTTGCGAGAGCAGCGCGAACTCGTCCTGCGCCTGGCGACTGACCTGGTAGCGCGCGGCGACGATCTCGGCCGTCTGGCCCATCGGCATGTAGATGGCCTGCTTGTGGTCGATCAGCCAGGGGTTGGTGAGGTTCACCTTGCTGAAGTTGTTGTGCAGCATGGTGATCGACTCGATGCCCCCGCCGATCACCGCCTCGGCGCCCTCGTTCTCGACCAGGTGCGCCGCCGTCGCCACCGCCTGCAGGCCCGAGGAGCAGAAGCGGCTGACGGTCTGCCCGGCGACCGTGATCGGCAGGCCCGCCATCACCGCCACGTTGCGGCCGACGTTGAAGCCCTGCGGCCCCTCCGGGAACCCGGTGCCGATGACCACGTCGTCGATCTCGCGCGCGTCGAGCTGCGGCGTCTGCTCCATTACCGCCTTGACGCAGTGCGCGGCCATGTCGTCCGGCCGGGTCAGATTGAAGGAGCCGCGAAACGATTTCGCCAAGCCCGTGCGGGCGGTAGCGACGATCACTGCCTCTCGTCTCGTGCGCATGTTGCCTGCCTCCCAATGTCTGTCGACGCGTTCGCTGGCCTCGTCACGTCGATGCGGGCCGGGCGAAGGTCTTCGCGCCGTCGGTGAGACATCGCAGGTTGTCACGCCACGGGCAAGCCGCGCCGATGGGCGCGAGGCGGCGCACGGCGGTGCGGCGCGAACGCCCGCTCAGCGCGCCGCGGCCCGGGCGCCGCGGCCGAGCTCGGCCAGCCGTATGGTCTCGACGACCATCTTCTGGAAGTGGTGCACCGCGCC
>CAYYWP010000186.1:0-9400 GCA_964475125.1 uncultured Binatia bacterium (SeqCode) | reverse complement strand
GGCGCGCGCGCGATCGACTGCACCGCGCTGGGCGAGCAGGCGGCCGCGCTCGAGATGCGCGTGTGGCACGAGCACGCTGCGCGGATGCGCGGCGACCAGTGTCGCCCAGTACGTCTCCGCCGCGCCGCGGTCGCCCGTGCTGACGGCGGCCTGCGCCAGGGCGTCGAGGACGTAATCCTCCAACTGCGGGTAGTGCGGTCGCACGGCCTCCAACTGCGCCCGCGCGGCCACGGCATCGCCGCGCGCCAATCGCTCGCGGGCGGCGCGGAACGCCGCCCGCGTGTCGAGCGGCGGCACAATCGCTGCCGGTTCGCGGTGCGGCGTGACGGTCGGACCGACAGAGAGCGGCATCGTCGGTGTCGGCACCGCAGGGGTCCGCATGACCGGTTGAGGCCCGACCGAGCTGGCGCACGCGCTCAACGCGCCCGTCAGGAGCACCGCCAATGCCCGCATTGCCGCCGTGGTGCCGGTACGCCGACCGCGGATTGTCGGCCCCAAGCCGAAATTCCTTTCACACCGCGAAGGACGCGAAGAGCACGAAGGGCAAGGGGTTCCGGACCTGCGAGAAGGCGAGCACCTCCCGGTTTGCAAACCCGAGAGCAGTCTTTGGACACAGCTCGACGCCATGACCTTCGTGGTCTTCGTGCGCTTCGTGGTGAGGGATTCTTTTTCGGATCGGGATTAGCGGGCGGCGAAGAGCTCCCACTCGCCCGGGATGCCCTTCAAGACGCGCGTGCCGATCGGTGTGAAGTGAAGCCCGGAGCCGGCGACGAGGTCGGTGACGGTGCGCGACACCAAGACCTCTCCCGGCCCGGCGGCGGCCACCACGCGGGCGCCGATGTGAACGGCGATGCCACCGACCGTGCCGCCTATGCGTTCGCACTCGCCGGTGTGCAGGCCGGCGCGGATCTCCAGGTCGAGCCCGCGCACCGCGTCGCGAATCGCCAAGGCGCAGCGCACGGCGCGGGCCGGGCCGTCGAAGGCGGCGAGAAAGCCGTCGCCGGTGGTGTTCACTTCGCGGCCCCGACAGCGGGCGAGCTCGCGGCGGACGATCGCGTGGTGGCGCTCGAGCACGTCGCGCCAGGCGCTGTCGCCGAGCGCCTGGGCGCGTTCCGTGGAGCCGACGATGTCGGTAAACAGCACGGTGGCCAGGACCCGCTCCTCTTCCGCCAGCTCCGCCTCGCCGGTGAGGAACTCGCGCACGGCGCGCAACATCGCCTCGCTATCGCCGGCATTGAAAAAATAGTCCTCGCCATCCAGCTCGACGTATCGTGCGCCGCGGATCTGCTCGGCGAGATAGCGTCCGTGCCCGACGCGGATGTACGAGTTGCGGGCCCGATGCAGGACGAGGGTGGGCACGCGAATCGAGGAGAGGATGGATCGCACGTCGGTCTCGAACACCGTCGCCGGATACATGGCGGCGAACTCGCCCGGGCTCATGGACAGGCGCTGATAGCGGCCGAGCCATTCGCGGTAGGCCGCGTCGTCGGCCAGGCTCGGCGCTGCCCGATCGGCGTGTGCTCCCGTTCCCCAGGTGGCGCACATCCAGGCGTAGTGCTGATCGAGCGATTCGGCGGGCAAACCGTGCTCGTAGTCCGGCGCGCGCACGAAACGGGCGTAGGCATCGGCGAGAACGAGGGCGGTGGTGCGATCCGGGTAGGTGGCGGCGAAGACCATCGACATCTTCCCGCCGTCGCCGTGCCCGAACAGGGCGACGCGTTCACAGCCGACGGCGTCGATGACGGTGAGGATGTCGTCCGTCCATTCCTCGAGTGTCGGCAGGGCTCCGAGCGGCACCGGGTCCGACACGCCGACGCCGCGCTTGTCGAAGCAGATCAAGCGGCCGATCGACGCCAGCCGGGTGAGAAAGCGGTGCACCGAGGGCTCTTCCCACATGATCTCGAGGTTCGTCGGGTGATCGGGGAGGAAGACGATCGTCGTCGGCCCCTCGCCCAGCACCTGATACGCGACGTGTCCTTCGGGGCCGCGCACATATTGCGTCTTGGATACCACGCCTACATCCTCGCGGCCGCTCCGCAGCCGTGTCGCCGCGCGCTCGGCCATCGCCTCGACCACCGGTGCTCATCCGCCGTCATCGGTAGGGTTGATCGTCGCCTTCAGATTCGATCCGTCGCCGCCTGGATAGACCGAAGCCGGGGCGCCTTCAACGACCGGTCGGCCCGCGCAGCCTCCGATTGACTTCCCCGGGCCCATCGGCGAGCAGACGCGCCATGTTGATCCTCGGCTCCGCCTCGCCGCGCCGCGCCGCGTTGCTTGCCGAACTGGGGGTATCGTTTGCGGTCCATGCCAGCGACGTGCCGGAGGTGCCCCGCACCGGCGAAGCGCCGGAGGCCTTCGCGCGCCGCGCCGCGCGGCACAAGGCGACGGCGGTGGCCCGTCTCCATCCCGCCGACTGGATTCTGGCGGCTGACACGATCGTCGTCATCGACGGCGCGATTCTCGGCAAGCCGCTCGATGTCGCCGACGCTCGTGCCATGCTGCACCGCCTCTCCGGCCGAACCCACGAGGTCCTGACGGCGGTCGTCCTGTGCGCGCCCGGCGGAGGCTGCGCGGAGAGCGCGATGGTGCGTAGCGCCGTCGCGTTCCGCTCCCTGGCCGAGGATGAGATCGCCGCCTATGCCGCCAGCGGCGAGCCGGCGGATAAGGCCGGTGCCTACGCCATCCAGGGCGGCGCGGCGGCGTTCGTGCAGCGGCTCGACGGCTCGCTGAGTAACGTCATCGGGCTTCCGCTGGACGAGGTGCGAGCCATGCTCGAGCGGCACGGGTTGCTCGACGCGACCGCCAGCGCCGAGCGGTGAACCGTGGTCGACATCGCCGCCAACCTCGCCGCGGTCTCGGCGCGCATCAGGGCCGCGGCCGAGCGCATCCGCCGCGACCCGGCCGGTGTGCGTCTGATCGCCGTGTCGAAGACCAAACCGGCGGAACTGGTGCGCGCTGCCATCGCCGCCGGAGTGACGGACCTGGGGGAGAACTACGTGCAGGAGGGCGCGGCGAAGCGCGCCGCGGCGGGCACCGGCGCGCGCTGGCACCTGATCGGCCATCTGCAGCGCAACAAGGCGGCCAGGGCGCTCGAGGTGTTCGACTGCATTCACACCGTCGACAGTGCCGCCCTCGGCGCGGCGTTGGCGCGCCACGCGGCGGCGCGCGGCGTGGTCGCTCGCGTGCTGGTCGAGGTTCGGCTCGGCGGTGAGCCGAGCAAGAGTGGCGTCGAGCCCGCCGACCTGCCGGCGCTGCTCGCCGAGTTGCACGACCCGCACCTCGCCGTGGCAGGATTGATGACCGTGCCGCCGCCCGGCGACGGCGAGGCGGCGCGCCGGTATTTTCGCCACCTGCGGGCGCTCGCCGAACGCGCCGGATTGGCTGAACTGTCGATGGGCATGACGGACGACTTCGAAGTAGCGATCGAAGAGGGAGCGACGATGGTGCGCGTGGGCCGTGCGATCTTCGGCGAGCGAGATGCGACGCGCCAGGCGTGACGCACGGCGATGCGCCGGGTCGTTGCGCGCGCCATCGCCACGGGCCCCGAGTCGGCGGCGATGGTCGGCCGGTGCTAGGAGACGAGCCCGGAGGAGTTGATGATGAGAGCGAAACCACGGTTTGCGAAACGTCCGCGCCGGCCTGGCGCGCCGGCGGCGGCGCCCAGGACGAAGCGCCCGCTGCACTGCTTCGGATTCATCGGCGGCGGCAACATGGCGACGGCGCTGATCAAGGGGTTTGTCGCCGCCGGGGTCTGCCGGGCCGGCGAGATCATCGCTTCCGACGTCGACAACGGGAAGCGCGCCGCGCTGCGGCGCCAGCTCAAGATCGCGGCCACGCCCGACAACCAGGCCGTGGTGCGAGCGGCGAACGTGATCGTGTTGGCGGTGAAACCGCAGGTCATGGCGGCCGTGCTCGCCGAGCTGCAGCCGCTGGTGACACCGCGCCAGCTGTTCGTCTCGATCGCCGCCGGCTGGCCGACGGCGCGCCTCGAGACCGGTCTCGGCGCCGGCGCGCGCGTCGTGCGGGTGATGCCGAACACGCCGGCGCTGCTCGGCAAGGGCATGGCGGTGGCCGTGCGCGGCCGCCATGCGACGGCGGCCGACGAGCGCTTGGTGCTGCGGCTGATGCGCACGGTCGGCCGGGCACTGGCGGTGGGCGACGAGGGGCTGCTCGACGCCGTCACCGGCTTGAGCGGCAGTGGGCCGGCCTACGTGTACCGGTTCGCCGAGGCGATGATCGCCGGCGGCATCGGCGTCGGCCTGGCGCCCGAGGTGGCGCGCGAGCTCACCCTGCAAACCCTCAGCGGCGCGGCGGCGATGTTGCAGGAAGCGGGCGAGTCGCCGGAGCAGCTGCGCGCCGCGGTGACCTCGCCCGGCGGCACCACCCTGGCCGGGCTGACCGAGCTGGAACGCCTCGGCTTCTTCACCACGGTGACGGAGTGCATCAAAGCCGCGACGCGGCGCGCCGGGGAGCTCGGGCGCGCCTGAACGCTCAGCCTTGCGCCTGGCGGCGGGCGACGGTAGGGTCCGCCGCGCCGATCCATGTTCGTGCTCGCCAACCTGTTGCTGGGCCTCGCCGCGGCGCTCAACCTGATCTTGACGGTGTACTTATTCATCGTCATCGCCCGGGCCCTCATCTCCTGGGTGAGCCCCGACCCGCGCAATCCGATCGTGCGCTTTCTGTATGGCGCCACCGAACCGCTGCTCTACCGGGTGCGGGGGATGTTGCCGTTCATTGGCGGGATCGACCTCTCGCCGATCATCGTTCTCGCGGCGATCTACTTCTTGCAGTACTTCTTGGTCGGCAGCTTGCAGGATCTCGCCGCCAGCCTGCGCTGACCGCGATGCTGACGCTGATTCGCACGGGCATCCGCCTGGCCGTGCGCGTGCAGCCGCGCGCCGCGCGCACGCGCGTCGTCGGCTGCCAGGGCGGGATGCTCAAGGTGCAGGTCTCGGCCCCACCGATCGGCGGCGCGGCCAACGCCGCCGTGGTCGACACCCTGGCCGCCTGGCTCGGCGTGCCGCGCCGCACCGTGCGGCTGGTGCGGGGGATGAGCGGGCGCGACAAGGTGGTGGAGATCGCCGCGGCCGACCCGACCACCCTGGTGGCGCGTATCCAGGCCCTTGGCGGCTCCGTTGACAGTCCGGGAGGGGGCTGATTAGCTTGCCGACTCGCGCGGAGAGAGAGCGATGCCCATCTACGAGTACCACTGCGACAAGTGTGGCGACTTCGAGGTCACCCAGCGGATCACGGAAGACCCGCTGAAGAAGTGTCCGACCTGCCGCAGCAAGGTACGCAAGCTGATCTCCAGCACCTCCTTCATGCTCAAGGGCACGGGTTGGTACGCCACCGACTACGCCCGCAAGAGCAGCGGCAGCGACACCTCGGGCGCGAAGAGCGACGGCACCGGGAGCGAGGCGAAGAGCGAGTCCAAAGGCGAGGCCAAGCCCGAAGCGAAGACCGAAGCCAAGGCCGAGACGAAATCGACCGACAAGAGCGCGAAGTCGGGCTCCAAATCGTCCGCCGCTGACGCCGCGTAGGCCGGCGTTGGAAGGCGCCTTCCGCTCGCCCTTCGACGGGCTCAGGGTGAGCGGAACGCGTGTTTCAGCGGGCTCCGTACGAGCGGCGCCGGCTTTCCTCCTCGCCCCGCGGCCGCTAGACACGCCGCATGCCGCGCCGCCACCCGCGCCTCGCGCCGATCCTGATCGGCATCGATACCGGCGGCACCTTCACCGACTTCGTCTGCTTTGGGCCCGACGGCGTGCGCGTTCACAAGCGCGCCTCGACGCCCGATAATCCCGCCCGCGCCGTGCTCGAGGGCCTGCGCGAGCTGCTCGGTCAGCCGGCGCGGGCCGGTGTGCGTATAACCTACGGCTCGACGGTGGCCACCAACGCCGTGCTGGAGCGCACAGGGGCGCGCGTCGTCCTGCTGACCACAGCCGGGTTCGAGGACGTGGTGGAGATCGGGCGACAGAATCGCCCCGAGCTCTACGCCCTGGAGCCACGCCGGCCGGTGCCGCTGGTCGCACGCGCGCAGCGCATCGGCGTGGCCGAGCGCATGGCCTTCGACGGGGCCGTGCTGCGGCCCCTCACTGCCGCCGAGCAGCGCCGGGCGCTGCGCGCCGTGCGGCGGCAGCGAGCGGAATCGGTGGCGATCTGCCTGCTGCACGGCTATGCCAATCCGCGCCACGAGCGCGCGCTCGGCGCGGCGCTGCGCGGGGGCGACTTCGAGACCTCGCTGGCCCACGAGCTGGTGGCCGAGTATCGCGAGTACGAGCGCACCAGTACGACGGTCTTGAACGCCTACGTCGCCCCCGTGATGCGCCGCCATTTGGCCGCGCTGGCGCACGGCGTCGGCGGCGCGGCGTTGCGCGTCATGCAGTCCAACGGCGGCGCCGCCCGGGCGGAAACCGCGGGCCGCGAGGCCGTGCGCACGCTGCTGTCGGGGCCGGCGGGAGGCGTGATCGGCGCCTTTGCGGCGGCGCGCCGCAACCATCTGACGCGGGTCATTGCGCTCGACATGGGCGGGACCTCGACCGACGTCAGCCTGCTCGATGGGCAACCGCGCCAGCAGACCGAATGGACGATCGGCGGGCTGCCGGTGAATGTGCCCGCGATCGACATCCACACCGTCGGGGCCGGCGGTGGCTCGATCGCCGTTCGCGACGCCGGTGGGGCGCTTGCCGTCGGGCCGCAGAGCGCCGGCGCCGATCCGGGTCCCGCCTGCTACGGGCGGGGCCGCGAGGCGACGGTCACCGACGCCGACCTGCTGCTCGGGCGCCTCATTCCAGACGCCTTCCTGGGCGGCGGCATGCGGCTCGACACCGACAACGCCCGGCGCGCCGTCGACCGCCTGGCGCGCGCCCTTCGCCTTCCCGTCGAAGCGGCGGCGGAAGGCATCGTGCGGGTCGTCAACGCGAGCATGGAGCGCGCCATTCGTCGAGTCTCGGTCGAGCGCGGCTTCGATCCGCGCGCCTACGTCCTCGTCGCCTCCGGCGGCGCCGCCGGGATGCACGCTTGTGAGCTGGCGGAGGGGCTGTCGATCCAACGCATCCTGTTGCCGCGTCACCCGGGCCTGCTGTCGGCGTGGGGAGCGGTGAGCGCCGAGCTGCGCCGCGATTACGTGCAGACGCTACGGCTGATCGAGCCGGAGGCGCGCACACTGGCGCGGCGAGCCCGCGGGCTCGCCGCCCGCGCCCGCCGCGAGTTGCGCGCCGAGGGCGCCGCGGCCGCCGCGGTGCGGCTCGATGTCCGCCTCGACGTCCGTTATCACGGCCAGTCCTACGAGCTGTCCGTACCACTCACCCCCGGCTATCGCGCCGCCTTCCATGCCGCGCACCGCCAGCGCTACGGCTATGCGGACCCGGAGCGGACCGTGGAGGTCGTCAACCTGCGCCTGAGCGCGAGCGCGCCGTCGCCGGCGCCTGCCGTTCCCGCCCCGACTCTTCGGGCGGCGGCACCGGCAGCGCATCGGCTGTGGTGGACGGGCCGCTGGCGAGCGGCGCAGCGCCTGGCCCGCGATGCCATGCCGCGCCGCCGCCGTCTCAGCGGTCCGTTGGTGATCACCGAGCTCAGCGCCACCACCGTCGTCGCTCCCGGGTGGAGCGTGCGCATGATGCCGAGCGGCGACCTCCTACTCGAGCGCCAGCGCCGGATCCAGGGATGAAGCAATCGTAACCACAGGTGAACACCGAGGACCACCGATGAACACGGACCCGCCCATTCACTTCGTCTGGACCTGTCGGGACGCAGGTTCGCACTCACGGTTCTTCTCTGTGTTCATCTGTGGTTCTCGGTGTTCATCTGTGGATTCCGGACTACCGGAACGTCGCCCGTGATGACTCGACGCGCACGCGCCACTCGCCTCTCACCGGTCGATCTGCAGATCGCCAACCAGCGCTTGGCGGCGATCGCCGAGGAGATGGGGATGGCGCTCTGTCGCAGCGCCTTTTCGCCCAACATCAAGGAACGGCGGGACTACTCCTGTGCGATCTTCGACGTGCGCGGCGATCTGGCGGCGCAAGCGGCGCACATTCCGGTGCACCTCGGCTCGACGCAGCTCTCGGTGCGGGCGGCGATCGCGGCGCAACCGATGGAGCCGGGCGACGTCGTGATCCTCAACGATCCGTACGCCGGGGGGACTCACCTGCCGGACGTGACTGCCGTCGCTCCGGTCCACCTCGGCCGCCGCCTGATCGGTTTCGTCGCCAACCGCGCCCATCACGCCGACATCGGCGGCATGCACCCCGGCTCGATGGCGCTGGCGACGGAGATCCACCAGGAGGGCCTGCGCCTCCCGCCGGTGCGGCTGATGCGCCGCGGCGCGCTGGCCGGCGACGTCCTCGCTCTCTTCCTCGCCAATACGCGCGTCACCGCCGAACGGCGCGGCGACTTGCTCGCCCAGGTGGCGGCGCTGCGCGTCGGCGCCGAGCGCCTGCGCACCTTTGTCGGGCGTGAAGGCGTGGCCGGTGCGCAGGCGGCGATCGCGGCGCTGCAAGCCTATTCCGAGCGCTTGATGCGCGCCGCGCTGGCCGAGTTGCCGCGCGGTCGTTATCGCGCCAGGGACCTGCTCGACGGCGACGGCGTCGAGAGCACGCGCATTCCCATCGCCGTCACCATCGACATCGGGCGCGGGCGGGTGGGCGTCGATTTCACCGGCTCCGCTCCCCAGGTGCGCGGCGGCGTGAATGCCAACTACGCCGTGACGCTGGCGGCGGTGTACTACGTCTTCCGCGCTTTGGCCGGGCACGACATTCCGGCCAATGTCGGATTCATGCGCCCGATCGCGGTCAGCGCGCCGCCCGGCAGCATCGTCAACGCCGTGTTTCCAGCCGCCGTTGCCGGTGGCAACGTCGAGACCTCGCAGCGCATCGTCGACGTCCTCCTGCGCGCTCTCGCCCGCGCCGCGCCGCGGCGGGTGCCGGCCGCGAGCTCGGGATCGATGAACAACTTCGCCTTCGGCGGCACCTGGTCGCCACCGGTCACTGGTCACCAATCACCGGTGGCGCAGTTCGCCTACTATGAGACGCTGGCCGGCGGTGCCGGCGCCGGTCCGTCCGGCCCGGGCAGCTCCGCCATCCACACCCACATGACCAACACGCTCAACACGCCGATCGAGGCGCTCGAAGCCGAGTTGCCGGTGCGCGTGACGCGCTACGCCATCCGCGGCGGCTCCGGCGGCCGCGGTCGCCACCACGGCGGCGACGGCATCGTCCGCGAGATCGCCTTCCTGGTGCCCACCCAGGTCACGCTGCTCACCGAGCGCCGCCGTTCGCGTCCGCCCGGCGCGGCGGGTGGCGGGGCTGGCGCCGCCGGGCGGAACGAGGTGATCCGCACCCGGCGAAGTCAGCCGCTGCCGGCGAAAGTCGCGCGGGTTCGCTGTCCATCCAAAGGAACGCAT
>CAYYWP010000185.1:0-9411 GCA_964475125.1 uncultured Binatia bacterium (SeqCode) | reverse complement strand
CCTTCGACAAGCTCAGGACAGGTCCTGAGCCCGTCGAAGGATGAGCGCGGCCTTTCTCAACAGACTGATAGAATAGGGCGGGTTTGGAAGGGCGGCGAATGCAGCGAATGAGCCTGATCTGGGCGCGCGTCGCGATCGGCGTGGCTGTCCTGGCGCTGGCGTCGGCGGCACCTGCCGCCACCTACACCTGGACCGGTGGCGGCGGGGCGAACACTAGCTGGTCGAACCCATCCAATTGGGGTGGGACGGCACCGGCCAACGGAGAGACGAACGCCGAGCTCATCTTCCCGGCGCTGGCCGGACACTACGCCAGCAACAACGACCGGAATGGGCTCGTGGTGACGTCGCTCGACCTCACCACCCAGCTGAGCGGCGGCACCTACGCCTTCACCGGTAACTCGATCGGGCTCAACGGCCCGGTGACGATGGCGAGCCCGGGCTCCGGAAATCCGAATCTGGTCTGGCAGATTCCGCTGGCGATTGCCGCCGACGTGACGATCGGCACCTCGGGACGGCAGACGCGGCTGCAGGGACCGATTGACCTCGGCAGTCACACGCTGACGCTCGATGCGGAGGGGGATGTGGTCCTGGCGGGCGTGGTGAGCGGCAGCGGCAACCTGGTCAAGGACAACTCGTCGGCGCTGACGATCACGGGGCAGAATACATACACCGGGACGACCACCGGCAACCGCGGCGCACTCTACATCGACAGCGCCGCGGCCTTCGGCAGTGCCGCGGCGGGCACGACGTTCAACGGCGGCTTTCTCGGCTTCGCGGGCACGACGTTCACCACCGCTGAGCCGTTCGTGTTCAACGGCGGCGGGATCATCGCCTATGGCATGCCGACGATGACAGGTGAGATCGACCTCGACACGACGATCAACGTACAGCCGTTCGAAGCGGCGACCAGGCTGACGATCAGCGGCAGCATCACCGGCGACGGCGGGCTCAACAAACGGGGTCCGGGCCTGTTGATTCTGAATGCGCCGGCCGATTCCTACGCCGGTGACACGGCGGTCGACGGCGGCATCTTGCAACTCGATACCGCGCTCTCCAGTCAGAGCCCGGTCACGGTGAAGAGCGGGGCGACGCTGCGCGGCAACGGCTCGTGCGGCGGGACGATCAGTGTGCACGACGGCGGCACGCTGGCGCCGGGGGCCAGCCCCGGCGGTCTCTCCAGCGCGGGATTGAGCATGGCCGCCGGCGCCATCTTCGCGGCCGAGCTCAGCGGCCCGACGGCAGTCGCGGAGTACGATCAGCTGAGCGTGAACGGTGCGGTGAGCTTGAGCGGCGCGACGCTGGCCGTGGCGCTCGGCTACGCGCCGCTCGATGGCCAGCAGTTCGCCGTCATCGCCCAGCCGCCAGGGCAACCGGCGAGCGGCAGTTTCGCCGGGCTGAGCGAGGGCGCGACCGTGTTGGTCGGCGGCACGACGTTCGGTATCACCTACCGGGGCGGCGCCGGCGGGGACGTCGTCCTCGTCGCCGGCGCGACGCCGGCTCCGACGAACCCGAGCTCGCCGACCCCCACCGCTACGCCGACGCCGCCGTCCACGGCCACGCCGACGGGTACGGCCTCCGTCCCCGGAATCCCGTCATTCACTCCCACGCCGACGGCCACGCCGGTGACGCCGCCTTGCACGGGCGATTGCGATGGCAGCGGCTCGGTGGCGGTCAACGAGCTCGTGCTGGGCGTCAACATCGCATTGGACTCCGCCGCCCTGGCGCTGTGCCCGTCCTTCGACGCCGATCGCAATGAGCGAGTGGAGATCCCGGAGCTGATCCAGGCAGTCGGCAACGCGTTGACCGGTTGTCCGGAGACGAGCGGCGTCGGTTCCGGCGGCAAGCCCTCGCAGGCCGGTTAAGCCAGGCCGCGCTCATGCTTCGACGGGCTCAGCATGAGCGGAGAGTGCTTGTGCCGCAACGCGTTCCGCTCACCCTGAGCTCGGCGAAGGGTGAGCGGTGTAGTGCTTGGGCTGCAAAGCGTTCCGCTCCTCCGGCGACGCGCTCGGGACATGCCCTGAGCCCGTTGAAGGGTGAGCGGAACGGGTCGACGGAGGCCGCTTGCAAAGCCGCAGGGCCGCGCTCTGGCAACCAGGCCACCCGGCGTCAACCGTCCTGTATGGGCAGCGAGCCGATATAGTCTTCCTTGCCGAGCGCGACGCCGTTGTGGCGCAGGATCGCGTAGGCCGTCGTGGCGTGAAAGAAGAAGTTCGGCAGCGCAGCATGGACGAGGTAATCGTCGCCGCGCAGCCACTTGCCGCCCAGCCACGGCGGTGACACGCGGCGCTCCTCCGCCCCGACCAAGTCCTTCGCCTGCACCGTGTCGAGGAAGCTGAGGCACTTCTGGATGCGCTGCCGCAGCTCGGCGAAGGTCTGCTCCGTGTCGGGGTGAGCAGGCGCCGGCTTGCCGCTCAGGTACGCGGCCGCGAACTTCGCCTGATCGCAGGCGGATTGCACCTGGCGGACGAAGGTGTACTGATCCGGTGCGAGACGGGCTTGAGCGAGTACGTCGACCTCGAACGACTTGGCCTTCGCATGTTCGGCGGCCTTGTTCATCCACTGCTCGAGGTTGCGCAAGGTCTTGGCGAACAATTGGATCACATCGTGATGATTCATTGGGCGCCTCCTGGCGCGGTTCTAACCGACAACCCATGACGTCACAACCTTCAGGGCGACGCGCAAGGTGACGCGTGTCGGTTGGGCCGCTTCCCGAAGCTCGATCCGTGCCGCTGTCGGCTCAGGGGCTCTTCGGCGCCCCTTCCACGGCAGTTCTCAGCTGCGCCAGGCCGGTCTCGAACTGGCCGCCGACCATGGCATCCATGTCCATAAACAGGTGCACCGCCTTGGCGATGAAGTTCTTCTGGCCGGTCATGCTCCAGGTGACTGCGGTGCCGTCGCCCTCAGGCTGGAAGGTGAACTCCACGTCATTGGTCACGGTGAAGGGGCGGACGAACTCGAGTTTGATCCTGATCAGCTCGGTCGGCCGGCTTATGGTGATCGTCGAACGGCCTTCGCCCACCTCGTCGTTCCCGGCCCAGGTGTAGATGGCGCCGGTGCCGGCCGGCGCGCCCGCATAGGACTGCCGCATAGCAGGGTCGAGTCTCGCCCACGGCGACCAGGTGGGCCAGTTATGGAAGTCGTTCACTTGGGCAAAGACTACGGCTGGTGGAGCGGGAATAATGGCGCGGCGGGCGATGCGGAAATCGGTTGGCTGCAGGGCGACGACAGCGATGAAAAGGACGACGATCACTGCCAGCGCGATGAGTGCGATCTTGAACATGAGGCCTCCGTATCCGAGGTGCGTGACACTAGCCGCCGGCCATGGCGCCGACGATGAGAAAGGGCTCGACGCCGGCGGCGATGGGGCCGGGCAGGGGGGCATCGGGCGCCTCGTTGGACCAATCTTCCTCGCAGGCAAAGAAGCGCACGAAGGGCCGGCGCCGCTGCGTGTGTTGGTCGCGAATCGTGCCGCGCAGCATCGGATAGCGCGCCTCGAGCGCATCGAGGATGGCGCGCTGCGTGACTGGCGCCGTGACCTCGAACGCGACTTCGCGCTCGACGTGCGCCAGCTTGCGCAGATGGGCGGGCAACACGACGCGGATCATGGCAGGGTCTGGACTTCGACCGACAGCACGGGTGGCAAGTCACGGACGATGGCCGTCCAGCGATCCCCGGCATCAGCCGACGCGTACACCTGGCCGCCGCTGGTGCCGAAGTACACCCCGCACGGATCCAGACGGTCGACCGCCATCGCGTCGCGCAGGACGTTGACGTAGCAGTCGCGCTGCGGCAGCCCGTTCGTCAATGCCTGCCACTCGTGCCCGCCGGTGCGGCTGCGGTAGACGCGCAGCTTGCCATCCGGCGGATAATGCTCCGAGTCGCTCTTGATCGGCACGACGTAGATGGTCTCAGGCTCATGCGCGTGTACGTCGATTGGGAAGCCGAAATCGCTCGGCAGGTTGCCGCTGACTTCCCGCCACGACTCGCCGCCGTCGTCGCTGCGCATCACGTCCCAGTGCTTCTGCATGAACAGCACGTGCGGGCGGGAGGGGTGCATGGCCAGGCGGTGGACGCAGTGCCCAACCTCGGCCGTCGGGTCGGGGATCTGTTCGGAGCGCAGGCCGCGGTTGATCGGGCGCCAGGTGTCGCCGGCGTCGTCGCTGCGGAAAGCGCCGGCGGCCGAGATGGCGACGAAAAGCCGCTGCGCATGGCTGGGATCGAGCAGGATCGTGTGCAGGCACATGCCACCGGCCCCCGGTGCCCAGTGCGCCCCCGAGGCGTGGCCACGCATGCCGGCCAGCTCGTGCCAGGTTTGGCCGCCATCGCGGCTGCGGAACAAGGCGGCATCTTCCACGCCGGCGTAGACGGTGTCCGGATCGTCCAGCCCCGGCTCGAGGTGCCAGACGCGCGCGAACTGCCAGGGGTGCGGCGTGCCGTCGTACCACAGATGGGTGCCGGGAGTGCCGTCGTAGGCGAACGCATTGCCCATCGGCTCCCAGGTGGTGCCGCCATCGTCGGAGCGTTGGATGAGCTGCCCGAACCAGCCGGTGCTCTGCGAGGCGTAGATGCGGTTGGGCTCCGCCGGCGATCCCTTGAGGTGATAAATCTCCCAGCCGCCGAAGTGCGGACCGCTGATTTCCCAGCGCTCGCGTTTGCCGTCGGCCGTGATGATGAAGGCACCCTTACGGGTCCCAACCAATACTCGTACTCGACTCATCCCTGGCTCCTTTGCGCGCTGACGCATCCGCGCGCCCGATGGTGATGCGTATCACGGCGGCGCTTGGCGCGTCTCCCGCGCCGCGGACTCACTTTGCCGTATTGTCGAACGAGCCGAGCCGAAATCGACAGCCTGGCCGAAACGTCTGGTCCCGCGGCTGCGGCTTGCACCGAACGCTCAGGGGCCCAAGGCGGGTGGTACACTCAAGCGTTCCATACGCCCGTCGCCGCCGGCCGGCAGGTAAAGGGCGCGGGCGACCCGCCGGGACCCCCCATTTGGTGCGCGCGGAGCGCGCTTGCCCTGCCAGCGGCACGTGCTAGAAGCGCGCGCGATGCTGCGTTGGTTCCTGCCCCGCGAAGAGGATTTCTTCGGCCTGTTCGAGCGCCATGCCACGCTCACGGTCGAAGGCGCCAAGCAGATGCGGCAGCTCGTCCACGGCGATCAGGACATCGCCGCGCTGGCCGGCCGGATCAAGGAGATCGAACACGAAACCGATCTCATCACCCACGCCTGCGTCGAGCGGCTGCACAAGACCTTCATCACGCCGCTCGACCGCGAGGCCATTCATGAGCTGATCACCCGCATGGACGACGTCATGGACTACATCGAGTCGGCGGCGGCGGCCGTGAAGCTGTATGAGCTGACCGAGATGACCGAGCCGGTGCGCGCGCTGGCCGATGTGCTGGTGCGCGCCACCGAGGCGATGATGGTTGCGGTGCTCGGCCTGAAGAACGTCAAGCAGGCGGCGGGGATTCTGCGCGCCTGCATCGAGGTCAACCGGCTCGAGAACGAGGGCGATGAGATCCTGCGCCGCGCCCTGGCCGATCTCTTTCGCGACGCCACGGATCCCCTGCAGGTGCTCAAGTGGAAGGAGGTCTACGAGGCGCTGGAGACGGCGACCGACCGCTGCGAGGATGTCGCCAACGTCATCGAAGGGGTCGTGCTGGAGCACGCCTGAGCGATGACCTGGTTCGTGGCCATCGTCATCGTGGTGGCGTTGGTCTTCGATTTCGTCAACGGCTTTCACGACGCGGCGAACTCGATCGCCACCGTGGTGTCAACGCGCGTGCTCTCGCCGCGCTACGCCGTCATCTGGGCGGCATTCTTCAACTTCATCGCCTTCCTGGTCTTCGCCACGCATGTGGCGAACACGATCGGTACCGGGGTGGTCGACCCGAGCGTGATCGACTCCAGCGTAGTGTTCGCGGCCCTGGCCGGCGCCATCGCGTGGGACCTCATCACGTGGTGGTTCGGTATCCCCTCGAGCTCGTCGCACGCCCTCATCGGCGGCCTGGCCGGCGCCGCGGTGGCGAAGGCCGGCACGGCGGGCGTCCTCAACACCGCCGGTCTGACCAAGATCGGCGTCTCGATCTTCCTCTCGCCGACGTTCGGCCTGGTGTTGGGCTTCGCCCTCATGGTGCTGGTGTTCTGGCTCTGTCGCCGCCTGACCCCGTCGCGCGTCGATGCGTGGTTTCGCCGCGGCCAGCTGTTCTCGGCGGCGCTCTACAGCCTGGGCCACGGCGGCAACGACGCGCAGAAGACCATGGGCATCATCGCCGTGCTGCTCTACGCCAACGGGGTGCTGGGCGAGGAGTTTTACGTACCGTTCTGGGTGGTGTTGGCGTGTCATGCGGCGATGGGGCTCGGCACCTTGACCGGCGGCTGGCGGATCGTGCGCACCATGGGCTTGCGGATCACGAAGTTGAAGCCGGTGGGCGGCTTTTGCGCCGAGACCGCCGGCGCGTCGATGCTGTTTCTGGCCACCAACCTGGGCGTGCCGGTGTCGACCACGCACACGATCACGGGCGCGATCGTCGGCGTCGGATCGGTGACCAATGCCTCGGCGGTTCGCTGGGGGGTGGCGGGGCGCATCGTCTGGGCCTGGTTGCTGACCATCCCATGCTCGGCACTGATCGCCGCGGTGACCTGGGCCGTCGTCGACCTGATGCATTCCTGACGCACGCCGGAGCGGAAAGGAGTGTGATCCCGCCATGTCGGATCCACATCACCATGCGCTCCTGGTGGTCTTGTTCGTCGCCGCGATGGCGCCGCTCTTCAATGAGCTGCCGATCCGCTTGCGGCTGCCCCTGGTGGTGCTCGAGCTGTTGTTCGGCGTCGCGATCGGCCCGCAAGTGCTCGATCTGGTGTCCGCGCAGGGCAGTCTGAGAACGCTGTCGGCGCTGGGCCTGTCGTTTCTCTTCTTTCTCGCTGGACTGGATCTCGACTTCGCCCGCCTGCGCGGGCGGCCACTGCAGCGCGGCATCGCCGGGTGGCTGTTTTCGATCGCCATCGCCCTGGCCCTGACCTGGGGGCTGTACGGGCTCGGCCTGGTCTGGGATCCGGTGCTCGTCGCCATCGCGCTCAGCACGACGGCGATCGGCACCCTGCTGCCGATCTTACGCGAGGCCAAGGAGCTCGACACCGAGTTCGGGCGCTTCGTGTTGGGTGCCGGCGCGATCGGTGAGTTCGGACCGATCGTGCTCTTCTCACTCGTCATCACCGGCGAACAGGGCGTGGCCGTGCGCTCCGGACTGCTGGCGACCTTCGTGGTGATCGCCGTCGCCTGCGCCGCGATCGCGCTGCGCCTGCAGCCACCGCATGTGGTGGCGCTGCTGTCGCGCACGTTGCAGAGCACCAGTCAGCTGCCGGTGCGGCTGTCGATGTTCCTGCTCGGTGCGATGGTGGTCCTCGCCGACGTGCTCGGCCTCGATATCCTGCTCGGCGCGTTTGCCGCCGGCAGCGTGGTGGGGCTGGTGGCGCGCGGTCCCGGCGCCGAGTCGTTCCGCCAGAAGCTCGACGCGCTCGGCTTCGGCTTTCTGATTCCGATCTTCTTCGTCACCAGCGGCGCCCAGATGGATCTGGTGGCGCTGTTCGCCAGCGTCGCGAGCCTGGTGCGCGTTCCGATGTTCCTCGCGCTCCTGCTGATCGTGCACGGCGGCGCGCTGGTGCTCTACCGGCGCGATCTCTCGCGCCTCGACGGGCTACGCCTGGTGCTGTTCTCGGCCACCACCCTGCCGCTGGTGGTCGTGATCACGGAGATCGGCAAAGCCACCGGCCGCATGCTGCCCGAAAACGCCGCCGCGCTGGTCGGCGCCGGCATTCTCTCCGTCCTCCTCTTCCCGCTGCTGGCGCTCTCTATGGGCAGGCGCAAGCCGGTGTGAGCCTGGCCGATAGATGACGACTTGCCTTGCCGCCGCGCCTGCGCGATAGGGGGCACGTCGAGGAGGCGATGATGGCACGCGACGTGGACATCCTGGTGACCGGGGGCACGGTGGTGACGATGGATGGCGGGCGGCGTATCATCGACGACGGCGCCGTCGCGGTGGTCAACGGCAGGATTGCCGCGGTCGGGCCGGCGGCGGAGATCGCCAAGGCGCATCACGCGCCGAAAGTGATCGATGCGCGCGGCGCCGCCGTCCTGCCGGGGTTGGTGGATCTGCACTATCACACCTCGCTGTCGCGCGGCGTTTCCGATGATTTGCCACTCGACGCCTGGCTGATGAACTTCTTCTACCCCGAAGTGCGCGCGATGACGCCCGACGACGTCTACCTGGCGGCGCTGATGAGCTACTGCGAGTCGATCAAATCCGGCACCACGTGTGTCAACGACATGTACCGATACATGGAGCGCTGCGGCGACGCCGCCGAGACGATCGGCATTCGCGCCGAGCTGTCCTGTCTGGTGGCGGATGACAGCGAGGGGATCGAGAGCCCCGAAAGCAACGAACGGATGGTGATCGCGAAGCACGGCACCGCCGGCGGGCGTGTGCGGGCGCGATTCGGCGTCGAGTGGGCACCGATCATTTCGGAGGAGCGCCTGCGTACCGTGCGCCGGCTGGCCGACAAGCACGGCGTCGGGATTCACATCCACCTGAACGAGTCGCTCGACGAGCTGCAGCTCACCCAGAAGCGCCATGGGCGGCGACCCGTGGAGCTGGCGCACGACGTCGGCATCCTCGGTCCGGATTGCATCGCCGCGCACTGCGTGTGGTTGAACAACAAGGAGATCAAGCTCCTCAAGGAGACCGGGACCAGCGTCTCCCACAACCCGGTCTCGAACGGCAAGCTCGGCAGCGGCATCTCGCCGGTGCCGGAGATGCTGGCGGCGGGGGTGACCGTCGGCCTCGGGCATGACTCCGCCGTGTGCAACAACGCGCGCGACATCTTCGAGACGATGAAGTTCGCCGCCCTCATCCACCGCGCGGAACGAGCCAATGCCGCGGTGATGCCGGCGGCGACGGTGCTCGAGATGGCGACCATCAACGGCGCCCGCGCGCTCGGCCTGGGCGACGAGATCGGCTCACTGGAGCCGGGCAAGAAGGCCGACCTGATCGTGTTGGATCTCGGCAACGTGCACATGACGCCGCGACTGCGCGGGCGCCATGACAACTTGCTGTCCAACATCGTGTATTCCGGTCACAGCAGCGACGTCAGAACCTCGATCATCGATGGCGCGCTGGTGATGGAGGAGCGCACGGTGCTGACCGTCGACGAAGCGCGGTTGCGCGCCCAGGTCGACGAGGCCAGCCAGCAGGTGCTCGATCGGTTCTCGCAGGCGGCCGGCTGACGGTTGGCGGATCCTCGCGGGAATAGCACCGAGCGTCCGAAGCGAGCCGTAGCCGCGGCACCTGTGGCGGGAGTGTGGCGTCATGTGACCGTCGGTGTCAGACGGCCATCTTGCGCCATGGTTGCCG
>CAYYWP010000184.1:0-9488 GCA_964475125.1 uncultured Binatia bacterium (SeqCode) | reverse complement strand
GGCGGTGGTGGTGGCGGCGGCGGCTACCGTGGAGGGCGCAGTGGCGGCGGCGGGCGCAGCGGCGGCGGCGGTGGTGGCGGTGGCGGCGGTGGGGGCGGCGGCTGGGGCCGGTCCTACTAGGTCCCGATCGGTATGTCGCAAACGCAGCTCCGCGCTCGGTTACGGCGGGGGCTGGAGGCGCACCTCGATACGCTGGGTTACACCGCCGAGCGGCGCATCAGCCGCGTCGGGGCGCCACCGGCCGAAATTGCGCGCATCAGTGAGGTGCGCGGCAGACTCGTCTACGGCGAGACCGTGCTGGGTACGGACTTGCGCAATCCCCGCTGCCACGAGCGGCTGATCTTCTTCGCCCAACGACGCACGCGCCGGCGCAGCCAGATCCTGTTCTTCATCGGCGTCGAGACGCAGCACCGCACCGCGCTCGAAACCCTGCTCGTCGACCTCGGTATTCGCAGCGCGGTACGCGGCGGGCACGTCCAGGTGATCGCGTTCGACCACCCCGCGGCCCCGCAACCGCAACGGACGGGCTCGAGCCGCGTGCGGCGAGCCAAGCCGGCGACGCGTCAGACCAGCTCGCGGTAGACGGCAGTCACGGCCGGCAAGGCGCGCGGCCAGACGTAATTCTCGCGCACCGCGGCGGCCGCGGCCTGCCCGAGCCGCCTTGCCCGGCCCGGCTGGTCGAGCAACGCCGCCGCCTGCTCGGCCAGTGCCCGCGACTCGCCGGGTGGTACCAGGAGGCCGGTCTCGCCGTCGCGGATGAGCTCGACCAACCCGCCCGCCGCGCTGGCCACCACGGGCACGCCATGCAGCATCGCCTCGAGGGCCACCAGGCCGAAGGTCTCGAAGCGGCTGGGGACGAGCAGCAGCGCCGCGGCGCGGTAGTGTGGCAGCAGCGCTTCGGGCGCCAGCCAACCGACGAAGTGCGCTCGGCCGCTGACGGTCGGTGGTGCCAGGCGGCGCCAGCACTGCAGCCAGCGCCGTTCGCTGCGGCGGTTCTCGGGTACGCCGCCGGCGATGACGGCCGCCACCTGTGGTCGCGCCGCCAGCAGGCGCAGCAAGGCGGCGAACAGCTCCGGCGTACCCTTCACGTCGGCGAAGCGTCCGACGTGCAATACCGCTGGCGCGCCGTTTTCGCCGCTGCGCGCGGCCACGGCGGCGCGTGCGGCGTCGCTGTCGTCGATGCCGTGCGGCGCGACGCGCAGGCGCGCCGCGAGCCCGGCGTCGCCGGTGAGGAGGGCGGCGGCAGCGGCCTGCGAGGGGACGATGACGCGCGCCGCTTCCGCCAGGGCCTGTTCCTGACCGGCCAGACTGCGCGTGCGCTCGCCGGTGCCGCGCAGGGCGTTCATGCGCCGCTGCACGACGTGGACCGTCTTGACCGCGGGGACATCGAGGGCGCGCGCGAGCGATGCCGCGAATGCCCACAGCATGCCGTGGTGTACGTGCACCAGATCCGGGCGCTGGGCGCGAGCGAAGGCCGCGGCCACGTCGAGCTGGGCCGCATCGCCGACGCGCAAGACGGCGATGCCGTCCTCGCTCAGCGCTGCTGCCGGGCCGCCGCGCCCCGTACGCGTCGGGCGCCAGGCATCGAAGGAGAGTACCGAGACGGCGAGCCCAGCCCGCTGGCTGGCGCGGGCGAGGCCGCCGACTGCGGTCGAGATGCCGCCGGCGGAACGCGGCGAGAAGTCGCGCGTGACGTGCAGGACGCGCATCAGAGCCCGGCGAAAGGATCGCTGGCGCGGCGCGGCAACGCTGGGCCTGCGGCCACCATGAACCACTCCTCGTCGAGCAGCGGTTCGATGCGGCTGGGACGGAGCAGCGACAGCGGCTCACCGGCGGCGAGCTGCGAGGCATGCGCGGCCAGGGCGGCTCGCTTGGCGGCAGCGTAGGGGCGGACGTCGAAGCGCAGCTGCACCGCGCCGGCGCGGACACCGAGCGACGCCGGGTCGATCGCCGCCAAGACGCCCACAGGCTGCAGGGCACGGCACAGTGGGGTGAGGAGCCGACGCGGGAAGACGGCGTGCAACAGGCGCGGCGGTAGCGCAGCATACGACACCGCGGCGCCGACGATGGCGGTCCACACCAGGTGGTCGCGGTGGCCGTAGGCGCCATCGGCGCCGAAGGTGACGATCAGGTCCGGAGCGCGCTGTCGCACTTCGTCCGCCAGCCACGCGGTCAGGTGACTGCGGTCGAGCTTCGCCAACCGGCCATCGGGAAGATCGAGAAACGCCGGCGGGGAGGCGCCGAGCGCCGCGCACGCCGCCGCCAACTCGGCGCTGCGCACGGCCGCCAGCGCCGCCCCGGGGGCTGCCGAGCCGCGCCGGTCCACGCCCGCCTCGCCACGCGTGGCGCAGAGGACCTGCACGGTAGCACCGCGCGCGGCGCAAGCGGCGAGCACACCGCCGGCGGCGAAGCTCTCGTCGTCCGGGTGCGGGAAGCAGGCGAGCACCCGGCGACCGGCGAGCCCGATGGACATCGGGTTCAGTGCAACGCGGCGCGCCACGGCAGTCGCGCCACGACCGCCGCCTCGGCCCGCAGCACCTCGTCGAGTCGCGCCGCCACCACCGCCGGCCCGGCATGGCGGCGGGCGAGACGCAGAAAGAGCGCGTGGTGGCGCGCCTCGGCGCGCGCCAGCTCGGCGTAGAAGTCGCGCAGCTCGGCCTCCGGGAGGGCGTCGGCGAGCAAGCCGAAGCGCTCGCAGGCGCGCGCCTCGACGACGGCGAAGACGACCAGCCGGTCGAGCAGGTATTCGTCCATGTCGCGCTTGCGCATCAGCCGCTGCAAGGCCCCCATGTACGGGTCCGGCGCATCCTGAGCGAGCGTCAAGCCGCGCCGGCGCAAGAGCTCGTAGACGCGCCCGAAGTGGTCGAGCTCCTCGCGCGCCAGCCGCACCATCGCGTCGGTCAGCGGGCGGCGCTCCGGGTAGTGCACCGCCAGCGTCAGCGCGCTGGCCGACACCTTGCGCTCGTTGGCGGCATGATCCTTGAGGAAGGCGTCGAGGTCGCAGCGCACCGCCGCAACCCAGCCCGCCGCGGTGGCACAACCCAGGTGCAACATCGGCGCCCCGACGGTTAGCGAGCCGCGGCGGAGCTGTCCATCACCCCCGCGCGACCACGGCCCCCCGAAGCGCGCCGGCGAAAGGCGCTACCGGGCGCGTCGTATCCGCTCGCTTCGGATGCATGGGTATGCCATCGGCTAGTGTCCTGTATCCGAAATTCGTTGCCTATCTCGGCGAGGCATCGGCGGCCCTGGCAAGGCGGCCGACGCAGGAATATCTGGCTATATTCCGAGGAGGCCAACGCCGCCAGGGGCGCTGAGGGCCGCCGAGATAGGCAGCGAATTTCGGATACAGGACACTAGCAGCCCGTTGAAAAACGCGTTCCGCCCACCCTTCGACGGGCTCAGGGTGAGCGGAACGCTTGGTTGCGCAAGTAGTTCCCGCTCTCCTGAGCCCGACGAAAGATGAGCCCGTCGAAGCATGAGCGCGGCCTTCAACGGGCTGATAGTCTAGCGCTGGCGGCCGAGACCGGATGAGAATCGTTCTCCCCTGCGTCACCGCAATGGCGCTCGCCTGGCTGTTGTTTCGTGCCTTTGCGCGTCGCGACGTCCTGCGCCTGGTGGTGACCAGCCGACGCGTGCGGGCCATCGTGGCCGGTGCGCTGATCTTCTCCGCGATTGCCGTCGCGGTGGCGTTTTCGGGACCGCCGGTCGCTCAGCTTGCCGTGCTGGCAGGATCGCTCGTCGCTGCGGCGGTCATCACGGTTCGCGGCCGAACCGACTACGGATGCGGGCGCGGCTTGCCGCCCGGGCCCCTGCCGGTGCTCGGGCAAATGGATCGGGTCGATGCGCGGTTCCTACTCGAACAGGCACGACGACATGGTCCCGTTTTCAAGACGACTCAGGCATGGCGTCCGACGATCTGTGTCGTCGGCATGGACCTCATCGCGGAGCTCCTGCACCAGCACGGTGACCGGCTGTCCCGTGGCGAACTGCCGTTCAGCAGGCTGCTGCCGCGCGGTTTCCTTCGCTACATGGATCGCGCCGCGCACGAATACTATCGGCCCCGCCTGGCGAGTCTTCTCGCGCCCAGCACCATCGGCCGTTCACGCGCGGTCATGTCCACGGCCCTGCGCACGGAGCTCGAGCAGCTCGCCGACGCGTGCCGGGAGCCCACCGCGAGCGTCGCGCTCCGCACCGCCGTACCCGAGGCGATCCTGCGGGTCTTCATTCTGCTCTTCTTTGGCGTGCGCCAGGGCACCAGCGAGATGGCTCGATTCGAAGCCTTGTACCGTGCGCTCGACTGCCGACGCCTGTCCAATGCTCGACTGGCGGCAGCACGCCCACTGTTCCAGGAGCTCAACGAGCGCGTTCGCACCCTCGCCGGGTCGGCTCGCATCGGCCCCGATCAAGTGGACGGCGGCGGCTGCTACGTTCGGACCCTTGCAGAGGAGACCCCCGCTCTCTTGGCCGACGAGAATTGGGTCGGCAACATTGTCGCGATGGTCCAGGTCGGCTCCCAGGATCTGGCGAGTCTGCTGATCTGGGTGTGGAAATACCTGTGCGACCACCCTCGATGGCAGGAACGGCTGCGCGCCGAGTCGGTGGCTGTGCCTTCCATCGAGGAGAACGGAGTGGCAGAGCGGATCGTGACTGAAACGTTGCGCCTCGACCAGAGCGAGTACCTGAAGCGAACCTCACTCGACGCCTTCGAAATGGCAGGCTTCACGGTTCCGAGGGGCTGGGACGTGCGCATGTGCATCCGCGAGAGCCACCGAGATCCCAGCGTCTTCGCGTCGCCAGACGTCTTCGATCCGGATCGCTTCGCCGGCCAGACCTACCCACCACGCGGCTACGCACCGTTCGGTTTCGGCGCAGGCAGCTGTCCGGCAGGGCGGTTCACCCTGGTTCTCTCGAGCGCGTTTCTGTACCAGCTCGCAACGCACTACACGTGGACCGTGGTGCGCGACGGGCCTCGTCAACACGATGGATTTCACTGGGCGCCCTACAGCGACTTCCGCATCCGGCTGCTGCGCCGCAACGCTCAGCTTCAGCCCTGATACGCTGCGACGTGGGCCGACTTTCACCGCTGGTTGAAGGAGTGGTACGCGCTGGTAGAGCCTCTCAGCAATTGACGTTGCCTGCACGTCCGAGCTGTGATGCCGGCTGAGCGCAACGAGAGGCGGCCGCATAGATGGTCCGCTAACCCCAATCGGAAATTCCTTGAAACCACGAAGGACGCGAAGAGCACGAAGGGCAAGGGTTTCCGAGCGTGCGAGGAGAGCAGAGCAACTCCCGGCTTGTAAACCCGAGAGCAGTCTTTGGACACCGCTCTACGTCATAACCTTCGTGGTCTTCGTGCCCTTCGTGGTGAGGGATTTCTCTTCGGATCGGAGCTAAGAGGCTAACAGTCCGTTGAGAAAGGTCGCGCTCATCCTTCGACGGGCTCAGGATGAGCGGGAAGTGCTTGAGCCGCAATGTGTTCCGCTCACCCTTCCGACGAGCCCAGGACATGCCCTGAGCCCGTCGAAGGGCGGCGGAACACGTTTTTCAACGGGCTGTTAACGCTCGGGCGGGGTCGCCGCGCCCCACCCGATCGGACAGCGCGCTGCGCTGCCGGCGGGTACAGGTCCCGCGGCGACGGCTGGTCGCGAACGTCCGGTCTCCGGGTGCGCAGTACGCGTTGCAGCCGCGCCGCGCGCGTGTACAAATGGGGGCGTGCGCGGTGCCGGTGCGTCGGTCGAGCGGCTAGACGGGGAGGCGGGTGGCGGCCTCTGGGGCGCCGTCGATCCCTATCTCTATCGGGCACAGCAGTACGGCCTCGCCACTTCGCTGGCGGTGGCGGGCCGGTTGTGGGGGCGATTGCTGGCGCCCGATCATCCGCCGCTCGAGCCGCGCGTGGTGGCGCGGTTGCGCCAGCGCTATGCGGCGTTGCTCGAGCGCGACCTGGCCAACGTCGAGCAGGGCTACTACCCGCGCGCGCTGCTCTACCAAATGCCGCTGGCCTCCTACCTGCGGCGCGCGCCGGCGGTGCTGGCCGACCTGCCGCGCGTGCTCTGGCGCCGCTACCGAGCCCGCCACGATGACCTCCCGACTGGCATCGATCGCCGCCGCTACCCGCGCTACTACCTGCGCACGTTTCACTGGCAGTCGGACGGCTGGCTGAGCGAGCACTCGGCGCGCCTGTACGATCTGGGCGTCGAGTTCCTCTTCGGCGGCACCGCCGATGTCATGCGCCGCATGGCGATTCCGCCGGTGGTCGAGGCCGTGCGCGGACGCGCCCGCGCCCGCGTCTTGGATGTGGGCTGCGGCACCGGGCGCTTTCTCCTGCAGCTCCAGCGCGCCCTGCCGGCGGCGAAACTGGTCGGCCTCGACCTCAGCCCGCCCTACCTGAAAGAGGCGGGCCAGCTGCTGGCCGGCGGCGACGTCAGCTTGGTGAACGACAACGCCGAGGCCATGCCGTGGGCGGACGGGCAGTTCGATGCCGTCACCTCGGTGTTCCTCTTCCACGAGTTGCCAAGCGATGTGCGCCGTCGGGTGATGTGCGAGGTGTTCCGGGTACTCAAGCCCGGTGGCCGCTTCGTCGTCTGCGACTCGGCACAGCTCGCCGACAGCCGCGACATCGAGCCGGTGCTGTACCGCTTTCCGGCCACCTACCACGAGCCGTACTACCCCGGCTATCTGCGCGACGATCTGGCGGATATCATGCGTGCCTGCGGGTTTGAGGTGGAGGTCAGCGCGCCGCATTTGGTATCGAAGGTCGTCGTCGGTCGCAAGCCGGCGCGCGCACGGCGTCGCATCGCGCGTGGCGCGGTTCCAGGAAAACACGAGAGGGGTGAACTGACATGATGCAAGGACGACGCATCGCAGCAGGGCTGGCTCTTTTTTCGCTGGTGGCGACGGCGGCACCGGCCGCCGAGGAGTTGACCGAGACGCCGCGCACGAGCCCCGGCACCTCTCTCGGCGCCGCCGCGCTCAACCTCGTTTACCTCCCGGTGCGCATTCCCGTTACCCTCACCGGCGGGCTGCTCGGCGGTCTGACCGGATTTCTCACCGGCGGCGACCGGCACGCGGCCGAGAGCGTCTACTGCCTGACCGATGGCTCGCAGATGATCACGCCGAAGATGCTCGAGGGGCGCGAGTCCTTCCGCTTCAGCGGCTGCCACTAGCCCCGATCCGAAAGTCGTTCTCCTGCACCACGCAGGACACGAAGAGCACGAAGGGGGTTCCCTGCGTGCGACCCGGTAGAACGACTCTCCGATTGCAGAACGGAGAGCGCGCCATTGGACACGGCCCTACGCCTTGCGCTTCGTGCTCTTGGTGGTGGTGGCCGCGGCCGAGCGGGTGCGGGCGCGCTGTGAACCGGCCCGTTTGACGGGCTTGCTCGGCAAGGCGGAGACGTAACGCAGGCCGGTCTCGAACCAGCCGCGCAACTCGTCGGTGGCGGCGTAGAGCGCCGGGGGCACGACGACGTACTCGCGCATCGCGCGGCCGGGCATGGGCTCGAAGAGGGCGGCGCCGAACCGTTCTATGAACTGCGTGCGCGCGGCCTCCGGCAAGCGCAGGATCAGCCCCGCCTGGTGCAGACCGGCGAGCAGGTGGCCGCGCGCGAACACGCACGCGTAGCCGAACATCTTGCGCGGCTCGATGTCGGTTCGCTCGGCGGTCACGGCGTTGAAGGCCGCCACGGCTTGCGCTGGCGCGGGCTGCCACTTCTTCATCACGTCCCCCCTTGGGCAGTCGTGCCGGGTGCCGGAGCTCCGATCCCCGACCCCCGATCCCCGGCCCCCTTCTTCACCGGCCGAGAACCTTGTCGAGCACGTTGCCGATGCCCTTGCCGAGCGCTTCGGCGCCGCCTTTCTTGATGACGTCGCCGAGCGGGCCGCCGACGGTCTTGCCGAGTGCTCGTTCGATCTCGCCGGCGGCGAGGCTGAGCGCCACGTCGCGGACGATCGCCGCGACGATGGTGCGCGCCACTTGCTCGGGCGTGGCGCCGGCGCCGTCGGCGCCGATGCCGGTGAGCTCGAAGGCTTCTAGCGTTTGCACGTGCGCGCGCCCGCCCGTCGCGCTGGTGTCGATGTGGACCTCCCCCCGCTCGAGGCTGAAGCGCTCGATCAGCATCCGAGGCTGGCGGCCGCGCGCCTTGCGGCTGCCGGCGGGCGACCTCGGTGCGGAGGGGGTCGCGGCCGCGCCGGGTTCGCCGGCATCCGGTCCGCTCTCGATGGCCTTGCGGATCACGTCGAGGTTGGCCGTGCCCTCGGCATCGATCTCGTAGAACACCCGCGGACCGTTGATGTCGATGCGGCGCACCACCAGCCGATCGGCGAAGAGCGTGCCGAGCTCGACGTCGACGGCGGCTTCGTCGACGACCAGCGCGCTCGCGGCGCGGTAACCGGGCGGGTTGGCGACGCTGAAGCCGCGCAGCGTGGCCGTCCCGCGACGCAACGACAGCGAGACCGATTCGATGCGCACCTCCGTACGGGTGAGCGCGGAGCCGCGCGTTTCGATTTCGCGCCGCACCACGTCGTCGAGGAAGCTGAGGGTGATGAGCAGGACAACGGCGCCGAGCAGCAGCGCCGCCGCCAGGCCGATGGCTAGGCGTCGCATGGCTCAGGCGCGCGCCAGCGTCGCGTAACTGACGCCGGTCATCTGTTCCGACATCTCCCACAGGCGCGCCGCCGCGGCGCGGTCCTGCGAGTGCGCGTTCGAGGCGACGCGGCGGGGATGGCCCCACATCTCGCCGAGCCCGTCGGGTCCATAGTATTCGCCGCCGCGCACCGTCGGCGCCACCGCGGCGAAGAGTTGCGGCAGCGCCCCCATCGCCGCGCTCTGCGAGGTGAGGGCGTTGGCCGCGGCCCAGAGCCGCTCCGCCAGCCACGAGCCGCGCATGCGCGCGCTGGCGCGCTGCAGGTTGGTGCCGGCGTAGCCGGGGTGCGCGGCGACGCTGATGGCGCTGGCGCCCACCGCCGCCAGGCGGTGCTGCAGCTCGTAGGCGAACAGCAGGTTGGCCAACTTGCTCTGCCCGTACGCTCCCCACTTGCGGTAGCCGCGCTGCCAATGCGGGTCGTCAAATCGGATCTGACCGAGGCGATGAAAGCCGCTGCTCACCGTGACCACCCGCGCCTCGGGTGTGGCGAGCAACCGGTCGAGCAACAGACCGGTGAAGGCGAAGTGGCCGAGGTGGTTGGTGCCGAACTGCATCTCGAAGCGGTCGGCGGTCTGGCGGTAAGGCAGCGCCATCACGCCGGCGTTGTTCATCAACACGTGGAGCCGTGGGTAGGTGGCGCTGATCGCCGCGGCGGCGCGGCGGATGTCGGCGAGGCTGGCGAGATCCAGCCCCAGCACTGCCGTCGTCGCCTGCGGATGGCGGGCGCGGATCTGCCGTTCGGCGGCGCGTCCCTTCTCCTCGTCGCGGCATGCCAGCACCACCTGCGCGCCCTTGCCGGCCAGCGCCAGAGCCGCTTCATAGCCCAGCCCGCTGTTGGCGCCGGTGA
>CAYYWP010000183.1:0-9504 GCA_964475125.1 uncultured Binatia bacterium (SeqCode) | reverse complement strand
GGACGATGGGCCGATAGAGACCCTGGCGGAAGCGCTGGTTGATGCGCGCCGCGCATGCTTCGACGTCGTCGTTCAGCAGCCGGTATCGATCGATCTCGGTGCGGCTCGGGGCGGCCAACTGGACGAACGTGAAGCGGCCGCGCAAGGCCGGAAACCGCTCCAACAGCCGCTCGACGGCCAACAGGCGCTCCTCGATGCCTTTGGTATAGTCGAGGCGGTCGACGCCGACACCGAGCAGGGCGTCGGCGGCCAGGCCGAGATCGGCGCAGACGCGGCGCCGGCACTCCGCCGCGGCTGGAAGGTCGTCGAGCCACCGGATCGGCCACTCCGTCGAGATGGGATACGGGCGCACCAGCGTGGTGCGGCCGAGCTGCACGACCGCTTGTTGCTCGCGGTCGATGCGGGTCTCCAGATACCGATCGACGGCTTCGAGGAAATTGTTGCAATGCGAGCGGGTGTGGAAGCCGACGATGCTGCTGCCCAGCAGGCCGGCGATCAACTCGTTGCGCCACGGGCAGATGCCGAAGCGTTCGGCGTTCGGCCAGGGGATATGCCAGAAGCTGATGATCGTCGCTTTCGGCAAGCGCTCGCGGATCAAGCGCGGGGCCAGCGCGAAGTGATAGTCCTGCACCAGGATGAGGGGATCCTCGGTCTCCACCTCTTCGCACGTCACATCGGCGAACCGTTGGTTGACGGTGCGATAGTGCTGCCAATCCGCGCCGCGAAAGCTCGGCCGTGCATCGGCGAGGTGGCAGAGTGGCCACAAGCCCTCGTTGGCGAAGCCGTAGTAGTAACCCTGTTCCTCCTCCCTGGAGAGCCAGACACGCCGCAAGAGATAGGATTCCTCGCCGGGGGGGACGCGAATCCGCCCAGTGTCGTCTGCGGTGTCCCGGTCCGCCGACCCACTGCCGTGCGCCACCCACACGCCGGAGCAGGCGCGCATGATCGGCTCCAGGGCCGTGACCAGGCCGCTGGCGGGGTGGATGACCTGCACGCCGCCGGCCGGCGTGCGCTCGTGCACATACGGCTCGCGATTGGCGACGATGATGATCTTCTCGCCGCTCAGCGAGCGCTTCAGCACTCCGCGCAGCCGCTCCGGTGTCCACGCTCCGGTCTCACTGTCCGCCTGTCGTTCGGCGGCGATGCGGTCCACCAGCTCGCGGACATCCTGCAAGAGGGGCTGGAACTCCGGCCGCCGGCTTTCTCCGCGCAACAGGCGCCGAATCTCGCCGCTCCACTCCCGCCACGAGATCCGCGCCACAACCACGGTGATCGCGGACGCCGCGACGGCGAGAACCCCGAAGGCGATCAGTAGGAACCGGCGAACGGTCGCCTCGCGCTGCTCGATGAAGCTCAAGTCGTGTACGAGAATGACGAAGCCGACCGCCTCTTGCCCATCGAACAGTGGGATGGCACTGACGTGCACCGTGCCGCCAGGCAGTGACGCGATCGCCCTCCAGGGGATCCAGGTCGGTGCGACACCAGAGGATTGGCGAACACGCGGCCCGGTGCTCCGGCAGCCGAACTGCTCCGGGAACTCGCCGGTGCTCGCCAGCTTGCCGAAATCCACGCTGCACGCGGTGGCCGCCAGGATCTTCTCGTCACGCGCCAGGTCGGCCAGCAAAACTTGCAGATCGGCAGCGCTCTCTGGGCGCCAGTGGGCCAGCAGTCCTTGCCGGGCTCCGCTCACGGCCAGTTGCGACCGGAGGGTGACGTCTTTTTCGAACCAGTCGCGCATCGTGCGATAGACGATCGCCGACGCGGCCCAGGTGAGCAACGCCAGACCGGCAACCAGCGAGAGAATGAAGCGAACCTCGGGACGCAGCATCGGATGTCTAGTACCGCCGCCGACAGTCGGGGTTCAAACTAGAGTTCTCGCGGCTTGGGAGCAACTCTTGGCGCGGACAGCCGCAGTCATCTGCGGTGTGCTCCCCGGCGCTGGCCGGTGCGACGGGCAGCGGCCTGCGGGTCGAGAGGAGCCGGCCGAGCGTCGACCTGTCCGACTTCGAGCTCTCGCTGTTCTTCGACGATTTGGCTCACAGCCTCCTCCGGCACCCCCACCCCAGCAAGCACGCGCGCGGCGAGCTGGAGACTCGATTCGACCGTTTCTGGCACCACCCGTGTTGCGCCTCTTGCTTGCAGCGCCCGAGCGTGAGCGACGTCGCGGGCGCGGGCGATCACCGGCAACCAGGGCCAATGCCGGTGCACCGCATCCACGGTATGCTGTGCCGCGACCGGGTCGTCCATGGTGACCACGAGCGTTTGGGCGGATTCCACGCCCGCCCGGCGCAGCATCTCCGGGCGACTCGCGTCACCGTAGAACACCGGCCGCCCGGCTGCCCGGTGCGCGCCCACCGCCGCGCCGTCCAGATCCAGCGCGATGTACGGGAGGTGCTGCGCCTCGAAGATGCGGGCGAGCACCTGCCCCACACGGCCGAACCCGGCGATGACCACGTGCCCGTCCAGCCCTTCGACGGGCACCGCATCGGCACTCCCGCACACCGCGTGATCGTGCCGTTCGATGGCGGCGGCCGACCGCTCGCCGAGGTGGGCGACCAGCGGCGTGAGCAACATGGTCAGGCCGGTGACGATCAACATGAACTGCCCCGTGGGCTCGGCTACCAGGCCAATCTTGACGGACAGACCCACGACGATGAAACCGAACTCGCCGCCCTGTCCGAGCAGTAACCCAGCTTCCAACGCGGTGGAGCGAGGGATCCCGAAGGCCAGGCAGAGCGCGGTGGCGATGACGGCCTTGATTGCGAACAAGCCGACAACCGACGCCGCGATCCAGACCGGCTGCTGCGCGACGATCCGGAAGTCGATGCCCATGCCGACCGACAAGAAGAACAGGCCGAGGAGCAGCCCCTTGAACGGTTCTATGTCGACCTCGATCTGGTGCCGGTACTCGCTCTCGGCGAGCAAGAGACCGGCGAGAAAGGCGCCGAGCGCCATCGAGAGGCCCGCCGCGCCGCTCGCGGCCGCCGTGCCGATGACTGCCAGCAGCGCGACGGCGACAAACAGCTCCGGACTGCGCGGGCCGCTGACCAGTCGGAACAGCGGGCGTAGCACCTGTCGCCCGAACAGGACGATGATGGCGATCGCGCCGACCGCCTTCGCCAAGGCCAGCAGCAGCGCCGTCTTCACGTCCTCGAGCTGCGCGCCGAGCACGCCGACCAGAAATAGGATCGGCACCACCGCCAGATCCTGCAGCAGTAGAATGGAGAGGCTGGTCCGCCCCAACGCCGTTCCGACCTGGTGCCGCTCGACGAGGAGCTGCATGACGATGGCCGTCGACGAGAGCGCCAGACACGAACCGAGCAGGATCGAGGCGGGCGCGGAATTGCCGAAGGCCGAGGCGATGGCGCCGATGACGGTCGCCGAGACCAGCACCTGCAGGGTGCCGAGCCCGAACACCAGCCTGCGCAGGGCCCACAGCCGCTCCAGCGACAGCTCCAGACCGATCATGAAGAGCAGGAAGATCACACCCAGCGACGCGAGGCGTTGCACGCCTTCGAGATCGTCGATCACCGCATAGCGCAGCGCGCCGATCCGCTCGGCGAAGAGGCCGAGCCCGAAGGGCCCGATGGCCGCCCCGACGCCCAGGTAGCCGAGTACCGGGCTGACACGCAGGCGGTGGAATAGCGGCACGATGATCCCGGCGGCGGCCAGGAAAATCACGGCTTCCCGAAGATAGGGAATGGATATGTGCTCGTTCACTGGCGGTCTTCGCGAGCGTCCGTCGGGCTCCGCCGCGTCAGGCGCTTGCGCCACCGCCGGCTGCGCGTTCCGGAGCAGGCCCTCCTGACATCGCCGCGTTGGCCGATGATAGTACGTTCGGCACGCCGACACGATGACGCGGCGCCATTTTTCGACCGCGATTTGCCGAGGCATTCGGAGCGTGGTGCGCCTTCTGCCAGAACCGCAAGGAGGTCTTGCCCGATGCCCTTCAAGCACATCCTGGCGGCGACGGACTTTTCGCCTGGTGATGAGCAGCGTGGCGGAGAAAGTCCTGCGCCACGGCCACTGTCCCGTACTGATCGTCCGCCGCCGTGGCGGGCGGACGCGCCGTCCGGTTGCCGCCCGCTGATAGTGGTGACCTTACCTCGCCGAGCTCCGGCGGCTCATCCCGAGTACAGATAGAGCGCGAGAGTGTTCAGAAGGTAGAGCGAGAGCAGGAACAGGCTCGACCACCCCACGGCGCGAAACAACCGCGTCGTCGGGCGATAGAGCAGCCCGACGATGGTGACCCCGGTCATCATCAGGGCCGAGAGACTCGACACGACGTGCAGCGGCGAGACGTGTGCCAGCAGCGGTCCGGTCGTAAAACAAAGGTCGTCGACGGCGATGATGGCGATGTTGAAGAGGTTGCTGCCGAATAGATTGCTGACCGCGAGGTCGAGCGCCCCCAGGCGAAAGGCGGCAACCGTGACGGCGATCTCGGGAGCGGAGGTGGCGAAGGCGACGAACAGCGTACCGACGAAGGTCTGCTGCCAGCCCATGAGTGCCGCCAATCGTTCGCCAACGAAGGGCAGGAAGCCGCCGGTCGCCATGACGATCACGGCGGCGGCGGCATAGTCGATGACGGCGCGGCGCAGCGACACGTTGCCGTACTGTTCCACCCGCTCCTCGATGGCCGCGGCGCGCTGGCGGCGCTCGTAGCGGAAGATTGTGCGCATGGCGACCGCGTACAAGGCGATGGTGATGGGGGTCGAAAGGCCGACGTGCCCGAGCGCTAGTCCCGGCCAGTCGCGCTGCAAGGCGACGCTGAACCCGACCAGGCCGATCAAGATGACCCCGAAGCCCGCCGACAGGATGTGTCCCTGGCTGGCACGCGTGAACACCGACTCGCCTCGTTGCTGGAAGTCGAGCAGGGTGATGATCATCAGGTTGAATACGCAGCTGCCCAGCGCGTCACCGAGCGCGATGTCCGGGGTGCCCGCGAGGGTCACGGCGCTGACGCCGGTGACCAGCTCCGGCAGCGACGTCACCGTAGCCAACAAGACGACGCCGACCCACGTGCGCCCGAGGCCGGTTTTCTCCGCCAGGATGTCGCCGGAGCGCGACAGCCTCGCCCCACCGAACCAGATCGCCGCGACACAGAGCGAAAACTGCGCCCACACCAGCAGCATGAACGTCCTCCCGCCTGGCGATTCGAGTCGGATGACCCGGTTCGCCAAGTACGCCGCCAATGCGTGGGGATGGTCAAGCGCCGCCGCGACCCCGCTCGGGGAGCGTCCGGATCGGTGTCCGGCTATGATCGGCGTGTAGTCGTCGGGGGGCCCTGTTCGTCCCACGCTGAGCAATGTCCACAACCGAGATACGAGCCGGCCGCTCGGCACCGAATCCCGAAGCGCGCGTCGGAACCGCTGCCGCACCGACGATGCCGTGGCACGCGATGGACGGCGCCGAGGTCGCAGCCCACCTGGCGACCGACCCGCAACGCGGCCTGACCGCGCCCGAGGCGGCGGCGCGCTTGGCGCGCCAGGGGCCAAACGAGCTGCAGGCGCCGCGGCGCGTCTCGACCTGGGCGCTGTTCGCCAGTCAGTTCCGCAACGCGCTGATCGTCATCTTGCTCGTCGCCATCGGCCTCTCGGCCCTGCTCGGCCACAGGCTGGAGGCGGTGGCCATCGCGGTGATCATGGCCTTCGCCGTGGTGCTGGGCTTCTGGCAGGAGTTTCGCGCCGAGCGGGCGCTCGACGCCCTGCGGCGCATGGCCGCCCCCACCGCCACCGTGATCCGCGCCGGGGCGGACGTCGCGGTGCCGGCCCGCGAGGTGGTGGAGGGCGACCTCGTCGTGCTCCGCACCGGCGACAAGGTGCCGGCGGATGGCCGCGTCGTCGAGGCGGTGAACCTGCAATGCGAGGAGGCGGCCCTCACCGGCGAATCGCTGCCGGTGGAGAAGCGCAGCGCCGCGCTCGCCGACGCCGACCTCGCCGTCGGCGACCGCCGCAACATGGCCTACGCGGGCACGGCGGTCACCTATGGGCGCGGTCGTCTGCTGGTGACCGCGACCGGCATGCGGACGGAGTTCGGCGCCATCGCCCGCATGCTGGAGACGGTCGAGGTCGGCAAGACCCCGCTGCAGGAGAGCCTCGACCGCGTCGGGCGCGTGCTGGCGCGCGCCGCGCTCGCCGTGGTGGTGCTCATCGTCGGGCTCGGGTTGCTGCGCGGTCAGCCGCTATTGGAGATGGTGATCTTCGGCATCGCCCTGGCGGTGGCCGTCGTCCCCGAAGCCCTACCGGCGGTGGTCACGATCTCGCTGGCGCTCGGCGTGCAACGCATGGTGAAGCGCAACGCGCTCATTCGCCGCCTGCCGGCCGTCGAGACGCTCGGCTGTGTGTCGGTGATCTGCACGGACAAGACGGGCACGCTGACCAGAGATGAGATGACGGTCCGCAAGGTCGTCGCCGACGGGTCGGTTTTCGAGGTCAGCGGAGCGGGCTACGAACCGCGCGGCAGCTTCGCGCGCAACGGGGTCGCGATCGAGCCGTCACCGACCCTGCGGCTCCTGCTGCGCACGGCGGCGCTCGGATCGGATGCGCAATTGATCCGCGTCGCCGGGAGCGAGCCGGCCACGGCGGCGGCCTGGGAGATCAAGGGCGATCCGACCGAAGGGGCGCTCGTCGTCGCCGCCGCCAAGGCCGGATTGGTGAAAGCCGACCTCGATGCCGAGCTGCCGCGCCTGGCGGAAATTCCCTTCACGGCCGAGACTCGACGCATGACGACGCTGCATCGCGGCGCCGATGGTTTCACCGTGGCCTGCGCCAAGGGGGCGCCGGAGGTGATTCTGGCCTCCTGCGCGACCAGGTTGACTGCCAGCGGGCCCGCGGCGCTCGACGCCGAACAGCGCCGCGCCATGCTCGCCGCGGCGCGTGACATGGCTGGTACGGCCCTGCGCGTGCTGGCGGTCGCCTACAAGCCGAACGCGAGCCTCGACGACGCCGAGCGGGACATGGTGTGGCTCGGCCTCGTCGGCATGATCGATCCGCCCCGCCCGGAGGCGCGCGCCGCGATCGAGACCTGCCGGCAGGCCGGGATCAAGCCGGTGATGATCACCGGCGATCATCCGCTCACCGCCGAGGCGGTGGCTCGTGAGCTCGGCATGTTGCGAGACGGCCGGGTCGTCACCGGTGCCGAGCTGGACGAGATCGGCGACGAGGCGCTGCCAGGAGTCGTCGAGGACGCCGGCGTCTACGCCCGCGTCTCGCCGGCCCACAAGCTGCGCGTCGTCACCGCGCTGCAACGCAGGGGGCACTGTGTCGCCATGACCGGCGACGGCATCAACGACGCCCCGGCGCTGAAGAAGGCCGCGATCGGCATCGCCATGGGCATCACCGGTACCGAGGTGTCGAAGGAAGCCGCCGCCATGACCCTCATCGACGACAACTTCGCTTCCATCGTCGCGGCCGTGGAAGAGGGGCGCGGGGTCTTCGACAACATCAAGAAGTACCTGATGTACCTGTTGTCATCGAACATCGGCGAGATCGGGCTCATGGCGGCCGCCGTGCTCCTCGGGCTGCCGCTGCCGCTGACGGCGGTGCAGATTCTCTACGTCAACCTCGCCACCGACGGCCTGCCGGCGCTGGCGCTGGCCGTCGATCCGCCCGAGCCCGATCTCATGCGCCGCCCGCCGCGCGATCCGCGCACGGGCATTTTCGCCCGGCCCGTCGTCGCGCTCATGATGGTCGGCGGCGCCTGGTCCGCCGGCGTCAACATCGCCCTCTTCGCCTGGGCGCTGCGGTCCGGACGCGCGCTGGCGGAGGCGATGTCCATGGCCTTCCTGTCGTTGGTCCTGATCCAGTTTCTCAAGGCCTTCAACTACCGCTCCGACCGTCGGTCGGTCCTGCGGCACCCCTTCGCCAACCGTTGGCTCAACCTGGCGATCGCCTGGGAGCTGCTGGTCCTCACCTTGATCCTCTACGTGCCCTTCCTGCGCCAGCCGTTCGGCACCTTCCCGCTCTCTCTCGGCGACTGGGGGATCGTCGTGGCAACGGCGTTCACCATTTCCCCGGTCCTCGAGCTGACCAAGTGGGCGCTGCGGCGGGGCTGGCTGGGCGATCTGCGCTGACCAACCGCCAGGCGCCGCGCCTCACGGTGATAACTGACCTGGAGCGGCGCGCTCCAGGCGATGAGGATTTTCCACGCGCCGTGTCTTGCCCCGGTTGCGGGGAGCACGGCCGACGCACTATAGCCTGCCGACCATCCGAGGAGGCCCTGTGAAGCTTGCAGTTGCGAAGGAAACCGTGTCCGGAGAGCGGCGTGTCGCGCTGACCCCGGACGCGGCCGCGGCCCTGATCAAGGGCGGGCTCGAGGTGATCGTCGAGGCGCGCGCCGGCGAAGGGGCGTTCCACAGCGATGCCGCCTTCGAGCGCGCCGGGGCGCGCATCGTCGGCGACGCGGCGGCGTTGTACGGACAAGCCGACGTGGTCGTGAAGGTCCAGCGGCCGGCGCTGGCCGAGGTCGAGCAGTTGCGCGAGGGCACCGTGCTGGTGTGCCTCCTGCAAGCCCTCACCAGCCCCGAGCACGTGCAGCGCCTGGCGGCGCGGCAGATCACCAGCTTCGGCATGGAAGGCGTGCCGCGCATCAGCCGGGCGCAGAAGATGGATGCGCTGTCGTCGCAGGCCAACATCGCCGGCTACAAGGCGGCGCTCATCGCCGCCGAGTCGCTGGCCAAGTTTTTTCCGATGTTGATGACCGCCGCCGGCACGGGGTTCGCGGCGCGCGTGTTGGTCATCGGCGCCGGGGTGGCGGGGCTGCAGGCCATCGCCACGGCGCGGCGGCTGGGCGCGCAGGTGTGGGGCTACGACGTGCGTGCGGCGGTCAAGGAGCAGGTGGAGAGCCTGGGGGCGAAGTTCCTCGAGCTCGAGCTCGGCATTAGCGATGCCGAGGACAAGGGCGGCTACGCCAAGGCGCTGTCGGCCGAGGCGAGCCGGCGGCAGCAGGAACAGTTGGCCGAGAAGACCAAGGAGTTCGACGTGGTGATCACCACGGCGCTCGTTCCCGGGCGGTCCGCGCCGCGCCTGGTCACCAAGGAGACGGTGGCGGGGATGCGGCCGGGCTCGGTGATCGTCGATCTGGCCGCCGAGGCGGGCGGCAACTGCGAGCTCACGCAGCCGGACCAGGTGGTCATCGCGCACGGCGTGACCATCCACGGGCCCACCAACCTGCCGGCCACCATGCCGGTGCACGCCAGCCAGCTCTATGCGCGCAACCTGATCGAGCTGCTGGGTGAGTTCATCAAGAACGGTGCCCTGGCGATCGACTTCGGCAACGAGGTCATCGCCGGGGCCTGCGTCACGCATGGCGGCGCAGTGGTCAACGAGGCGGTCAAGACCGCGCTGGCGGCGGGGAAGGCAGCATGACGTCTGAGCTGGAAGTCGGGCTGTACATCTTCTTGTTAGCCGGGTTCCTCGGCTACCACATCATCACCCGCATCCCGCCGCTGTTGCACACGCCGCTGATGTCGGCGACCAACGCGATCGCGGCGATCTCGCTGGTCGG
>CAYYWP010000182.1:0-9528 GCA_964475125.1 uncultured Binatia bacterium (SeqCode) | reverse complement strand
GCAGCGTCGGGTGAGTGAGAATTCAACCTGCAGACGCCACGGCGTCGAGCGCGGTGAGCCGCAGTGCGGATCGAACGCCACGTCGCTGCGTCTCGACGTTGAACAGCGAGGCAAACGCAATGCCGAGTGAAGTCATTCTCCAGATCGACGACCTCCACGCCTCGGTCGCGGGGACGCCGATCCTGCGCGGCATCGACCTCACCGTGCACCGCGGCGAGGTGCACGCCATCATGGGCCCGAACGGTTCCGGCAAGAGCACGCTGTGCAACGTGCTTGCCGGCCGCGACGGCTACACGGTGACGGCCGGGCAGGTCCGCTACGATGGCGAGGATCTGCTGGCCATGCCCCCCGAGGAGCGCGCCTGCCGCGGCGTCTTCCTCGCCTTTCAATACCCGGTCGAGATCCCGGGCGTCGGCAACGCCTACTTTCTGCGCAGCGCCCTCAACGCCGTGCGCAAGTATCGCGGCCTCGAGCCGATCGACGCGATGGATTTCCTCACCCTGGTGAAGGGCAAGATGGCCCTGGTCGACCTCGACACCAAGCTGCTCAACCGCGCCGTCAACGAGGGCTTCTCGGGCGGCGAGAAGAAGCGCAACGAGATCCTGCAGATGGCGGTGCTGGAGCCGCGCCTGGCGATCCTCGACGAGACCGACTCGGGGCTCGACATCGACGCGCTGCGCATCGTCGCCGACGGCGTCAACGCGTTGCGCAACGAGGCGCACGCGGTGGTCGCGATCACCCACTACCAGCGCCTGCTCACCCACCTGGTGCCCGACTTCGTCCACGTCTTGGCGCAGGGGCGCATCGTCAAGTCTGGCGACAAGCGCCTGGCCGCCGAGCTGGAGCGAGACGGCTATGTCGGCATCGAGGCCGCCGCTGATCTCGTATGACCCGATTGCCCGACCTCGATCAGCACCTCGAGCACTATCGCCAGCTCGCCGGCGAGCTGCCAGCCGCGGCGCGCGGCTTGCGCGAGCGCGGTCTGGCGCGCTTCAGCGAACTCGGCTTCCCGACCCCCGCGCTCGAGGACTGGAAGTACACGAATCCCGCCCCCATCGCTCGCCAGGCGTTCGCGCTGCCGGCCCCCGGCATTCCCGCGGCGGCGGCGGCGCGCGTTGCGCAGGCGCGCTTGGGCACCGGGATCGAGCTGATCTTCGTCAACGGGCGCTACGCGCCGACGCTCTCTTCGCCAGGCACGGCGCCGCCCGGCGCCTTCGTCGGCAGCCTGCGCCGCGCGCTGGACGAATGCCCCGAGCTGATCGCACCCCACCTCGGCGCGCCGGCGCCGCCCGAACGCGATGGCGTGGTCGCCCTCAATACCGCCTTCATTCAGGACGGGGCGTGCATCGTGCTGTCGGACCGGGTCGCACTCGATGAGCCGATTCACTGCGTGTTCGCCTCCGCCGGCGGCGCGGCCGCGACGGTCGGCCATGTGCGCAACCTGATCGTCGCCGGCGCCGGCAGTCGCGCCTGCGTCGTCGAGCACTACGTCGGCGACGGCGCGTACTGGACCAACGCGGTCAGCGAGGTCGTCCTGGGCCGCGGGGCCGAGCTGAGCCATTACGCCGTGCAGCGCGAGGACGCGCGTGCTTTCCACCTGGCCGTCATCGCCGCCCGCCAGGCCGCCGACAGCCGCTTTACCTCCTGTGCGGTGACGCTGGGCGCGGCGCTGTCGCGGCGCGAGATCGACACCCGCTTCGACGACGCCGGCGCGGCCTGCTCGCTCGACGGCCTGTACGTCGCCGGCGCCGCCTGCCACGTCGATCACCACACCAGCATCGATCATCGCCAACCCGCCGGGGTCAGTCGCGAGCTCTACAAGGGTATCCTCAGCGGCCGCGCCACGGCGGTGTTCAACGGCAAGGTGTTCGTCCGCCCGGGGGCACAGCGCAGCGACGCCCGCCAGGTGAATCAGAACCTGCTGCTCAGCGATGACGCCCAGGTGAACACCAAGCCGCAGCTCGAGATCTTCGCCGACGACGTGAAATGCAGCCACGGCGCCACCATCGGCCAGCTCGACGAGGACGCCGTCTTCTACCTGCGCAGCCGCGGCATCGATCCCGCCAGCGCGCGCCGCCTGCTGATCTACGCCTTCGCCAACGAGTTGCTCGCCCGCATCGCCATCGCCCCGCTGCGCACCCAGCTCGAGGCCGCCCTGAGCGCCCACCTGCACGGCGTGCTCGGAGGTCAGCCATGACGCCAGCCGCGCGCCCCGCCACCCGCGCCGCCGCGCCCCCCCTCGACGTCGACCGCCTGCGCGAAGACTTTCCCATCTTGGCCCAGCGCATCCACGAGCGGCCGCTCGTCTACCTCGACAACGCCGCCTCGGCCCAGAAGCCGCGTCAGGTCATCGAGGCGATCGCGCACTTCGACGCCCACGACTATGCGAATATCCACCGCGGCGTGCACACCCTCAGCCAGCGCGCCACCGCCGCCTTCGAGGCGGCGCGCGATACGGTGCAAGCCTTCCTCGGCGCCGCCGACCGCAAGGAGATCATCTTCACCCGCGGCACCACCGAGAGCATCAACCTCGTCGCCCACAGCTATGCGCGCGCCACCTGCCACCTGGGCGACGAGATCGTCGTCTCGGCGATGGAGCACCATTCCAACATCGTGCCCTGGCAGATCGTCTGCCGCGAGCGCGGCGCGGTGCTGCGAGTCATCCCGATGAACGACGCCGGCGAGCTCGAGCTCGACGCCTACGAACGCATGCTCTCGCCGCGCACCCGCCTGGTCGCCGTCACCCACGTGTCGAACGCCCTCGGCACCATCACCCCGGTGCGCGAGCTCATCCGCCTCGCCCACCAGCGCGGGATTCCGGTGTTGCTCGACGGGGCCCAGGCGGTGCCGCACCTGCCCATCGACGTGCAAGCGCTCGACTGCGACTTCTACGCGTTCTCGAGCCACAAGCTGTTCGGGCCGAGTGGCGTCGGCGTGCTCTACGGCAAGGCGGCGATGCTCGACGCCATGCCGCCCTACCAGGGCGGCGGTGAGATGATCAGCGCGGTGACCTTCGAGAAGACCTTCTACAAGGGCCTGCCGGCGAAGTTCGAAGCCGGCACGCCGAACATCACCGGCGTCGTCGGCCTCGGCGCGGCCATCGACTACGTCACCGCCGTCGGCCTCGAGGCCATCGGCGCCTGGGAGCACGAGCTCCTGCGCTACGCGACGGCGCGGATCAGCGAGATCCCCGGCGTGCGGATCATCGGCACGGCAGGCGACAAGGCCAGCGTGCTATCGTTCGTCATCGACGGCATTCACCCCCACGACGTCGGCACGATTCTCGACCGCGAGGGCATCGCCGTGCGCGCCGGTCACCACTGCGCGCAGCCGGTCATGCAGCGCTTCCAGATCCCGGCCACGACGCGCGCCTCGTTCGCCTTCTACAACACCCCCGCCGAGGTGGACGCGCTGATCGCCGGCGTGCGCACGGCCATCGAGGTGTTCACGTGAATCCAGAGCTGCGCGAGCTCTACCAGGACGTCATCATCGAGCACAGCAAGCGGCCGCGCAACTTCCGCGCCGTGGAGGGCGCTCGGCAGGCCGAGGGGTACAACCCGCTGTGCGGCGATACGATCACCGTCTTCGTCGACCTCGACGGCGAAAGGGTCAGCGACTGCGCCTTCCAGGGCCACGGATGCGCCATCTCCACCGCCTCGGCCTCGGTGATGACCGAAACGCTCAAGGGCAAGACGCGCGCCGAAGCCGAGGCGCTCTTTCAGCGTTTCCACGACCTCGTCACCGGCGCTGGGGCCGAGGCCGATCCCACCCGGCTCGGCAAGCTGGCGGTGTTCGCCGGCGTGAGCGAGTTCCCGTCGCGGGTCAAGTGCGCGACGCTGTGCTGGCACACGGCGCGCGCCGCGCTGGATGGCGCCGAGGCCCCGGTCTCGACGGAATGACCGCCACCGGCTGCCACACGCTCGCCTTGCACCGACGGTAGAAACGGGAGGAGTCGACCATGGCGTTCGAGGAAGTCACCATCGGCCGCGACGTCGAGGTGGTCATGATCCCGCAGGGCGTGACCGCGATCCTCAAGGCCGGTACTCCGGCCGTGATCACCCAAGCCCTCGGCGACAGCTACACCCTCCAGGTCCCCTCCTTCGGCGGGCTGTACCGGCTGCCCGGTCGGCTCGCCGATGCCATCGGCAAGCCGTTGCTGGGAACCGACGAAGCCGCGACCGCGGACCCCGACGCCCAGGTCAGCGACGAGCAGGTCTACGCCCAGCTGCGCAACGTCTACGACCCGGAGATCCCGGTGAACATCGTCGAGCTCGGCCTCATCTACGACCTGCACATCGAGCCCGCCGACGGCGGCGGCAGTCGCGTGGCGGTCAAGATGACTCTCACCGCCCCCGGCTGCGGCATGGGGGACATCATCGCTCAGGATGCGAAGAGCCGTATCGAGGGCCTGCCCGGGGTGCGCGAAGCAGACGTACAAGTCGTGTTCGAGCCGCCGTGGAATCAGCAGATGATGTCCGAAGCCGCCAAGCTCGAGCTCGGCATGCTCTAGTGTCCTGTACCACTCACATCGGCAGGGCATTCAACGTCGCCCACCACGGGCTGGGCTTGCGTCTGAGAGCCTCGTGCGATATCGCGATATCGCGATGGCACGCCCAGTGACGACGAACCTGCGCTTCCCCCGCGAGGTCTACGACGACCTGCGTTTCGAGGCGGCGCGCCGCAAGACGACGCTCGCCGCCCTCGTGCGCGAGGCGGTGGCGATGTACATCGGCCGCGGCGCGGCCAGCGCCGGAGTCGATCCGCTGACGGCGTGGATCGGCGCGGTCGACGCGCCGGTCAGCGACGAATCGCTCCACCACGATCACTATCTGTACGACTGGCCGCGTCGGGAGGAGGGCTCGGATCGTGAAGCTGCTGGCGGACACGAGCGCCCTGCTCGCTCTGGTGATGCGCAACGACCAGCACCACGCCGCCGCGGCGCGCTTCGTGCGCGCCCACGCCGGGGTGCGGTTTCTGCTGACCGATCTGATCCTGGCCGAAGTGGCGACGCGCCTGCGCGTCCGCGCCGGCACTGAGCGGGCGGTCGCCTTCTGCCGCGACCTCCTCGGCAGCCCGCATCATCAACTGCTGTTCGTCGACGCCGACCTGCTGGAGGGCGGCCTGATGCACATGCAGCGCCTCGCCGACAAACGGCTGAGCCTCACCGACTGCATCAGCTTCGAGGTCATGCGCCGGCTGAGCCTCGCCGGCGCCTTCGCCTTCGACGACGACTTCCGCGCCTGCGGCTACCCCATGCTGCCGTGAGGCGCGCCGCGTGCCGGGCGTGCGATGTCGGCCGTCACAGCGGCGACGAACTCCGTCGCACGCTCGAGCAGACGGCCGACGTCGTCATAGGGCAAGCCCTCACCATCGGCGGCGAGCTGGCGGCGCAGCGCCAAGGCGTCGGACAGCCACCAGCCGGGTGCGGCGCTCAACGCCGGCAGGGCGCCGTAGGCAGAAGCGATGCGGGCGTGACTGTGTGGACGCAGGCCGCGTTCGTTGAGCCGCGCCTGTGCGGCGGCGAGCATGGCATGCAGGGCGCGCTCCCCAGCCCTGCCGGGGTTGCCCGATTGCAGGGCCGCCGCGCCGGCGTCGAGCGCTCGGGCCGCCTTGGCGAGCAGTGTGTCGGAGCCGGGCCGCACTCAAGACTCCACGCCGCGGACGACGCCGATCGGCACCCGAAGGTCGCACATGGTGGCCGCGAATGAAGATCACACCGCGCCGCTGGCGGCAACGACGCGCCCGGCGCCGGTCGAGCTGCGAGCGGTTGTCGATCAAGTCACCCCCACCTTTCGGCGGAGCCGGATATAGGGTTTTCCCCACTCCGAATCGGGAAATTCCCATCTGGACGGCTGCAGCACGTTCGGTAGGATGCATTCGACACATCCGGCGCCCGTATGTGGCGAACCCCCCGGAGTGAATGGCCGCCCTCAGCTGCCCCTGAGGGCGGCCGCCCTCTAGGGTGACGGGAGTGGTGGCTCTGGTCGGCGCTCGCGTCAGCGGCTAGGAACGGTCCTACGCGATCGTTTCCGACTGTGAGCCGAACCCTTACCCGATCGGTCCGAGTGAGGCGCGCAGCGCCCGTCTTGCGGGCCGAGCGCCCGACGATGCGCCGCCTGCGACGGCTACTCGTAGTGATCGGAAGGAGAAAGCAGCTCCGAGCGAGGAACCTGGATCGCGGCAATTGTTTCCCAGGCGGCCGCCGCGTGCGTGCTGCCCGCTGCGTGATCGCCGTCGGTCTGACCTGGACATGCTGCGCCGGACTCGCCTCCGCCGCCGGCGCGCAGGTGGCCGCGATAACCCACGGGCCCGCGGTGGGCGAGGTCACCGCCGGCACGGCCGTCGTCTGGGGCCGCTGCGCGGCGGCCGGCACCCTGCATGTGCAGCTGGCGGGCTCGGGTCGGACCGTCGCGGTCGAAGTCGAGGCAGGGCGCGACTACACGGGACGAGCGCTGCTCACCGACCTCACCCCCGACACGGCGTACTCCTATCGCGTCTGGTGCAGTGCCGGGTCGGCCAACGCAGAGGGCACTGCGGACAGCCGTGCCGGGACCTTCCGCAGCGCCCCGGCCCCAGTGGATCCGCGACCGTTGCGCCTGGCGTGGGGCGGCGATGTCGGCGGGCAGAACGTGTGTCGCGACACCCAGCAGGGCTATCCGGTCTTCGCGGTCATGGCGGCGCAGCGGCCCGATCTGTTCGTCGCCCTGGGCGACATGATCTACGGCGATGAGCAATGCCAGCCGACTGGGCGCTATGGCAATGCCCAAATATCGGGCCCAGCGGCGGCGCGCGATCGGGCCGGCTACTGGGCACATTGGCGTTACAATCGGGCCGACGCCCATCTGCAGGCGCTGCTCGCCGCGGTACCGATGGCGGCCATCTGGGACGATCATGAGATCCGCAACGATGCCGGCCCGCACGACGATACCCTCGTGTTCGCCCCGAACACGCATTTGCTGCCCGCGGCGCTCGGCGCCTTTCTCGACTATCAGCCCCTGCTGCCGCCCGCCGCCGAGCCGATGCGGCTCTACCGAAGCCTGCGCTGGGGGAAGCACCTCGAGCTGTTCGTGCTCGACACGCGTCAGTACCGCGCCCCGAAGAGCGCCGCCGACGACGCCGCCACGCCGAAGAGCATGCTGGGATCGGCGCAACGCGCCTGGCTGGAGGGCGCGCTCGCCACCTCGGATGCGACGTGGAAGGTGCTGGTCGCCAGCGTGCCGCTCTCCATTCCGACCGGCATGTTGGCCCGCGATGGCTTCGCCTCCGGCGACTCCTCGGGCGGCTTCGAGCGCGAGGCGGCGGCTTTGTTCGCCTACCTGCATGCCCTCGGCGTCCGCAACCACTTGTGGATCACCACCGATGTGCACTTCGCCACTGCCTTCCTCTCTCGCCCACTGGCCGACGATCCGTCCTGGGTGTCGCGCGAGTTCATCACCGGACCGCTCAATGCCGGCGTCTTCCCAAGGCGCACGCTGGACCCGACTTTCCGCCCCGAGCGGCTGTTCTTCTACGGGCCGGAAACGCCCGAGGCGATCACCTCCTTCGAGGCGGCGCAGACCTGGTTCAATTTCGGCCAGCTCGACGTCCAGGCGGACGGTCGCCTAGACGTTTCGGTGATCAACGGCCGCGGCCAGACGGTCTACCACCTGAGCCTCGCCCCCGAGTCGGAGAAATAGGCTCGCGCCGCTGGAGCGCCCGCCCTGCTGACGCGCCGATTTCGCCTTGCATCAAATCTCAGCTGCGGCTCATCTGGTGAGACCATGACCTACCGCCGCCGCAGGATACTCTCGCTCGCGACCTCGATAGTGCTGGTGCTCGCCGCACCGGCTACCGCCCTGCCGCCCGAGCTGCTCAAGTTCGACTACCGCCACGCGCTGGCCGAGTCGCTGCTGTTCTACGAAACCCAGCGCTCCGGGGCGCACCACCCGCGCTACACCTGGCGCGTCGCCTGGCGACAGCCGGCGGCGCTGAACGACGGTAACGACGTCGGCGTCGACCTGTCCGGCGGCTGGTTCGATGCCGGCGACACGGTGAAGTTCGGCCTGCCGATGGCGTACAGCGCGGCCATGCTCGGCTGGAGCATCTACGAGTTCCCAGCCGCCTACGAAGGCGCCGGCGAGCTCGCCTACGCGCGCGACAACCTGCGCTTCGTGCTCGACTACCTGCTGCAGGCCTATCAACCCGGCGGCCCGGGCGAGGCCGACGACCGCTTCTACTACCAGGTGGGCGACGCCGGGCTCGACCACGCCTTCTGGGGTCCGCCCGAGGACATGACCATGGCGCGACCCGCTTTCGCCTGTACCGCCAGCGCGCCCTGCAGCGAGGTCACGGCGAGCAGCGCCGCGACACTGGCGATCGGCGCCCTGGTCTTCGCCGCGGTCGATCCGCCCTACGCGGCGCGCCTGGGCGAGGCGGCGCGTGGCCTGTTTGCTTTCGCCGACCGCTACCGCTCCTCGGCCGGCTACACGCAAGCGAACGGTTTCTACACCTCCTACAGCGGCTATTGGGATGAGCTCGCCTGGGGCGCCGCCTGGCTGTATCTGGCCACCGGCGAGGCGGCGTATCTCGAGCGCGCCGGCGCCGCGCTGGCACAGGCGCGGGACAGCACCTACTGGGCCCACACCTGGGACAACAAAGCCATCGGCACCACCCTACTCCTGGCCCGCGCCACCGGCTCAGCGGCGTACGCACAGCGCATCGAGAACCACCTCGAGCATTGGATCACCGGCCTGCCGCGCACGCCGGGCGGCCTCGTCTTCCTCGATCGCTGGGGCTCGCTGCGCTACGCCGCGACGACGGCGTTCGTGGCGCTCGCCTACGGCGCGCAGAGCGCCGACGCGGTCAAGCGCGATCGCTATCAGCGCTTCGCGCTGCAGCAGATCAACTACATCCTCGGCGACAATCCGCGCGCTAGCAGCTACGTGTGCGGCTTCGGCACCAACCCGCCGCGCAACCCCCACCATCGCGCCGCGCACGACTCGGCGCAGCACTCGATCGACGTTCCGGTGGACAACCAGCACGAGCTCACCGGCGCGCTGGTCGGCGGGCCCGCCAGCGCCGACGACTTCGACTACATCGACGACCGCCGCGACTACGTGCGCAACGAAGTGGCCACCGATTACAACGCCGGCTACACCGCCGCCCTGGCGGCCATCGTCGCCCTCGCCGGCGACGGCTACCTGCCGCCGACGCAACCAGCCACGCCCACCCGGACCCCCACGCCGATAGCGGGTGCGGGGCTGTCGACTCGCGTCACGATCCAGTCCGACTGGGGCAGCGGCTATTGCGCCGACGTCACCGTGTCGAACGCCTCCGCTCAAGCGATCGACTGGCAGGTGAGCGTGACCGTCGACGGCACCGTCACGCAGACCTGGAACGCCGTCGTCGTCAGCAACACCGCCGGCCAGCTCACCGTCGGCGGGGTCGGCTGGAACGACCTCGTGCCCGCCGGCGGCAGCGTCGGCTTCGGCTTCTGCGCCGCCCGCGGCGGCGCCGCCCCGACCGCCACGCGACCGCCCGCGACCGCTA
>CAYYWP010000181.1:0-9576 GCA_964475125.1 uncultured Binatia bacterium (SeqCode) | reverse complement strand
GGCCGCCCGCTGCGCCGCTCCCACAACACGGTCGTCTCGCGCTGGTTGGTAATGCCGATCGCCGCCACGTCCGTCCGGCGCAGGCGCGCCGCCCGCAGCGCCGCGCGCATGACGCGCCGGCTGACGCGCCAGATCTCCTCCGCGTCGTGCTCCACCCAGCCGGGCTTCGGATAGTACTGGGTGAACTCGGAGTACCCGCGCCCGCGCACGGCGCCCGTCTCATCGAACACCATGGCCGTGCTGCCGGTGGTGCCCTGATCGATGGCCAAGACGTAGCGGCGCGGCATGCGATTGCCCTCCGATGCCGGCGCACCATACCGATCGGGTCCGGTGGGGAGAAGAGGCGGCAGCGCGAGCGGACGGTGTGACCAGTGACCGGTGACCGGGCAAGGTTGTGAGGTTGTTACGCTGTTAGGCGGTTAGGCGGTTAGGGATTCGGAGTTCAGCCCCACGGGAACGCCTCCGATCCCATCACCGCCTAACAGCCTAACAACCTAACAACCTCTCTCCGCCAATCGGCCCGGCCTTGCGCGAGACGAGGTCCACCGTAGAATCGCCCGATGCCGGGGGGCCAGATCGTCTTCGTCACCGGCAAGGGGGGTGTTGGCAAGACGACGGTGGCGATGGCGCTGGCACGGCAGCTGGCGCGGCCGGGTCGGCGCGTGCTGTTGGCGGAGACGGCGGCCGATTGCGACCTCGTCACCGCCTTCGGGACCCCACCGTTCGGCACCGAGGCGGTCGCCATCGCCGAACACCTGTTCGGCGTCCGCCTCGAGCCGCGGGCGCTGGTGGCGGGGTACTTCCAGCGCTTGCTGCGCCTGCCGTTCCTGGTGCGGCGCCTCTCGGCCAGCGCCACCTTCCACGCCGTGACCGACGCGGCCCCCGGGGTGAACGAATTCGTCGTTCTCGAGCAGCTGGCGCGCTGGACGGCGACGCGCGCGCTCGGGCGCGGCCCGGAGTTCGATCTGGTGATCGTCGACGGCCCGGCCAGCGGCCACGCCGTGCGCCTGCTGCGCGCCCCGCAGCAGCTCGCGCAGCTCGTGCCGCGCGGCCCGCTCGCCGCCGCCGTGGCGCGCGTTCGCGCCGCACTCGCGGAGCGCGCGCGCGTCGCGGTGGTGGCGGTCGCCGAGGAGATGGCCGTCGTCGAGGCGCGGGAGACGCGCGCCGCGTTGGCGCCCCTCGGTGCCGCGCTCACGCGCCCGGTGCTCAACCGGGTCTGGCCGAAGCACTTCACCGCCGCCGAGGCGGCGCTGATCGCGAGGCATGGCACGGGCGAGCCGCTCACCGCCGCTGCCGCGCTGGCGTTGGCAGCGCGCCGCGAGGCCGACTGGGCGCGCGCCCAGCTCCGGCGCACCTTCGGCCGGGCCCCGATCGCGTTGCGCGAGTGCCTGGCGGGCGGCATCGATGCCGCGGCGCTGCGATCGATCGGGCGCCCGCTGGCCACGCTGATGGACGATGACCACGCTCGCTGAGCCGCCCGGCGGCGCGCCGACGCCGCCTCCGCTCGAGCGCCTGCTCGCCTGCCGCCTCGTCATCTGCGTCGGCGCCGGTGGGGTCGGCAAGACGACCATCGCCGCCGCCCTCGGCGTCGCCGCCGCGCTGCGCGGGCGCGCCACCGCCGTGATCACGGTCGATCCCGCCCGCCGCCTGCGCGATGCGCTCGGTCTCACGGCGTTGAGCGACGACCCGCAGCCGGTCGCGCTCGACGCCGGCGCCGCCCCCCTGGTGGCCATGGCGCTCGACACCAAGCGCACCTTCGACCGCGTGATCGCGCGCGTCGCCCCGACTCCGGCGGATGCCGAGCGCATCTTCGCCAACCGCCTCTATCAAGAGCTCTCCAGCGAGCTCGGCGGCTCGGCCGAATACATGGCGATGGAGCGTTTGCACGAGCTGCTGACGCTCGGCCGCTACGATCTGCTGGTCGTCGACACGCCGCCGAGCGCCGACCTGCGCGCCCTGCTCGGCGCTCCGCGCCGCCTGCTCGATTTGCTGGCCTCGCACGCCGCCCGCATCCTCAAGGCGCCGCGCACCATCGTCGGCGGCGAGTCCGGCCCCGCCCGACTGGCGGTCATGGCGGTGCTGGCCGCGCTGGAACGCTGGAGCGGCGTAGACGTCTTGCGTGAGCTGAGCGACTTCACCGCCGCCTTCGAGCGGCTCCTCGACGGCTTTCGCGGCCGCGCCGAGCACGTCAGCGCCGCGCTGCGGGCAGCCGACACTTCCTTCGCGATCGTCACCACCGCCGAAGCGCGCGCCGTCGCCGCCAGCGTCGCACTCGCCACCGAGCTGCGCCGCGACGGCTATCCGCTCGCCGGCACCATCGCCAATCGCATCTATCGCTTTCCGCCCGCCGACGCCGGCGCCGCCGCCTGGGCCCCGGAGCCGCTGCGCGCCAAGCTCCTCGCCTGCTACGCCGACTTCGTTGCCCTCGGCCGACGAGACGCCGCGGCGCTGGCCACCCTCACGGCCGAGACACAGGTCCCGCTGTTGGCCGCCGTGCCGATGCTCGCCGACGCGCCCACCTCGGTGGCGATGCTGCGCACCGTGGTCGGACACCTGAGCGGCGCGGACAGCGTCACTCCGGCGGCGGCGGCGGCGGCGACGGCGGAACGCGAGGTCTAGGCTTGCGCCGAACCGGCGGGGTGACGGTGGTCTGGTGCTGCGCGAGCACGCGATCAAGCTTCATGCCGAGATTGACCAGCCCGCCCTCGAGCGCCTCGATCTTCGCCATCAGCTTCTTGTAGTCGGCGCGCGATGGCACGTTCAGCGCCGCCAGCACGGTTTCGAGGTTCTTGTCGACGGCGCGCTTCGCCTCGGCGGCGCGCGACAGCGTCTGTCCGAGTCGCTCCTGCACGCGCTGATTGCGGCCCAGCTCTTCCAGGAACACGCCCAGGACCTCTTCGCCGCGTGCCAACAACGTCGAGACCAGGGTCTTCGCCTGGGTGCGGGGCGAGGGCTTGGCTGGCATCGGCGGGTCGTATACTACCGCCCACGACGGAGGCGCAATCGTGACCTGGGATGCCCTGCTCGCCTATGCGACCGGTTTCCGCTGGATCAATCCCAGCCTGGAGGGCGCCACGCTGCTGCGCACCGTCATCGTCGTGCACCTGTGCGACGCCGTGCTCTGCCGGCTCTTCGCCCACAACAACGGCTACTCGAAGAACCTGTGGAGCGTGCTCGGCTTCGTCTTCGGCCTCTGGGCCGTCGGCCTGTTGCTCGTCCTGCCGAAGCGCAACGGCCGGTAGCGCCGGCCTAGCCCTTGCCCTTGCGATCGCGGTTGAAGGGTTGCGCCGCGCCTCGACCTCTCTCTGACCGCCTCCTCAGCGGGGAGTGGGAAACCTCACCCGCGGCCAGCGTCGAAGGACGCGGCGGCGCTATCCGGGCCCCGGGGTCGGGGTGCGCGCCAGGCAGTTATCGTAGCGCGGCGCGGTGGGGACGCAGGGCGGCTGCGGGGGGAACGGGCCGTTGGCGACCGGTGTGAGCTTCGCCCCGACGCAGCCGCCGCTGTCGCCGTTCGGACAGATGACCGTGGCATCGACAGCGACGGCACCGAGCTGCGTGGCGCCGTACTGCACGACGAAGGGCGTGCCGTCTCGCTCCATGTACTGCCACACGCCGGGCGCCGTCGAGACCGCGGCGTTGCTCAACGACAGGCCGGTCACACTGGTGGCGGCGGAGAAGTCCGCCCCCTGCAGGTAGGCGCTGTTGAACTTGGCGTTGGTGAGGTTGGCGCCGTTGAACACGGTGTTGACCGCCTGCGCGTTGTTGAAGACTGCGTTGCTCAGACTGCCGGAGAACACCGCGCCGCTGACGATCGCACCTTCCAGCACGGCGGAGTCGAGCTGGGTACGCACGAACAGCGAGCGCGCCGTGTCGCCGTAAAGATGCGCGCCGGTCAGATCGGCGGAGCGCAGGTCCGCATCGGTCAAGTCGGCATCGATCATGAACACGCCGCGCAGCTTCGTCGCCTGCCCGCCCGAACCGGGCGCGACACCCAATTGCGCGCTCACCAAGCGCGCCCGGCGCAAGTTGGCGAAGTTGAGGTTGGCGCCGATCAGGCGCGCGTCGTGCAACACGACGCCGTCGAGGTCGGCCTCGAACAATTGCACGCGGTCCAGGGTCGCGAAGGAGAGATCGGCGCCCTTGAGCTGTGTCGTGCCGGCGGGAAACGCCAGGCCGGAGAGGTTGACGCCATGTCCGACGCCGTCGGACAGGCGCGCCCTGGCGAAGCTGGTGGCGGCGGAGATGATCGATCGCGACAGATCGGCGCGCGTCAGGTCGAAGCCGCCGAAGTCGACGGCGGAAAAATCGGCCCGCGTCAGGTCGCGGTCATTGAAGAGCGTCGGCGGCAGGCCAGCCAAGTTCGCGCCCGCAAAGCTGGCGCCGATGAACGGGGAATTTTCGAAGTCGAGATCCGCAAGCACGGCACCGGCAAAGCGCGCGCCGTCGAGCGAGGTCGCTCCGAGGGTCGCGGAGGTCAGATTCGCGCCGGTGAAATCGGCCCCGGCCAGGGTCGTGCGCTCGACCACGGCGGCAGTCAAGTCGGCGCCGGTGAAGTCGGCGTCAGTCAGGTCCGTGTCGACCCAAACGGCGCCGCCGAGTCTGGTCGCGACATCACTCGGCGGCAGCGGGCCAAACTTGCAGCGCACGCAGCTCGAGCGCACTGGCGCGCCTTCGAGGTCGACGGGATCCGGCGTGCCGAGCTCGAGATCGAACACCGCCCGGCTGAGATCGGCGCCGCGGAAATCACCCTCGTCGAGCGTCGCGCCGGCGAAGTGGCTGCGGTCGAGCGTCGCGGCGCGGAAGTCGGCGTCGGTGACACGGGTGGGGAGAAAGATCGCACTGTCCGGGGCGTCAGGATCAGCCAGCACGGCCACCCAGCGCGTCTCGGTCATGTGCGAGCGGGCGAAGGTCGGCGCCACGCCTCGTGCCCCGCCGAAGCGCGCCTCGGCGAGGTTCGCAGCGGTGAAGTCGGCCGCCGTCAGGTCGGTCGGGTCGCCACCGCCCGGCCGCTGGCAGGCGAGCACGAAGCGCGCCTCGAAATCGGCGAAGGTCAGCGAGGCGTTGACGAAGGATGCCCCGGTCAGGTCGGCATCTGCGAAGCATGAGCCGTCCAGCGCCGCGCCGTCAAAACGCTGCGCCGAGAGGTCGCTGCAGAAGAAGTCGCAGCCCTGGCAATCGCGCGTCGCCTCGATCGCCGCCACCGCGGCCGTGCCGCCGGTTCGGGGACCGCCGGTGGCGCGCGGAGCAGTGGTGAGCGGGCGCACGAAGAGCGTCTCCTCCGCCCCCTCCGGGCGACCCTTGTGGCGATGGTGCAACCGCAACAGATGGCGACCGGGGTCGAGCATCGCCGTCACCGGTTCGCTGTCACGCGGCACCTGCAGGGCGATGAGGCCGCTCGGGTCGACCAGATCGAGCCCTGCCAGTTCGACGCTGCTGTCATGCACGGACAGTGTCAGCTCGGTCTGCTCGGTGAGGTGGTAGGGCAGGCACACCACGCCGTCATCGCAGGCCAGCCCCTCCTCCCCCGTCGCGCGCAGGCGCAGCACGGCGATGTGTCCCGGTTGCAGGGCGGCGCGCGGGTGGCGGACGAGATAGTCTTCCGTGTAGGCGCGCGGATCGTGGTCGCCGAGCGGCAACACCGCCGGCCCGGACTCGGCGTCACCGTCGCTGCAGCTAGCGATGAACGCAATCGCCAGAAGCATTCGTCGCGTCATGAAGCGGGCCCGCAGGTTACACAGCGCTTGCCGGCGCATCCCGTGCGGCTGATCGGCAGCACACACGCCGCGCGTTCGCCCCGCTCGTTGAGCCCCGTGCTTCATCCGCGCTACACCGCGCAGCGCAACACCATTGCACCCAGTTTGCTGTCGGCAATACAGGAGACAGAATCACACGCGTCGAGGCAATTTCAAGTTGTAATATCGCCCGAGCCGGCAGTATACGCACTAGAGTTCGAGTCGGAATCGGTCATGAATCTGAAAAAGGGGGACAGTCCCTCTTCGCACCGAGAGATCCCGGGCCGTTTCGGCCTGTCGAAAGGGACTGTCCCCCTTTTTCAACGCAGGAGGGGGACAGTCCCTCTTCGCACCGAGAGATCCCGGGCCATTTCGCCCTGTCGAAAGGGACTGTCCCCCTTTTTCAACGCAGGAGGGGGACAGTCCCTCTTCGCACCGGGAGATCCCGGGCCGTTTCGGCCTGTCGAAAGGGACTGTCCCCCTTTTCAACTTGAGGAGACCAGTCATGGCACGCCGCAGAGTCAGGCGCCGCGGGCTGTCGCGGCGGGAGTTCTTGGTCGGTACCACGGCCGCGGGGGTGGCAGCCGGCATGCCGGCGTGGCTGCTCGGCTGCGGCGACGATGACAAACGGCCGGCGGCGGCGACGCCCACCGCCACCGCCACGACGACGGCCACTGCGACGGCGACGCCGGTACCGCGGCCGCGGGAAGCGCGCACGCTGCATTTCGATTTCTCCTTCGCCGCGGTGACCGACCCCGTGCTGGTCGCGCTCACCGGCGCCTCGGACCGCGCGCCGCTGCTGGTCCACACGGCGGAGTCGCGCGCGCTGCACCGCGAGACCAACCCACTGTTGCGTGCAGTTCCGGATGAGCGGTTGACGCACTACCTGGGAGAGGTCGACCTGCCGTCGGACTCCTTTCAGCTCCTGTGGGTCACCGGCACGCACGGCGCCAGCGGCGATCCCGCCTTGCTGGCGTTGTTCGTTCACATTCCAGCCGCGTGGCTACTCGCCGCGGCGGAACGCCGGGCGGCGACCGGCACGCTGCGCCCACCGGCCAAGCTGGAAGCCTACGGCATCGCCACCACCGGCGGGCTGCTCGATCTCTATCCAGCCGTCAACGAATTCGTCACGCCGTGGGACACGGCGGCGGCATTGGTCTTTCACCATCCCGAGGTCACCAATCTCGACCCGGACCAAGGCACCGACATCCTCGATCTGATTCAGACCCTGCCCTGCGCGCCGAGCGATCCGAACTGCACGCCTGCCCTCGGCAGCCTGGCCTTCCGCATCGCCGAGCAATGGCCGGCGACGACCTCCGGCGGCTGGGCGACCTTGGTGCCCTTCCACGACGTCGACGGCACGCCGGTCCTCGATGACGACGGCAACCCAGTCTACACCTACCAGCTCGACGAGAGCGTGATCGTGCCGACGGTCATGAACACCGCGCGCACGGTGCTGGCGGAGATCTTCGACGACCCGCGCTTCGTCGGCAACAACTGGCATGACCTGCAGGGCATGACGGTGATGGAGCCGCAGGGCGTCGGCGCCGTGGCGCAGGGCAGCGGCCTCGCAGTCACCGCCGAGCTGCCGCCGGGCACCACCACGCACGGCCTCGAGTGGGTCGACGTCCACGTCGTCGACCCGTCCACGCGCACGGTGGAGATCGCGCTGCGCAATCACTACCTGCGCTCGGTCTCCGTCTACGTGCGGTACGCCAACGAGGCCGGCGACCTACCGATCGACACGCCCGGCGAGCGCGACACCAGCCGCAGCAAGGAAGTCGGCGTGGTGATCACCAACTGCTCGCTGCTCGGCATTCCGCTCATGGGCGACCTCATCCTCAAGCAGCGCCTGCGGGTCGACGTCCCCGCCGAGGCCTCGAAGGTGCGCTTCTACTTCGGCAGCCTCGGCACCGGCGGCGATGCGTTCTGCCCCGAGGCGGTGATCGGCTCCGCGCTCACCATCGTCTTCAACATCGGCCTGCCGTTCCTGTTCATGGCTGCCGGGGCGATTGCCGACGCCAGCGCCGGCATCTCGAACGGCATTCTCGGCTTGCTCTTCAACGTCCAGCCCGGATTCTACAACCCGTCGCTGAACGGCGCGATCTTCGCCGCCCTGCGCAGCACCGTCCTGCAGGCGCCGGGTGGGATTACGCGCGGCATCTTCGGCAGCGCCACCTCGAAGAGCGCGCAGCCGATCCTCGTCGGCTTGGGCGATTCCTTCCTGCAGGCCCTGCTGCGCGCCAGCCCGCTCATCGTCGGCAAGATCGCCGTGCAAATCAGCAAAGGCGCCCTCACGACCTCTTTGCCGATCGTCGGGATCGCCAGCCGCATCATCGCTGCCGCGGCCGATCTGGCCGCCATCGGGCAGACGGTGGGCGAGGCGGCGACCAATCCCGCCGTGTTCACCAACACGCTGTCGCTGACCATGACCACGACGGTGACGATCCGCAAAGACCCCGACGACTTCCAGTTCCCCGCCCGCGCCCGCCAGTACGAGGTCGTGCTGACCTACGACCAAGCGTCGAAGGTGGCCCACCGCATGAGCGGCGCGATCGCGCCGGGCCGAGTCGACGACATCGTCGTGCCCTTCAACGGCGTGCCCTCGGGCGGCATGGTGACGATCGACGTGCTGCTCACCGGCGACGACGGCTACTTGGTCGGCCGCAGCAAGGACGCCAACGGCACCGTGGGCCCGTTCGGCCCCATTCCCGCCACGGCCGAGCAGGCGGGCGAGGTGTTGATCGAGATCAAGGAGCTGCTCATCCCGCTGACGCAGCAGACGCAATACGAGCACGTGCTCAAGCTCGAGTACGAGAACGGCCAACACACCTGGGTGGAAACCGGCCCGCCGCAGGCCACCCGCGCCGATCTCTGTCAGGGGCAGGACGACCGTCTGTGCGACCTCGTCGGCATCACCGTGCAGCAGCGCACCGGCATGGCCGGCTACGGGTATCTCGCCGGCAACCAGGGCGTGATGTTCTGCAACGAGAACACCACGGGCATCATGTACGCGCTGCAGAACGTCTTCCTCGGCCAGAATCCGGATCGCGGCCTCAAGCGCGCTCCCTGCGGCTTCCGGCAGCCGGCGGGGATCCTCTACGACCGCCTCGGCCCGGCCGACGGCAGCGGGCGCAACTTCTTCGTCTTGCCGGCGGCGGATGGATTCTACCTGCAGTCGATCGCCCTCGACCTCACCGCGCAGATCGACGTCGACAATCCGCTCACCTGGGGCCAATTCTCCCAGCCGCTCGACGGGCTGGCCGTGCACCCGATGGGCTTCGTCATCGGTGTCAACCGCACCACCCACAAGATGGAGATCCTGCAACTGCCGGCGCAGGCGGTCGATCGCGGCCAGGCACCGGAGGCGGTGCCCTTCGGCATTCTCAAGGCCGGCCTCGGCACGCGCGCCGGCCTGATGAGTGCGCCGGTCGCCGTGGCGGTGTTCAACGGTGCCATCCTGGTTCTGGAGGATGGCAATCAGCGCATTCAGGCCTTCGATACCGCCGCCAACCCGGTCGCGATCTTCCAGAACCAGACGACCAGCATCGTCGAGCTCGAGCAGGGCAGCGGCATCGTTTACGTGGACCTGGCGGTCGAGGGCCTCGGCTATATGTACGTGCTGTCGTACGTCAACGACGGTATGCAGGTCGGCGACTACCGCCTCGACGTCCACACCCCGCAGGGCAACCGACTCACCCGCACCACCGGCGTGGCGGCGGCGCGCCTGGCCGTGGACACCTTCCGCAACGTCTACACCCTCAACTACGAGCAGATCGCCGGAGCACCGCGCGTCGAGCCGTCGCTGTCGCAGTGGGAGCCGTCACTGCCGAGCGCGACATAG
>CAYYWP010000180.1:0-9667 GCA_964475125.1 uncultured Binatia bacterium (SeqCode) | reverse complement strand
GCCCAGGGCAACGCTTCGCGTTGCCGTGCGCCGCGGAGCGGCGCGCTCCAAGACGGGGGCACTACCGATGTTACAACCTCCCGCCTTTCCCTGGCACCGCGACCGCCAGCGCGGTAAGGGTCCGGGCATGGAGCCCCCCCGGTCTCTTCGCACGTGGTCGGAGCAGTGGTCTGCCGGCAGAGTCCTGCAGTCGCCCTTCGCGCGGCGCGTCGTGCTGCCGCTGCTCGCGGCTTGGCTGGTGATCAAGGCGTTGATGTGGGCCTGCCTGGTCTACGTCGCCCCCAACCAGTACGGCATCAAGGTCGTACGGGTGGCGCTGCTCAGCACCCCGGGCGTACAGCCCCACGTCTACGGTGCCGGCTTCCACGTCGTACTCAAGCTGCTCGACCTCGAGCGCATGTACACCTTTCCGCGCGATCTGCAGGTGCTCGACCTGACCGGCACGCGTGAAGAGGCGGCGCGCGAGGCGGGCGTGACCAAGGCCGCTCACATCCAGACCTCGGACGGCTTCTACGTCGACGTCGACGTGAGCGTCATCTACCACATCAAGGACCCCTACCGGGTCTTCACCACCCTCGGACCGGACCGCTTGTTCGAGAGCGCCGGCATCCAGCCGAAGGCCGAGCCGGTGCTGAAGCAAACCCTCGGCGAGCTGACGACGGAGGAGTTCTACAACAGCCCGCTGCGGCACACCAAGGCGGAGCTGGCCAAGACGTACCTCAACCGCGATCTCGAAGCCTACGGCATCGAGGTCGACCAGGTCATGGTGCGCTACTTCCGGTACACGGACGAGATCCAGAAGAACATCGAGGAGAAGAAGCTGAAGGACCAGCTCGTCTTCAAGAACCAGGCCGAGGGGCGCGCGGCCACCGAGGGGGCCAAGCTGACGAAGGTCATCCAAGAAGGTCAGGCAGCGGTCGGCATCAAGCTCCAGGAAGGCACCGCCTATCAGGTGACCAAGGATGCCGAGCGCGACCTCTACGTGCGCACCAAGCACGCCGAGGGCGACCTGCTGGTCAAGCTGGCCGAAGCCGAGAAGACGCAACTGCGCAACCAGGCCCTCCAGGTTGCCGGCGCCGACCGCATGGTCGGCCTCAAGCTCGCCGAGGCCATGCAGGGCGTCGAGCTGCTGGTGCTGCCGAGCGACGGCGCCAATGGCGTCAACCCGCTCGATCTCGACGCCATGTTGAAGCTGTTCGAGGTCACCGGCGCGCCGCCGCACCCGTGAGCGCCGGAGCACGCCATGCGAGCCGCTCTCATCGCCATCGCCGTCGTCATTCTCGGCATCTTCTGCTTCTGGCCGCACAATACCGGACCGACCGAGGTCGGGGTGCGGGTCGCCAAGTGGGACCCGATTCACGGCAGCGGTGTCGTCGACGAGGTCTATACGCCCGGCGCGGTCTATTTCTTCCCCGCCGTGCTCAACGACTGGTACGTTTTCGACACCAAGCTGCACAATCTGGAGATGACTTTCGATCCGCGCCGCGGCGACCGCACCTACCGTGACGATCTGCTGTTCAAGACCATCGACGGCAATGACATCAGCCTCGACGTCATCGTCTCGTGGCGCATCGACCCGCAGCGCGCCCCCTTCATCCTGCAGCACGTCGCGCTGAGCAACTTCGAGCTCAAGGACAAAGTGGTGCGCACGATCGCACGCAGCCGGCCACGCGATATCTTCGGCGAGCTGAAGACCGAGGAGTTCTACGTCTCCGACCGGCGCGACCACAAGGCCGAGGTGGCCAAGCAGTCGCTCAACGAGATGCTCAATCCGTTTGGCGTCATTGTCGAGCGCGTCTCGACCAAGGACTACCGCTTCAACCCCGCCTACCAGAAGGCCATCGAGGACAAGAAGATCGCCGAACAGGTGGCCGAACAGAACAAATCGGCCACCAAGGCCGCCGAGGAAGAGTGGCTGCGCAAGCTCGAGGAGGCCAAGGGGGAGGTCAATAAGATGGTCGCCGAGACCGACGGCCGCTTCCGCCAGGCCCAGATCCAGGCCGACGCGTATTACGACCAGCAGCGCAACATCGCTTCCGCCATCGCCGCGGAAGGCCGAGCCGAGGCCAAAGGCATCGCCGAGCTGAACAAAGCGCTGGCCGGCAGCGGCGGCGAGGTGATGGTGAAGCTCAAGCTGGCTGAATCCCTGGCCGGGAAGCGCATTCTGCTGCTGCCGCTGGCCGGCGGCGGTTTCGACATCAAAACCACCAATATCAACCAGTTGCTCGAGACCTACGGCGCACGCTCCTTGGCCGAGGGGCGATGAGTCGCACCGGCTGAACGCCCGCCGGGGTCGAAAGCGTCAGGACTCGCGCGTTCCGTCGTGCGCGACGATGGGCGCGCGGAGCTGGACCGGCTCGAGCGCCCGTTTGCGTACCCGCAGGTTGAGCATCTCGACCATCATCGAGAAGCCCATGGCGAAATAGATGTAGCCGCGCGGGATGTGGAAGTGCAGGCCGTCGGCGATCAGCGCCATGCCGATGAGGAGCAGAAAGCTGAGGGCGAGCATCTTCACCGTCGGGTGGCGCTCGACGAAGCGGCCGAGGGGCCCGGCGAAGAGCATCATGAGGATGACGGCGATGACGACCGCCGCCACCATCACGCCGATCTGGCTCACCATGCCGACGGCGGTAATCACCGAATCGATCGAAAAGACCACGTCGAGCAACACGATTTGCGTGATCACGGCGCCGAAGCTGGGATGCGCCGCGACCGACACCGGGCGCTCGGCCCCCTCGAGCTTGTCGTGAATCTCGTGCGTGCTCTTGATGAGGAGAAAGACGCCGCCGAGCAATAAGATGAGATCTCGGCCCGACAAGGCATACCCCGCCACGGTGAGGAGCGGGGCGGTGAGGCGGACCAGCCAACTGAGCGAGAGCAGCAGCAGGATGCGCGAGATCACTGCCAGTCCGAGGCCGATCAGACGGGCCCGCGCCTGCTGATGCACCGGCAATTTTCCGGCCAGGATCGAGATGAAGATGATGTTATCGATGCCGAGCACGAGCTCGAGCGCCGTCAGCGTCACCAGCGCGATCCAGACTTGCGGGTCAGCCATCCAGCTCATCACCCACTCCCGTCTCGACTCCTCGTCGCGGCCTTCTAGTGTCACACCCGCACGGCATGCAACCAGAAGCGGCCGTGCGGCATGTCCCCGGTGCGGCCAAACGGCAGCATTGTCTCGGCCGGCCGCAAAGTAGTAGAGCGCGGCGCGTGAGGCGTCCCGCGCTCTTGCTTCTCGCCGCCGCCCTTTCGACGCTCGCGGGCTCGCCCGGGCAGGCGCAGCCAGCTGGTTTGACCGTCGAGCCCCTGCCCGAGAAGGCCGCCCCACCCACACTGACTCGAGCACCCACGGCCGTTCCCTTCACGCCGACTCTCCAGCCGACTGCCAGCGCCACAGCCAGTGCAAGCGTCACGCCGTCGGATACCGCGACACCAACCGACAGCCCCACCGTTGCGGCGACCGGCACCCCAACACTGACGCCGACGGAGACCTCCTCCCCGACCGCGACCCCGTCCCCCACCCCAACGCTCACCGCGACGGCGACGCCGCCCCTGCTCGCCCGCTGGGGAATGGCCGGCTTCGACAGCGGCCTCTTCCATGTCGTGCTCGGCGCCGCGCTGGCCATGTTGGCGGCCTGGCTTGGCGCCCGCATCGCCGGCAGCCGCGAGCGCCGCCAGCGCCAGCGCACCCGGGAATCACTGGCGACGGCCATCCTGCTCGAACTGCGCCGCATCGACTCGGCCCTGCGCCGCGTCGCCGCTGCGGAGAACCCCACCGCTAGCCCGCCGCTGGATCACCCGATCCTCGAAAGCGCGGTGCGCGACGTGACGCTGTTCGAGCGCGAGACCGCAGCCCGCCTGGCGCAGTTCCATGGCGCACTGCGCGCCCTGCAACACGAGGTTGGCGACTACCGCGATAATCCGACGCGCTGGGCCGGCCGCCTGGCGGAGCTCAACCACTCAGTCAAGGCGCGGGCGAGCGCGGCGTGCTGGGCCATCCCACCACTCATCAAACTGCTCGAGCGAGCCGGTGGCACCCCGCCACCCCAGATTCCCGAGACACACGCCACGAGCATCGATCCGAACAGCTTGCCACCCCCACCCCTCGGCCCCAGCGAGGGCGACGAATGGACCCTGTAAAGCGGGGGCCAGGTGTGAGGGATCGGGGACCGGGGGCCAGGGCCCAGGTGCCGGGTGTCTGCGCTTCAGGACTAGCATGCCGTCGAAAAAGGCCGCGCTCATCCTTCGACAGGCTCAGGATGAGCGGGAAGTGCTTGTGCCGCCACGTGTTCCGCTCATCCTTCGACGGGCTCAGGAGATGCCCTGAGCCCGTCGAAGGATGGGCGGAACACGTTTTTCAACGGGCTGCTAGGTGTCGGAAGAACACAATGATAAGAATCGGCTCGCAACCATCGAACCCGTGGCACCGATAACTGGCACGCAGCATCAGATGTCGTTTCAATCGATCCCACAGCATGTTCAGCGCCAGGCGGTGGCCCGGCCGGAGGCGCCGGCCTACTACGTCCGCAACGCGAGCGGATGGCAGGCGACCAACTGGCGCGATTACGCGGCCGAAGTGCGACAGGTCGGCAAGGCGCTCATCGCTCTCGGGGTGCCCACCGGCGGTACGGTTGGCATCATCGGCTTCAACTGCCCCGACTGGACCATCTTCGACGTCGCCGCGATGTCCATCGGCAGCGTCCCGGTCGGAATCTACACCACGAACGCCCCCGGGGAGGTGCGCTACATCGCCGACCACGCCGCCTCGAGCGTCATCTTGGTGGAGAACGCCGAGCAATGGCAGAAGATCGCGCAGGAACGCGAGCGCCTGCCGCACTTGCAACGGGTGGTGGCAATGCGCGGCGCGGCACCGATCGACGATCCCCTCGTGCTCACCTGGGAGGCCTTTTGCGCCCTCGGTGAAGGCACCGACGATGCCGCCTTCGTCAGCCGCCTGGCTGCGATCCAGCCCGACGATCTCGCCACCCTCATCTATACGTCCGGGACCACGGGGCCGCCGAAAGGCGTCATGCTGTCGCACCGCAACCTGGCGTGGACCGCCGAGACGGCGATGCGGATCAACGACGTGCACGCCGGCGACTGCGTCCTGTCCTACCTGCCCCTCTCCCACGTCGCCGAACAGATGTTCACCATCCACGGCGCCTCGGTGGTGGGCTACGGCGTGTACTACGCCGAATCGATCGAGCGGGTGCTCAACAACCTGCGCGAGGTCCAGCCGCAGCTGTTCTTCGGCGTCCCACGCATCTGGGAGAAGTTCCAGGCCGGCGTCGCCGCGCGCCTGAACGCGACGGCGGGAGTACGCCGCCGACTCATGGACTGGGCGATGAACGTCGGCCGCCGGGTCAGCGACGAACGCTGTCACGGCCGCGAACCACGCGGCGCGCTGGCAGCGCAGTACCGCCTGGCACGCAAGTTGGTTTTTTCCAAGATCAAACCGGCTCTCGGCCTCGGACGCGCCCGCATCTGCGGCGCGGGAGCGGCACCGATCGGCCACGATGTGTTGGAGTTTTTCAGCGGCCTCGACGTCATCATCTACGAAGTCTACGGCCAATCGGAAGATTGCGGGCCGACTTCCACGAATCTTCCGGGCGCGACCCGCTTCGGCACCGTCGGCAAGCCGCTCCCCGGTGTCGAGGGCCGCATCGCCGACGATGGCGATATCCTCGTCCGCGGCCCCAACGTCTTCCTCGGCTACTACAAGGATCCACAGGCCAGCGCCGAAACCCTCGCGGATGGCTGGCTCCTCTCCGGCGATCTCGGCGAATTCGACAGCGAGGGTTTCCTGCGCATCACCGGCCGCAAGAAGGACATCATCATCACCGCCGGCGGCAAGAACGTCACCCCGAAAAACATCGAAGCGGCGCTGAAGGAATCGCCGCTGATCAATGAGGCCGTGGTCATCGGTGATCGACGCAAGTATCTGTCGGTGCTCCTCACCCTCGATGCCGATGCCGCCGCTGACTTCGCCTCACGCCATGCGCTCGATCCGGCCACGATCCACACACAGCCGCTCCTGCACGCCCACATTCAGGCCCACGTCGAGGTCGTCAACCAGACCTTCTCGCGCGTCGAAGGGATCAAGCGCTTTGCCGTCCTGGCGCGCAACTTCGCCATCGAGAGCGGTGAGCTGACCCCGACCCTGAAGGTCAAACGCAAGGTCGTCGCGGAACATTTCGCGCGCGAGATCGAAGAAATGTACGAGGAGGAGTGAGCGGCGGTGGGAAAACCACAGGCTCCTGTGGACAACCTGTCGATTACTGCTCGCAATCGCTTCTCTCTGTAAGTACAGGCTTGAATTGCCCACGAATTAGGCACTGCCAGATCAGGAAAACACGCGGCAGTTTAACCGGTTACCGGCCTTTTCGCAGAAGACGAGTTCATGGCCTAGGGATACCCCCAATTTTCTTTACAAAACTGCAACACGGTGGAGAAAGCACCCGGGCGAGGCGCGAGCAACTTCGCCTCGAGCTTCGCCGCAGGGGGAGAAAATGAATGTCGGTTCGAAGTCTCGCCGCCCTGCTCGCGATCGCCGTGATGAGCTGCAGCCGTGCGGCTGTGCCGGGCACACCGGTGGTGGCGAAGGGCTTGCTCGTAGAGATACCGGCCGGTTGGCGCGTCGTCACGCCTAGCAGCTCGATGCGAGCCGCGCAGGCCGTCATCGACGGGCCCGGCGGTCCGGCGGAGCTGGCGATCTTTCACTTCGGCGCCAATCAAGGAGGCGATGTCGAGAGCAATATTCAACGGTGGCTCTCTCAGATCGCGCCGGATGGACGTGGCGTGCCGCGACGCGAAGCGTTGGAAGCGAACGGGCTACGCATCACCTGGGTCGATGCCGAAGGCACGCTGATCGGCGGCACCATGGGCAGACCGACGACTCCGCTACCGGGCGCACGATTGTTCGGCGCCGTCATCGAGGGCAAGGGCGGGCCGTGGTTCATCAAGGCGACCGGGCCCGACGCTACGCTGGCGCCGCAACGGCTCGCCTTGCTCACCATGTTACAGCGAGCGCGGACAGAGGCAGAGCGCGGCACTTGATTCCGTCAACCGAGTTGGCGGCGCCGGCGTCAGCTGTCCTTGGCACGAAAGAGCCCGAAGGCGCTCGTATATCCGTGTAGAAAGGTCGTTCCGGACACCGGACCGATCTCGCCGTTGCAAAAGAAGCCGCCGAGCGGGACGTCGCCGGCGTAGCGGCGAAACGCGTCGGTGTCGTGGTCGGCGCGACCGTAGAGGAACTGGCCCCGTCCCAGGCAGGAAAACAGCAGCGCCCCCTGCGATCGCGGCTGTTCGGATGTCTGATGCCGGGTCAACATCGTATTCAGGTCCTGAGCCGAGGTCTCCGCATCGCGCAGATGGAACTGTACCACCGCGCCCGCTTCGACCAGGGCGCCGATCGCCAGTGCTCCCGAGCGCGAATCGATGCCGATCAGGTTGCGAATCAGGAAATCGCCCTGCCGATACTCCTGGCGGTCTTTCTTCATCACGATGCCGAGAAACAGGGAGTGGCGCGCGAGCTGGCGATCGCGGGCCTCGAGTTGCTCGTGCAGCGCTTCCAGCACCGCCAGCGGTGAGCGGCCATCGAGCGCCCGGATGACATTGCGTTCGCAAGCGGTCACGAACATGGGTTGACCGATCGGGCGGCATCCCTGCGCGACGATCGCATCGACCACCAGGTTGCCGTGCAGGGCGGCGCCGACCATTCCATCGCGGTGTACCCGGTCGGCGAGAAACAACGCGTTCTCCCCCGGTTGGCGACCGCCGCTGGCGATGCCGCCGATCGTCATGCTGCCCGGATAGGCGAGGTCCAGGCCTCCCAGCAGTGTCTCCGCGTCGAAGGTGAAGGGGTCGGGAAAGATCAAAAAGTGCGCCTCATGGGTGGGCTCCGTGCCGATCAGTCGCCGCCAGAGCTCGGCCTCGCTTCCCGGTCCGGGCAGGGCGCTGTTGTCGAGACGCAGGGGCTCGATGGTGACGCCGGGCATGAAGGCGGCAGTCAAAGAAAGCCCTGGGCGGCGTTCGATCTCATGACCGCCACCGATCACGCCCCCGGCCGAACATCCCACCAGCACACCCCCACCGAGCTCGGAACGAACCAAGGCCGGTAGGTGCTCATAGTTCCCGGCGTGGTGGGCCGAAGCGAAGGCGAGCAGGAGGTCCGCCGGACAGCCACCGAGCTGTGCGCGCACGTCCGACGCCGCGGCCGCCACCGCTGCACCCAGTGCCGGGGCGTCGGAGGCACTCGATGCCCACTTCATCGCCGTTCCTCCCTGCCGCCAGTCTAACTGAAATCAGGCTCCAAGGGAGCACGCCAAGCGTGACCAGTGACCAGTACCCGGTAACCGGTCACCGGTCACTGCTCACCGGCCACTGGTCACTGTTCACCGGTCACCCGGTCATGCCCCGACGTGCGGCGCCCGTCTGGCCACGCCATCAGCGCTGCGCTAATCGTTGCGGTTGTCCCCGAGGAGCCCGCGTGCCCGAATTCGTCTACACCATGTACAAGTTGCGCAAGGCGCTGGCGCCGGACCGCGTATTGCTCGACGACATCACCCTGGCCTTCTTGCCGGGGGCGAAGATCGGCGTCCTCGGACCCAATGGTGCGGGTAAGAGCACGCTGCTGCGCATCATGGCCGGCGTCGACAGCGAATTCACCGGTGAGGCCAGGCCGACACCAGGAGTGCGCGTCGGCTTCCTGCCCCAGGAGCCGCAGCTCGACCCGGCGAAGGACGTGCTCGGCAACGTCGAGGAAGGCGTGGCCGAGACGCGGGCCCTGTTGACGGAGTTCGAGTCGGTCTCGGCGCAGCTCGGCGAGCCGATCGACGATGAGCAAATGAGCAAGCTGCTGGATCGCCAGGCGGCCTTGCAGGATCGCATTGACGCGGCCAACGCCTGGGAGCTCGATCGCCAGCTCGAGATCGCCATGGACGCGCTGCGCCTGCCGCCCGCCGAGGCCGCGGTCGCAACCCTCTCGGGCGGCGAGCGCCGGCGCGTCGCCCTGTGCCGGCTGCTGCTGCAGAAACCGGACTTGCTGTTGCTCGATGAGCCGACCAACCACCTCGACGCCGAGTCGGTCGGCTGGCTCGAGCGCCATCTGCAGGGGTACCCGGGCACTGTGGTCGCCGTCACCCACGACCGTTATTTTCTCGACAACATCGCCGGCTGGATCCTCGAACTCGATCGCGGCCGCGGCATTCCCTTCCAGGGCAACTACACCGCCTGGTTGGAACAGAAGCGCCAGCGCTTGGCCCAGGAAGAAAAGCAGGCCTCGGCACGCCAGCGCACGCTCGATCGCGAGCTGGACTGGATCCGCATGTCGCCGCGCGCCCGCCAGGCCAAGAGCAAGGCGCGCATCAGCGCCTACGAACAGCTGCGCGGCGAGGAGGAGAACCGACTGCCCGAGACGGTCGAGATCGCCATTCCACCGCCGCCCCGTCTCGGCGACGTGGTCGTCGAAGCCGAGGATCTCAAGAAGGGATACGGCGAGCGACTGTTGATCGACGGGCTCGGCTTCGCCCTGCCGCCGGGCGGCATCGTCGGCGTCATCGGCGCCAATGGCGCCGGCAAGACGACGCTCTTCCGCATGATCCTCGGGCAAGAGACAGCCGACGGCGGCGCGCTGCGTCTCGGCGAAACGGTCCAGCTCGCCGCCGTC
>CAYYWP010000179.1:0-9672 GCA_964475125.1 uncultured Binatia bacterium (SeqCode) | reverse complement strand
CAACGTCCCCTCTTCCTCTTCCAACGTCCCCTCTTCCCCCTCTTCCCTCTTCCCTTCCGGCGGCGGCGGGCTTCTGCTAGCTGCGCCGCATGCCGCTGTGGGTTTGGGTCGCCTTTCACATCGTCGTTCTGGTCATCCTCGCCATCGACCTCGGCGTGTTCCACCGTCAGGCCCACGAGGTCTCGGCGCGCGAGGCGGCGGGCTGGGTGGTGACCTGGGTGAGCCTGGCGCTCCTGTTCAACCTCGGCATCGCCCATTTCCTCGGCGGTCAGGCGGCGCTCGAGTTCCTCACTGGTTACCTGATCGAACAGGCCCTCTCGGTCGACAACATCTTCGTCTTCGTGCTGATCTTCTCCTACTTCTCGGTGCCGAAGCGCTATCAGCACCGCATTCTGTTCTGGGGTATTCTCGGCGCGCTGGTGCTGCGCGGCACGATGATCGCCGCCGGCTCGTTTCTGATCGATCGCTTCGACTGGATTCTCTACATCTTCGGCGCCTTCCTCGTCTTCACCGGGGTGCGCATGGCATTCGCCGGCGAAGAGGGCATCGAAGTCGAGGCCAATCCCGTGATCCGCCTGTTGCGCCGCGTCATGCCGGTGACCAAGCGCTACTACGGCCAGCGCTTCGTCGTCCGCGCCCCAGTGCGCGGCCGGCGCCGATGGATCGCCACGCCGATGCTGGTCGTGCTGGTGATGGTCGAGACCACCGACTTGGTCTTCGCCGTCGACTCCATCCCCGCCATTTTCGCCATCACCACCGATCCCTTCCTGGTCTACACTTCCAACGTCTGTGCCATCCTCGGACTGCGTTCGCTGTACTTCCTGCTCGCCACGATCATCGGCCAGTTCCGCTTCCTGCAGTTCGGGCTGTCGGTGGTGCTGGTGTTCGTCGGCGTCAAGATGCTGATCGCCGATTGGTACCATGTGCCGATCGGGCTCTCGCTCGGCATCGTCGCCGGCGTGCTGGCGTCCTCCGTCGCCGCCTCACTGCTGTTCCCCAAGGCGGTGGAGGAGCACTCGCCGGTGGTGCACGACCCGCTGAGTGACTCGGCGAAGCGCACCGCCGAGGCGCTGGACACCGACAGCCGCGCGCGCTGATCGACCGCGCGCACCTTGACGCGCCAGCCGCGCCTGCCGTAACCGCGAGCTCTGTGCCTGCCGGATCGAGCCAGCGCACATCGCGACAAGCTGTAGCCGCGGGACCTGTGCCCGCCGGCAGCGCAACGCGCTGCCCGGTGGGGTGGGGCGCGGCAACCCGTGCTGCTTCGCAGCCACCCAGCACCGGGGCTGCTCAATGCAGCGCTCTCCGCGGAAGTTGCGGTTTCTAGCGACATCCTTCGACGGGCTCAGGGCCTGTCCTGAGCTTGTCGAAGGATGAGCGGGAAGTGCTTGTGCCGCAAGGTGTTCCGTTCACGGAACGCGCTTTTCAACGGGCCGCTATAGTTCCCCCCTTGGCACCTCACCTCTCGGCGACGCGTGCGCGTGCGTGTCGCTCACGCCGCCGTCGAGCCCGGCTTGGGGCGCCGCAGCTCGGTCCAGTATCCGCCGCTGCCGAAGCACTCCCAGGCCCAGCGCAGCCAGCGCAGCAGGGCGAGGGCGATCCACAGGGCCCACAGCAGCATCGCCAGGCGGTAGACGAAGAGCGGCGCAGACAGCACCCAGGCCTGCGGCAGCGTCGCCGCGGCGCGATCCGCATACCACTGCAGCAAGCTGGCGGTGGAGCCGGCGCCGGCGATCTGCATATCGGGTGTGCCGAGCAGGCCGCGCTGGATGGCGGAGAAGAGGACCCACAGGGCGGCGGCGGTCCACAGGACGAGGAGGATCTGCGTGACGTCGAAGGCGGGCCCGCCCAGTTGGCTGCCGCGCTCGCGCCGCCAGCCGAGGGCGAGCAACCAGCCGGCGACGAGGACGGCGAGAGCCACGTCCACCTGGGTCAGGCCGATGCCGAGGAGAAACCAGTGCCGCGCGCGCAGCGGCGTCGAGCGGACCCGTCCGAGGCCGAGCGCGATCAGCAGCACGACCAGCAGGGAAGTCCAGAACAACACCGCCGGGCCGAGTCGCGGCCCGCCCGTCAGCAGCACCCAGCGGTTGGCCGGTATCGCCACGTTCAGAAAGACATTGACGCTGGCCGCGCCGAGGTCGACCACGGGCGTGCGCAGCAGCGCCGCGATGCCCTCGTGCCGCAACCAGCGCAGGTCGATGCGCTGCGCGCCGGGTGCGACCGGGAGCACGACGCTGCGTCCTTCCTGGCGGATCGGCTGCTCGACGGCGTCGATCTTGACCGACTGCAAGACGGCGCCCTCGGGGAGCGTCAGCGCGTGTCGGCCGCCGCGGCTGCTGCGCAGCGACAGCTCGAGCGTCACCTCGGTCGTGCGCACGCCCGGGCTCACCCGCATCTCGCTGCGATCGATGGTGAGCGTCTGGCCGCCGACCCCCTGCGGCCGGGTGATGTCCAACGCCAGCGTCTCGCCCGGCCACGGGCGCCAGTCGCGCCGAGCCTGGGCGGAGGATTCGCCGTGCACGGGCGGGATGCCGCTCGACTCGACATGCCAGACGGGGCCGGCATCGAGGCGCCAGGTCTCCACCCACGGCACCGCCTCGGGGGCTTGCAGTCGGATCGGCGAGGTCTCGCTGAGCGTGGACTGCCAGGTCGTCTCGGTCGCCTGCGCCGGCAGATTGATGAGCGCCTTGCCGTCGACCACGCGCACGTCGGCGGTGGTGACGGCTTCGCCCGCCAGCAGGGGAATCTCCAGGACCAAGGCCGAACCGGGCGGCGTCAGGCGCACGACGCGCGTCTCGACGGCCCAGGTGAGCGCCAACTGCAGTGTGCGTTCGACACTGGCGAACGGCGGCAACTGGCTCGGCTGCAGCGGGGCGGTGCCCTCGCCGGTTGCGGGCGCGATGCGGGTGAGCTGCAGGATCGCGTCGGCGACGCCGTTCTCGTGCAAGCCGTCGAGGGTCCACCCCGAGACCCTCGCCTCGACGGAGCGTGGTGGCAGCGGCAACGGGATCTGCACCGTGTCGCGCCCGGGCAGCGGGCCTTCGAGCACCACGTCGTGCCGGCCGGGCGGCAGATTGAGCCACACCGTGCCGTCGCCGTCCTGCCACAGGGCGGCTGCGGCGCGGCCATCGACCAGCACCGTGCGCGGCAGCCAGTGTTGCGCCTGGCCGGGCAGCGGCAGCGCGCTGGCGGCGCTGACGTCGGCCTGCAGCCGCATGCGCACGGCATCGCCGCCGACCTCGAGATGCAGTCGCGGGAAGGCGGCGCAGATCGGATGACAATCGGGTGGCTCGAGCAGGCGCGAGCGCAGCGCGTCGAGCAGCTCCGAAGATGGGAAATCGGCGCGCGCCGGCGCCGCGCCGAAGAGGGATGCCACAACTGCAACGCCGAGTGCCGCCGCGGCGGACGTCACCGGTGACGCCTTCCATCGGCGCACCAGTCGCACCACCAAAGCAGCCAGCAAGAGCGTGCGCGCCAGCGCCAGCAGGAGGTTCGCCCATGGCGGGACGAGCAGCAGGTGCACGCGTTGATCGCGTTCCACGGGGCCGCTCCACTGCAGCGAGACGCGGTGCCAGTTCCAGGTCGGCAGCCCCGGTCCCGTCTGCACGACGGCGCGCGGGTCGACGTAGGCCTGTAAACTCTGCCCCCGTGACGAGTACGCTGAAATCCCTCCTTCCGCCTCGGCAGACTTGTCTTCTCGTCTGAACCTGGTCCGCTCCATCGCCGCCTCTCGTGCTGCAGGCGGTGGAGCGGCTTCAGGTCGTGGCACCATGCCGATCGAGATCGTACCCCCGGTCACGCGCCCGAGCGGCACCATCGGCTGAAGCGCCGGGTAGAACCCCTGGCGGACCTGCGCAAGGGCGAATGCGACGGCGAGGATGACCAGCACGGCCAGCCCCGCAAGATGCGCGACGCGTATGAAGGAGGCCAGCCGGCCGGCGGAGACGAGGCGTCCCAGCGCTTCGGCGGCCAGCGCGACGAGCCAGATCCAGCGCGGTGCTTCGATTTCGGTGAAGGACAGGCCGACGGCGACGAGGGCGAGCGCGCCCCAGCGCCAGTCGTAGAGCCGGGCGGTGGCCAGGGCGATGAGGAGCACGCCGAAGAGGTCGAGCAGCGTCCAGGTTCCGATCCACGTCGGTGCGGCCTCGTCGACACCGCGGGCGTGCAGCAGCCGCCATCCCGGTGGCAGCTGCAGCGTGGCGGAGAGCGTTTGGAAATCGTGCCGCCAGCTCACCGCCGGCAGGTCGCCTCCGACGCCGTCGAGGCGGCTGTCGGCTTCGAGGTCCACCCTCGCGGTGCGAATCTCCACTCCCGGCGGCGCCGCGTCGTCGAGTCGGGTGATGAACTGGTCGACGCCGCCGATGCTGACGCGACCGAGCCGGGTGGGCGGGGCCATGTCGAGGCGCGCGCTGCGCACCAGCGTGCCGCTGATGTGATCGCGCACGGTGTAGCCGGCGCCGTCGAAGTCCAGCCACAGCGTGCGCTCGAGGCCGAGCTGGTCCGGCGCCGGGTCGGCGTCGCCCCGGCGGCGCTCGATGAGCTTCAGCGCGGCGCCCGTGCGCATCAGATAGGTCGGGAACTGCCGCCATGCATCCGGCAGATCGGTCTGCTGCGGATCGATGCTGTCGGCGCCCTCGATATCGACGACGCGTAGCGCCGGTTGCGCCTCGAAGGCCCAGACCTCGTTGGCATCCCACGGCGGCTCGGCGCGTGGTGCGGTCAAGCTGGCCGCCGGCCCGCTGTGGCGGGCGCGGAGCTCCAGCATCCAGCGCCCGGCGCGCACCTGCAGGCGTAAGCGGCCGTCGCCTTCCAAGCGCGCCGGCAGCGGGCTCTCGAGCGCCATCGGCACGAAGTCGCCGGGCAGGACGGGCCCGAGTGTGACCTCGCGACCCTTGCCGGCGACGTCGAGCTGGATGCGGCTCACCAAGCGCAGCGGCACGCCGTCCTGCACCAGGCGGTGCACCTCGACGTCGATGCGATCGTCCTCGCCCGCCGCCGGTGCCTGCCGTTGCAACCACAGCCTGCCCTGCGCGTCGCGCTCCGGGAACGGCACGGCGGCGCCGCGCAGGCTGAGCTCGAGCAACGCCGTGGCCGACGGGATGGGTAGTATCTCCGGCAAGCGGTCCCAGGTGAAGCGACCCGCAATCGCGTGCTGGCCCGGTTGCAGCAGCGCCCGCGGCACGCCGCTGTGGTCGACGACGACGGTGGCGGCGCCGTCGACCGTCACCTCCTGCGGCCAATGCTTCGGCTCGCCGGGCATCGGCACCCACAGGGCGCGCTGAACCTCCCAGTGCTGGGTGAACGTGCCGCCGTGCTCATCGAGCGCCAGCGTCAAGCGCGATGGCCACGCGCACTGTCGGGTTTCCGGCTGCGCGTAGAGCGGTGCGCACACGGCGTTCTCGTGGTCGTGCAGCACCCACTCCACCCACGGCCGCAACGGCTCCGGTACTTCCTCTAGACGCAAGCGCTCCGCCGCCGCCGATACGGCCGTGCCGAGAACGACCAGCACCACGCCGAGCCCTGTCATGCGGTGCAACATGCGGCCACCTCCTGCGCCGGCTCGCCCTCCGCGAGCGAGCCGGCGCTCTCTACCACGCCGGCCCCCGCCCCGGCACGAGCCGGCGCGCATCGCGCCGAGCTGGGGCCGCGGGACCCGTACCTGCCGGCAGCGCAACGCGCCGCCCGGTGGGGTGGGGCACGATCCGAAGAAAAATCCCTCACCACGAAGGGCACGAAGACCACGAAGGTCCTGGCGCAGTGCGGTGTCCAAAGACTGCTCTCAGGTTTACAAACCGGGAGCTGCTCTGCTCTCCTCGCACGCCCGGAACCCTTGCCCTTCGTGCTCTTCGAGCTCTTCGTGGTGTGAAAGGCGTTTCGGTTTGGGACGAACGGCAACCTCCGGTGCGCGAGCGCGGGGCAGCTCCGCCTCCTCCGCGGTCGACCTTCCTTCATCCTTCTTGCTTCTTGCGGCTTCGCCATATCTTCGCTATCGGAGAGCCGGTCGCCATGTACCTCACCAAGCGCCAGAAAGAGCTCTTCGACTACCTCGAAGGGCACATCGCCGAGCACGGCTACGCGCCGACCTTCGAGGAGATCGGCGCCCACTTCGGCTTGAGCTCGCTCGCCACCGTGCACAAACACCTGACCAACCTCGAGCACAAAGGCCTCATCCGCCGCACCTGGAACCACAGCCGCGCCATCGAGGTCGTGCCGCAGAACAAGGGTCGGCGCGCCGTCGAGCTGCCGCTGCTCGGCCGCGTCGCCGCCGGCCGCCCCATCGAGGCCCTCGAGACCGCCGATCACATCGCCGTCCCCGAGCAATTCATCCGCCGCCAGAACACTTTCGTCCTGCGCGTCGTCGGCAACTCCATGGTCGAGGACGGCATCCTCGACGGCGACTACATCGTCGTCGAACAGCGCGCCACGGCCGACAACGGCGAGACCGTCGTCGCCGTCGTCAACGGCGAGGCGACGGTCAAGCGCTTCCATCGCGACAAAGCCGGCCGCATTCGCCTCCAGCCCGCCAACGAAACGCTCCGCCCGCTGATCGTCAAAGAGCGCGACTGCGAAGTGCGCGGCGTCGTCGTCGCGGTGCTGCGGCAGTACTGACGTTCGATGGCATAGCATTTGGCGCGTGCCGAGAGGCCCCTTGAGGGGTGAAGGGAACATGCGTGAGCGCCGGCATTTGGCAGGTGTGGTCAAGTTGTGCCGGGCCCGGCTGATGTGAGGTGTTGCGGTCGGGGCACGGTTGCCGCCCCCCTCCCCACCGGGCAGCGCGGTGCGCTGCCGGCGGGCACAGGTCCCGCGGCTACGGCTTGCACTGGAAGCTCAGCGGTTCGATGTACCAGTCTGCTGGCTGGCAACAGTCTCGGCGTTTCCAGTCGTGTTCGGCGCCGCTGCGCAAGTAACTGGGCGCCCTCCAAGGCCCTTTCGCTTCATCCCTGCCGCTGACCCCCTTGACCCGCCGCCGGGTGTGCGGTCCGATGGCGCGCATGTGCCCGTTCATACGCGTCCTCCTCTGTTCTGTGGTGGTCGTTCCCGCCGCCGCGAGCGGTTTCGATCTCACCGACGTCGCGACGCGCGCCGCGGCGCTGGCGGCGGAACCGTCTCGCGATCGGCAGCAGAAGGTGCCGGAGTGGATGCTGGTCGGGTCGCTGACTTACGACCAGTGGCGCGACATCCGCTTTCGCCCCGATCACGCGCTGTGGCGCGATCGCAAGCTGCCGTTCGAGGTGCAGCTCTTCCACCCCGGGCTCTATTACGACCGCACGGTGCAGGTGCACGTCATCGACGCCGACGGCGTGCATCCGGTGCCATTCGACGCGCAGCGCTTCGACTACGGCAAGAACACCTTCGCCGACCGCATTCCGCCCGACATCGGCTACGCCGGCCTGCGCATCCACTATCCGCTCAAGGACCCCAACTACCTCGACGAGCTGATCGTCTTCCTCGGCGCCAGCTACTTCCGCGCCCTCGGCCGCGACAACGTCTACGGGCTGTCGGCGCGCGGGCTGGCGATCGATACGGTGGAGCCGTCGGGCGAGGAGTTTCCCGCCTTCATCGAGTACTGGCTGGAGACGCCGGCGCCGAACGCCGATCACATCGTCCTCTACGCCTTGCTCGACAGCCGCAGCCTGGCGGGCGCGTACCGCTTCGATGTCCGTCCGGGCGTGCAGACGGCGATCGAGGTGCGGGCGCAACTGTTCGCGCGCCGCCAGGTCGCCAAGCTCGGCGTCGCACCGCTGACCAGCATGTTTTTCTTCGGCGAGAACACGACCCGCCGGTTCGACGACTTTCGCCCGGAAGTGCACGACTCCGACGGCTTGCTGATTCACTTCGCCGGCGGCGAGTGGCTCTGGCGGCCGCTCGACAACCCGAAGCGCATCAACGCCAGCAGCTTCGCCACCGAGAACCCGCGTGGCTTCGGCCTCATGCAGCGCGATCGCGAGTTCGCCAACTACCAGGACATCGAGACGCGCGCCGAGCTGCGCCCGAGCGCCTGGGTCGCGCCGCACGGCCATTGGGGCGCGGGCCATGTCGAGCTGGTCGAGATCCCGACCACGGATGAAAAGCTCGACAACATCGTCGCTTTCTGGGTGCCGGAAGCGCCGCTCAAGCCGGCGACCCCCTTGTCGGTCGGCTACACGCTCTATTTCTTCGGCGACGATCGCGCCCGCCCGGCCGGCGGCCGGGTGGTGGGGACACGCCGCGATCGCGGCACGGTGCCGGGCGGCTATCGCTTCGTCATCGACTTCGATGGCGACCGCCTGCGCGAGATTGCAGCCGACCGCCCTCCCATCGCCGTGCTGAGCGCCGGTCCGGGGTCGGATGCCGCCGACATCCTCGATCAGCACGTCATCAAGAATCCGGCCACCGGCGGCTGGCGCATCTCCTTTCAACTGCGCCCGAAGACGAACACACCCATCGAGCTGCGCGCCTTTCTGACCGAGGGCAGCGACGTGCTCACCGAGACGTGGTCGTATGCCCTGCTGCAGTAGGGCGTCGGGGGCCATCCCGATGAGTGACGGATGACGGCGACCGCCGCCGCCCGCCAACCTCCCCGCAGTGGCTCGCGCGCCGGTGCGTCGGCCTACGCGCGCTACGCCTGGGCAGTCGTCGGCTTCAATCTGTTGGTCATCCTGTGGGGCGCGTTCGTGCGCGCCACGGGGTCGGGCGCCGGCTGCGGCAACCACTGGCCGCTGTGCAACGGCGAGATCGTACCGCGCGCCCCGGCGCTGCACACGTTGATCGAGTTCGGCCACCGCACCAGCAGCGGCCTGGCGTTGCTGCTGGTGGTGGGGTTGGTGATCGGCGCCTGGCGCGCCTACCCGCGCGGCCACCCGGTGCGGCTCGGCGCGGCGCTATCGGGCGTCTTCATCGTCAGCGAAGCGCTGATCGGCGCCGGCCTCGTCCTCTTCGAGCACGTCGCCGGCGACACCTCGCTGGCGCGCGGCTACTGGGTCGCCGGGCACCTGACCAACACGTTTCTCTTGCTGGCAGCGCTGGCGCTCACCGCCTGGTGGGCCGGCGGCGCCGCGCCGGTACGGCTGCGCGGCCAGGGTCGGCTCGCACTGGCGCTGCTCGGAGCGAGCGCAGCCGTGCTGCTCGTCGGCGTCAGCGGCGCGATCACCGCGCTCGGCGATACGCTGTTCCCGGTCGCGACGCTGGCGCAGGGCAAGGCGTTGACCTTCTCCGACAGCGCGCATGTCTTCGTGCGCCTGCGCATCTGGCATCCGGCCCTGGCCATCGCCGTCGGCATCGCCGTCGGGTTGGCGGCGCTGTACGCCGTGCGCCGCCGTCCTCTGCCGATCGCACGCCGGCTGGCGATGACGGTGGTGATCCTCTGGGCGGCCCAGCTCGGGCTCGGCGCGATCAACGTCTACCTGCTGGCACCGGTAAGCGTGCAGCTCGTCCACCTGTTGCTGTCGGACCTGATCTGGATCGCCTGGGTGTTGCTCGGCGCCGCCGCGCTCGGTGCGCGGCGCGGGATGCCGCGCCGCACAACCTGAGCGCCCTCTCACTCGACGGTCGGCGCGCGGGCGCCGCCCCCTCGCGGGCGGGGAAACCTTGCCCTTCGTGCCCTTCGTGGTTGGAAAAGCATTTCGGGTTGGGGTTAGCAGCCCGTTGAAAAACGTGTTCCGCCCACCCTTCGACGGGCTCAGGGCATGTCCT
>CAYYWP010000178.1:0-9783 GCA_964475125.1 uncultured Binatia bacterium (SeqCode) | reverse complement strand
GACGTGCTCGACAGCGCCGCGACGCGGGCCGGACTGCGCTATCATTCGCGCCTGCTCGCCGTCGATGGCGCGCCGGTCGAGCGCCGCGAACAGGTCGAGGAACTGCTCCGCGCCCGCCCGCTCGGCACCACTTTTCGCTACACGCTGCGCCGCGGCACCGAGGTGTACGAGGTCCGCTTGCCCTCGACCCGCCTCACCCTGGCGACCTTCGCGCTGACGCTCGGCAACTACCTGCTCAACGCCCTGGTGTTCCTCGGCCTCGGCATCGCCATCGTCTTTCTCGATCCGCAGAGCCGCGGCGCGCGCGCCTTCTTCCTCTTCTGCGCCAGCTACGGACTGTACCTGGCCACGGCGATCGACCTGATGGGTCCGAGCTGGTTTCAGGTGCTCTACTTCTTCTTCGTCAACCTCCTGCCGGCGACGACCTTGCAGCTGGCGCTCGATTTCCCCGCCGTGGCGCCCGAGCTCGCTCGCCTGCGCCGCTTCCTGCCGCCGCTCTACGCGGCCGGCCTGGCGCTCGGCTTGGGCACGGTCCTGACCTTCTCGCGCGCCTTCGACACCATGCTGGTGCTCGACCGCATCACGCACCTGGCGATGGTCATCTCGCTGCTGGCGGCGCTGCTGATCGGCGCGCTGTCATTACGCCGCGCCAGCGCCGCGGTGATGCGCTCACGCCTGCGCCTCTTCCTGAGCGGATTGGGGGGCGCGGCACTGGTGCCGGCCCTGGTGCTGCTGGCCGTGTACACCGCCGACGCCGCGGTGCCGCTCAACTATCTGACCCTCGGCTTCGGCGTTTTCCCGGCCGTGATCGCCTACGCGATCGTGCGCTACGAGCTCTTCGGCGCCGACCGCGTGCTGCGCCGCACCGTCGCCTATGTGGTCGTCACCTTCGCCATCGGCCTGATCTACACCGCGGTGCTCGCCTTGCTCGACTACGTCGTGCTGCCCGACGTCGCCGCCTCCCCGCCCGTGCACGTCCTGGTCACCATGCTGCTGCTGATCTTGTTCAACCCGCTGCGCGGGCGCATCCAGTCGATCGTCGACCTGATCTTCTTTCGCGCCCCCTACGACTATCGCTCGACGGTCACCGCGACGAGCCAGGCGCTGGCCTCGATTCTCGATCTCGACGCGCTGGTGGCCCAGCTACGCCGCATCGCCACCGATCCCATGCAGGTGGAGCGCGCCGAGGTGTGGCTGCGCGATCCGCTGCGCGACGAGTTCCGCCGCGAGGGCGACGGCGAGCGCCTGCCGTCCGCGTCGCCACTGGTCGCGCACCTCGCCGGCGGTGACAGCCTGCATGTCGCCCAGCGCCTGATCGGCGAGTGGGCCCCGGTGGCGGCGCGCCAGGTGCTCGTCGCCCTCGGCGCGGTGCTGGCGGTGCCGATGCTGTTCGAGCAGCGCCTGATCGGATTCCTGGCCCTGGCCGAAAAGCGCTCGGGGCGGCTGTACTCGCGCGACGATCTCGACCTGTTGGCGACGGTGGCCAGCCAGGCCGCGGTCGCGGTGCAGAACGCGCGCGCTTACCGCGCCCTCGAACAGACCAACCGCGAGCTGCGCGCGACGCGCGACCGCCTGGTCGAAGCGGAACGGCTGGCGGTGATCGGCGAGCTGTCCGCCGCGGTCGCGCACGGCATCCGCAACCCGCTCGCCGGCATCAAGACGGCGGCCGAGCTCGGCGTGCGCGAGGTCAACGCCGGCAGCCCGCTGCGCGAGAGCTTTCTCGACATCCTGGGCGAAGCCGACGCGCTCGATTCGCGCATCAACGAGCTGCTGGACTTCGCCCGGCCGTTCGTTCCCCATCCCGGCCCGAGCGATCTCAACGAGATCGCGCGCGGCGCGTTGCACCTCTTGCGCCGCCAGATCGCCGAGCGCAACGTGCGCGTGGAGGAAGCGCTGGCCGCGGAGTTGCCGGCGCATGAGTTCGACGCGGCGCAAATCGAGCAGGTGGCGCTGGCGCTCGTCACCAATGCCCTCGAGGCGATGAGCCCCGGCGGCGTCCTCACCGTAGGAACGCGTTCCGTGGCGGCGCTGGACGGGGCCGCGGCGGGCGCGGCGGCGCCCCTGGGCATCGAGCTGTCGATTGGCGACACCGGGCACGGCATTGCCGCCGATCAACTGCCGCGCATCTTCCGCTTGTTTTACACCCGCAAGGCGCGCGGCACCGGCGTCGGCCTGGCCGCCGTGAAGCGCATCGTCGATGCCCATGGCGGGTCGATCGAGGTGAGCAGCACCGTTGGACAGGGCACGGAGTTCCGCGTCTGGCTGCCGCTGCACCTCGGCGACGGCCTCGCGCCGGCGCGGCCGTCGATGCCGATAGCCGCGGCGGGTGCGAAGGACGCGTTCTGACCGCCCGTCGACCAGGCTACGCCATGCGTGTCCGCTTGTGCTCGCGGTGAAAACCGCAGCGGTGAAAACCGCACCCGTACGAGGCCGTCGCCTCGGAACGAGACCGGCTCTCACGTGTAGGGGCGCACGGCGTGCGTCCGGGGTGGGGGGCGGAGAGCCGTATTCCACCGTTACGCGGCGAAATCGCGCCCGCAGGGCAGGCGGCGCGGCGGTGGTGTTGATCTGCCCGCCGCCTCGAGCCTCCCCACCCCACCCCGGGCGCACGCCGTGCGCCCCTACGGCCGGCGGCTGCAGAAGACGCCGGGTGGTGGGTGATGATTGCGTTGCCGGCCGGCACGGGTCCCGCGGCGTGCGGCGGACGCCCGGGATCAGTCGAGGCGCAGCGGCCCGCGGCGGTTGCCACTGACGTCGTTGTTGCCGGGCGGTGCCTGCACGCCGCCGGCCGCATCGAAATCAGCGTCCGAGCGCCCGATGCGCATGCCGAAGCCGCCATTGGCCGAGCAGTCGTTGCCGTCGATGAGCGCGCCGTCGGACTCGTCGAGGCGCAGTCCGTTGCCGTCGTTGGCGCCGAAGCGGTTATCGAGCACCATCCCACCGCTGCATGCCTCGAGCGTCGCGCCGGCGCCGAGGTTGCCGGCGGCGCGGTTGCCGGTGAGCTCTGGGTCGGTGCAGCCGATCGCAACGATGCCGTCGCCGCCGTTGGCGACGCTGACGGTGCCGCGCACGACGGTATCGGCCGCGCCGCTGACGGCAATACCGGCGCCGCCGTTGTGCTCGCTCACGCAGCTGTCCACCAGCGCCGAGGCATCGAGCGCGATGCCCGGCCCGCCGTTGTCGCGCGCCTCGCAACCGGTCAGGGCAGCGCCACCAGCGGCGACGCGCACGCCGGCGCCGGCGTTGGCGCGCGCTTCCAGCCCCTGCAGGTCGAGCGCCGCCTCGATGCTGATGCCGACGGTGCCGCCGCTCGCCGTGAGATCGCTCGCATTCGCGGCGGGATGGACGAGCGCCAGCGCCGGACCGCGGCCGCCGGCGTCGATAATGGTGCGCCCGCGCCCGGCGCCGAACAGCTCGACGGGCCGCGTCACCCGCACGCTCTCGCGGTAGAGCCCTTCGGCTATCGCGATCGTGATTCGTCCATCGCCGTTGCGATCGCTCGCCGCCGCCACCGCGGTGCCGATGGTGCGGTAGTCGGCGGCGCCGAACTGCGCCACGCGCCCATCGCTCCCCCCGCGCGTCAGCTCGGCCCGCGCCGCCACCGGCAGCCGCTGGCAGACGACGCCGTCGAGCACGACTTGCACGGCGCCGGAGCCGACACCGGTGGCGCGCAGCGCCACCGGGCGCGGTCGCACGCGGTTGAGGACGATGTGTTCGACGGCCGGCATGCCATCGCGATCGGGCACGACACTCAGCGGTCCCTCGGCGATGAGATCGACCCGCAGCGGTTCCTCGCTGGTGGAGGGGTTGCCGAGTCGGTCGACCGCGAGCAACCGCATGCGGCGCACCGACGGCAGACCGCTGCTGCCCAGGATCAGTTGCTCGGGCTCCGGCGGCATCGGCACCAGGCTGGGGGTGTAGTCGAAAAGGCGCGCGCACACCGGGCGACCGGCCATGACCCGTGCCGTGTCGACCGTCGGGCTCGATCCGTCGGTCGGCACGGTCAAGTCGAGTACGGCGGGGTCGGGCAGGCCGGCCGCGTGCGGGTCGGGATTGAGCGTGCCGCCGATGGCCAGCGCGCCGATATCCGGGCTGAAGACTTTGCTCAGGTCGCGCTCGGCGAGAAACGGCAGCGCCGTGCTGATGGCCGGGCCGTTGGGCACGAAGCCGGCGAAGAAGTTGGCATCGTAGCTGCCGGTCAACGCGATGGCGGTGGCGACCACGCGCAGGCCGCCGCGGTCGCGCGGCGCGCCGGCGGTGACGGCGACGGTGCCGCTGGCGACGCCGTTGCTGAACAGCGCCACCTCGCGCCCGACCGGCTCGAGCTCATGCAACGCCCCGGCGGCGCGCGGGAGCGCCGCGCCGGTGGGCCCGATGTCGCCGTCGCCGTTCAGATCGGCGAACAGCAGCACGACCACCGGGAGGCCGTTCATGTCGGCTGCGGCCAATCGGTTGCCATACGGCTGTTCGGGCGAGGTCGCTCCATCGGAGAGAAAAACGTGAAACGGTATCGGCGTGCCGACGCCGGGTGCACCGGCGACCCCGCTGGGCAGCGACGCACCGCGGTGGCTGGCTGGCGCCGGGATGCCATCCGCGGGGATGTCGCCGAGGCGGACGACGAGGTCGATGTCCCCCGTCAGGGCGCGATCGATGACGTCATCGGCCGTGCCGATCCGGCCGTCGACTCCGGCGGAGACGTGCGGTTGGCCGGGCAGGAGCTCGTAGGGCAGGCCCGATTGGCTATCGACCGGGTCGCCGGCGAACACCGCGCTGAGGGCCTGCGCCGCGACCGCGGGACCGAGCGCGAGCGCGGCCAGCAGAACGGCGCGCAGTGCCGTGGTTCCGCGCGCGCTCACCAGCTTACCTCGACGCTGTTGCTGTGCAGGGCCGTGCGGCTGAAATCCGCTTCGAGTGCGACGGTGGCGGCGCGCGCGGCGGTGAAGTCGGGCGGCAACGCCACCGTGATGGCGGTCGGCGCGATGGCGACCACACCGCGCGCCGCGGGCAGCGGCATAGCCGGCCCGCCGCCGACGGACAGCGTCGATCGCCCGTCGAGGAAGAACTGCGCCCGCTGCGTTCCTTGGGTCACGACGACAGCGACCGGATAGCCGAGGCGCAGGGCGTTGGCGTGATCGTAGTTGGCGGTCACGACCAGCGTCACGACCTGGCCCCGCTGCGTGGGGATGACATCGGCGATCGCCAGCTCCGGCTCGGTCGACCCGGCGCGCGCCACCTCGATCGCGCCGAGCAGCGCGGCGAGCAGGATCACGGCGAAGCGCCGACTCACGAGGACACTCCGTACTTCTCCATCCGGTAGCGCAGCGTGTCGCGCGACATGCCGAGCAGCTTGGCGGCGCGCACCTGATTGCCGCCGGCCTGCTTGAGGGCCTGCTCGACGAGCGACTTCTCCACTTCCGTCCAGACGATTCCACCCGGCGGAAAGGTGACCTGAAACTCGTTCGGTCTCTGCGCCGGCGGCAGCAGGGCGAGATCGCTGGGTTGCAGCACCCCACCCTCGCCGAGCAGCACGGCGCGCTCGAGGACGTTGGCGAGCTCGCGCACGTTGCCCGGCCAGCGATACGCCTTCAACGCCGCCCGCGCCGCCTCGCTTAGCAACGGCTTCGGCATCGCGTAGCGCGCCGCGTGCAGCGCCAGGAAGTGGTCTGCCAGCTCGAGGACGTCATCCTCGCGTTCGCGCAACGGCGGAATGTGGATCTCGACCACGTGCAAGCGGTGATAGAGGTCCTGGCGAAACTCGCCGCGTTGCACCGCGTCGGCGAGGTCGCGGTTGGTGGCCGCGATCACGTCGATCTGTCGATCGCGAATGCTGCCGAGGCGGCGCACGGTCTTGTCCTCGATGACCGTCAACAGCTTGGCTTGCACGGCGGCGCTGATGTGACCGATCTCGTCGAGAAACAGCGTGCCGCCATCGGCGGCCTCGACCAGACCCGGCTTGGCGGTGCGCGCATCGGTGAAGGCGCCCTTCTCGTAGCCGAACAGCTCGGCTTCCAGCAGCGACTCCGGGATGGCGGTACAGTTCAAGAAGATCAGCGGCCCCTCCCCGCGCGCCCTCCGGCGGACTGGCCGATGACGCCGGTCAGGGCCGGCCCGCCGCGGAGATGGCGGTAGACGCGCAGCTCCTGTTGCAGGCGATCCTTCTCCACCGCGCGCTCGATGGCCAGGTCGAGCTCGGCCAGGCCGACCGGCTTGCGGACGAAATCGGCCGCGCCGAGCCGGATCGCGGCCACGGCGTCGTCGAGCGTCGCGAAGGCGGTCATCATGATGACGAGAATCGTCGGGTCGTGCTCGCGCAGCGCCCCCAGCACCTGCAGGCCGGTCATGCCGGGCAGGCGATTGTCGAGCAGGACGAGGTCGGGCCGCGTGGTGCGCACCCACGCCACGGCGGCCTCGCCGTTGTCGATCCACTCGACGGCGTGTCCCTCGCTCGCCAGGCCGCGCTGCAGGTTGCGAGCCAGGACGATCTCGTCCTCGACCAGCAGGATATGCAGCGCGCGCGCCCGGTTCGGCCGCTCGCCGCGTCCCGCCACCTGATCGGCCGCCGACACGCCGGATTCGCCACTCATTGGATAAGTAGAAGAGTACTGCATGAGCGGCATGACCAAAGCAATTCCCGTTCCGGAAGGATGCGAGGCGGCGCGGTCTTCTGGCCGCGGTGCCTGAAATACCGTCGCGCCCCTTCAGACTGTGGAATATCCCGCAGCAGGTGGGGGATATACCGCACCCGTCAGGAAGACGGGTGGCAACGTGCGAACGAACGCGGGGCCGGCGTCGCCGCCGGCCCCGTCGGCGCTGCTGTATCCGGGCGTGTCACCTGCTGAAGTCGGCCTGCACCGAGAGGTTCGCGTTCGTGGTCACGGGGCTGGAGTTGACGGTGCCCGAACAGGCGCCGCCCCAATTCCGCTCCTGGTGTCGTCAGCGCGTGCGACAGCTCGCCGTCGCGCTGACGACGGCGTTGCCGGACGGGTCGAGAATGGTTGCGGTCACCTGCGCCGGGGCGCCCTGGATGAAGGTCGGCGCGATCGCGGTGGCGCCCGCGGCGATGTTGTTCGGGGCGCTGTCGAAGTCGAACTCGACCTCGTCACCGCTCGTCGCCTGGAGTCCGGACGCGGCGGTGTTGGCGCCCGAGCTCACCTGGGCTCGATAGCTGCCGCTCAGCAGGTTGTTGCCATCGACCGAGATGCGCGAGCGATTGGCGCGGCGTTCGCACTTGACCTGAATCGTGGCGCCGGACAGCGACGAGCTGGTGCCGATGCGACCGCTGCCGCGGCCGCGGCGATTGCGGCCGCGATCGTCGGTGCGCGTGCGCGTCGCGGCCGGCGTGGCACCGTTGGTTTGCGTGCGCACGACTGTCGGAGTCCGTGTCGCCGGCGGATTGGTCGGAATCGCGGTACGGGTCGGCACCGGCGTGCTCGCCGCGCCGTCTGCCACGCCGTCGAACAGGGCGCTGAAAAAGATCGCCTCCGCGGAGCGAATCTCGATCGTAGCGCCGAGCGGATCGAAGTTGAGCGGCAGCTCGCGGCTGTCGTCGTCGCCGGCCTTGAACTCGATCTCACCCTCGGTTCCGGTTGGCCTCGCCTGCACGGCGATAGTGCCGCGGTCGACGCCGCCGCCGACGAGGGTGTAGGTGCCGACGGGCACGTCCTCCACTTCGACGCGGAAGTCGAAACGGCAGCGGTCATCGGTGCGGAGCCGCGCGTCCGCGCTGGCATCGGCATCGGCGCCGGTCGATGCGAGCGCTTCGCGGAACTGCTGCGGCAGACAGCTCTGCCGCCCTGATCCGCCTCCTCCGCCCCCGCCGTAGTACTTCGCGGGCGCCACCGCCGCCGAGGCCAGCAGAGCCGTCCCGGCCAGGGTTGCCATCATCCATCGAATGTCGTGGGGTTTCATTGCACTACCTCCTTTGTGTTCCGGAGACCCTCCGCACGCGCCGTGCCAGCCGCGCTGTACGCCACCAGCTCTGCAGGACCGCGGCAGTGGTCGGTGAACCGGGCGCGCGGGCTGCGGACTACGCCCCACCGGGTGAGGAGAAACCCGCAGGCAGCGCGGTCGCATCGATGCAGGATCTCACCGCTCGTGTGGAACGGTTGCGCGGCGAACCGGCGCCGGGCGATCGCCAGCTCGGCCCGCAGGGTGCGTTTGAGGGCGTCCTCGGCTACCCTGCGGTCCATGCGTCGCCTGGTGCTGCTCGCCACCTTCTTCGCCGTGTTGTTCTCCGTGTTGATCGGAGGACATCTGTATCTGCTGGTGCGATTGATCCTGGCTCCGGAGTGGCCCGCGCCGCTGCGGGAGGTGGCGATCGGCATCCTGGTGCTCGGCATGGCCATCCTCATCCTGCAGCCGGTGGCAGAGCGGCTGGGGCAGCGGCGCTCCAGCCGCCTGGTCGCCTGGCCGGCCTCGCTGTGGATGGGGACGGCGTTTTTCCTCTTGCTCGGGTCGCTGGCGACCGACGGTCTGCTCGCCGTCATGGGCGCCGTCTCGCCCGGTGCGGACGCGACGGGACTCACCGCGGCGCGGGTGCAGGCAATCCTGGTGCTCGGCCTCGCCCTCGCCGCCGCCGGGCGCGGCGTTCAGGAAGCGCGCCGCGGCCCGTGCATCGTCCCCGTCACCTTTCATCTCCCGCGCTGGCCGCCGGCGTTGGACGGCTTCCGCATCGTGCAGATCAGCGACCTGCACATCGGCCCGATCCTCGACCGCCGCTTCGCCGCCGCGCTCACCGCCCGCGTCAACGCCCTCGGGCCGGACCTGATCGCGGTGACGGGCGATTTGGTCGACGGCGCCGTGGCGCACCTCGGGCCCGAAGTCGCGCCGCTGGCTGGGTTACGCGCTCGGCACGGCGTGTACTTCGTCACCGGCAACCACGACTACTACTCCGGTGCCGACGCCTGGGTGCGCTGCGTGCGCGAGCTCGGCATGCAGCCGCTGCGCAATGCGCGCCTGACCATCGGCGCCGGCGAGGCGGCCTTCGATCTCGCCGGCGTCGAGGACCATCACGCCCACCTGGTCAGCCACCGGCATCGCTCCGATCTCGACGCGGCGCTCGCCGGGCGCGATGCGGATCGGCCGCTGGTGTTGCTGGCCCACGACCCGCTGACCTTCAAGCGCGCCGCCGAGCTGGGCGTCGATCTGCAGCTCTCGGGTCACACGCACGGCGGCCAGCTGTGGCCGTTTCGCTACTTCGTCCGCCTGAGCACGCCGTTCGTCGCCGGCCGCTACCAGCGCGGCCGCTCGCAGCTCTACGTCAGCCGCGGCACGGGTTTCTGGGGCCCGGCGATGCGCCTCTTCACGCCCGCCGAGATCACCGAGATCACCCTGCGCGCGTAGCGCCTGTGACGGGTGCTGCGATGGAGGGCGGCCTACGCGGCGACCGCCTGGCCGAGCTCGCCGATCAGGCGCTTGAGCAGCGCCTCGCGCCCTTTCAGCACCTCGCGAAAGGCCTGCGCATCGGTGTCGGCGATCTCCATGCGCAGGTCCGACAAGTAGCCGGCGAGGATTTCTCTGAGGGTCTCGGCGTCCGCTGTCGTCAACGTGAGTTGCATCGCGCCTTGCCTCCTTTCGGGGTCCTAATGATCCATTTGCCTTGATCCGACAACAACCTCAACGCAGAGACCCAGAGTATGCAGAGGACACAGAGGCAGCGCGCAGAGTTCGAGCGCTGACTCATCGTCTTCGTCGATTGGGTTTGGGGTCACTCTCCAGTGTCCTGTATTCGAAATTCGCTGCCTATCTCGGCGGCCCTCAGCGCCCCTGGCGGCGTTGGCCTCC
>CAYYWP010000177.1:0-9825 GCA_964475125.1 uncultured Binatia bacterium (SeqCode) | reverse complement strand
GCGCACGGAGGTGACGTGGTCGCTGAATTCCTTCACCGCCGCCAGCGAGCTCGGCCCGACGTCGATGAGGACGGAGAAGAGCGCGAAGCCGAGCTCCGCCTTGTCGCGCTTGAAGGTCTGCAGCCACTGCGGGTCGACGCGGCACTCGCCGTCGGTGATGAAGACGACGTCGCCGCGCCGCCGCCGCTCCCGGCGCAGACACTCCAGCGCCGCGCCGAGCGGCTTGTGGAAGTCGGTGCCGCCGCCGGGGAAATACTCGGCGAGCGCGAAGACCTGGCGCAGGTCGGAGCGGTGCCGGCGCGGATCGAGATCGAGCACGTGCAGGGGCGTCTCGCTGGAGGCAAAGCAGATGGCGCGAAAGCGCCGGCGCTGGCGGGTGGCGATGTCGAGCAGGGTCAGGGCGACCGCCTTCGACCACACTTCCTTGTCGCCGGCCATCGACGAGCTGCCATCGAGGCAGACCACCATCGGCCCGCGGCCCTGGCGTTCGGGGGCGCGCAGCGCGTAGACGTGCAGTTGGTCCTCGATGAGGCGGCGGCGAAAATCGCGGCGCAGCACCGGGTGGCGCAGGCCGAGCAGCTCGGAGGGCAAGAGGTGATGCAGGGCGGCGCCGCGCCCGACCGCGAAGACCTCCGCATTGGCGCGCTCGTAGAGCGAGCGGCGCAGGGTGCGGGCGCTGACGCGCATGCGGCCGACGAGCTCGGCCATGCGCTTGAGCTTGGGGTTGCGCGCCAGGTGGCGGCCCAGTTCCACCTGGGCCGCCGTCGAGCCGCTCTGGCCGCCGCCGAGTTGCACGCTCCACTGCTCGGCCGCCTCGCGCGCCGCCTCGACCTCGCCCAGTGCCCGCTCGACCTGGGCGACGATCAGCGACGGGCGGCGCGCGCTGGCGTCGCCGATCGCCCGCGCCACGCGCTGCCCCAGCTGCAGCAGCCGCGTCGTCGCGGCCGCGTTCTCGCGCCCGTAGCGTTTTTGCAGCTCGCCCAGCTGTTTCTCCGCCGGCGTGCCGGCGCGCTCGGCGGCCAGCGCCGCGGCGCTGTCTTCGAGCGCCGCCCGTTGCGCGATCTCGTCGGCCTGCTGGGCGAGGTTCCAGGCATCGAGCATGTCGGCGCGGGTCAGGAGGCGCTCGCTCTTCAGCAGCTCGAGCAGCGATTCGCCGAGCAGCAGCGCAGCCAGGCCGGCCGCCACCTCGTCGAGCGTCGTCTGCTGGCGCAGCGCCGCCAGCCCCGGTGCCCGCTGCACCTCCTCGATCAGCAGCCGGAACCACGCCGCCGCCGGCGACACCGCCTCCGGCGGGTAGGACACGAGGTTGAGCTTGTAGCAGAGCGCATAGAGGTCGAGCAGGAAGGCCTCGAAATGCGGCAGCAGGCGGCTGCCGCTGACCAGCACGGCCTGCAGGGCCGGCGAGTCGGCGAGCAGGCGAGCGAAGGCGGCGCGGTCGTAGCTGTCGACCTCGATCCAATGCGTGTGCGGCGCGCGCTCCGGCGGCGGCATCACAGGACTTCGAGCATCTCGTGTTGGATCGATTCGATCTCGACGCGCACGGCGGTGACCGCGTCGAGCGGCCGCCCAGTGCCGCGCGCCCCGTCGAGGATGGCATCGACCTTGACCAGCAGTTGGCGAATCTTGGTGTGCGCCTCGACGACGGCGCGTCCGCGCAGCTCGCTGTTCTCCCACTGGCGCTGCGCGTACTCGCGCAGCTCGCGCGCCTGGTAGAGCAAGTCGCGCGCCTCCTCGACGTAGCCGCGCAAGACGCGCTGCAGGATGCTGCGCACCTCGGCGCGCTCGCTCGGCTCGCGCCACAACAGGTGTTCGAGGAAGAAAAGATCGTCGTCGGCCACCGCCGCGCGCCCGTCGAGGTAGGCGCGGGCGCGCAGCACGTCGAGCCCCTGCCGGTAGCGGCGATCGGAGGAAACCAGTTGGCTGCGTCCGAGCTCGCGCCGCAGCTCGGCCAGGGCGCGATAGATGGCGTCCGGGATCGTCACCGCGGCGGCCTCGGCCTGGGCGATGCGCAGGTCGGCGAGCGACAGCGCGGTGCGCGAGCCGACGGCGCGGGTCTGCAGCATCTTTAGAAAACGAAAATCCTCTTCGATGTACCCGACGACGAAACGCAGCAGAAAACGATCGTACAGCGCCTGGAGCTCGTCGTCCTCGGGCAGCTCGTTGCTGGCCCCGAACAGGGTGATGAGCGGCACTGCCTCGACCTGGCGGCCGTTGTGAAAGCGGCGCTCGTTCATCAGCGTCAGGATGGCGTTGAGGATCGACGAGCTGGCCTTGAACACCTCGTCGAGGAAGGCGATGTGGGCTTCCGGCAGCTTGCGCGCGGTGACGCGCCGGTAGTCGTCGTGCTCGAGGGCGGCGAGGCTGACGGCGCCGAACAGCTCCTCGGGCGTGGTGAACTTGGTCAACAGCCATTGAAAGTACGCCGCGCCGTCGAGCCGCTGGCAGAGCTCGTCGGCGAGCATCGATTTCGCCGTTCCGGGCGGTCCGATGATCAACACGTGCTGCCCGCTCAGCAGCGCGATCAAGGCGCCGTCGATGACCTCGCTGCGCTCGAAGAAGAGCTGACCGAGCTCCTCGCGCACACTGCGCACGCGCTCGCGCACTGCCATGCGCGGCATGCTAGCCCGGACCGCCGATCGGCGCCATGTCGGCGGCGCGTCGAGTGCCGCAGGGGCTTGACACGGAGAATGACGCGTTTGTAAGGAGCGACCGGTGCCGAAGTCGACCAAGAGCCGCAAGAAGGACAGCGAAGCGGTCACCGTGTTGCGTTTCAGCGACGCGCACCTCTGGGTGCGCGCCGAGGCGGAGCGCGCGCAGATCGGCATTTCCGATCAGGGCCAGGACGCGATCGGCGAAGTGATCGCCGTCGAGCTGCCGGACGTCGGCGACACCATCGAGCGCGGCGAGCCCTTCGGTGAGCTCGAGTCGGTGCGCACGGTGCACGAGCTCGTCGCGCCGGTGACCGGCCGCGTGCGGGCGGTGAACGGCGATCTCGAAGATCATCCATCGCTCGCCAACGAGGATCCCTATCACGAAGGCTGGCTGATCGAGATCGAGCTCGACGACGAGCAGGAGCTCGAAGACCTCATGGCGACGGAGGACTACGAAGAGTACGTCGCCGGTGCCGACGAGGAGTGACGGCCGGGGTGGCTGCGCGCTGGCGTCGTGCCGCGGCCCTGCTCACGGTGGGATGCGTCGTGGCTGGCTCCAACGGTGAGCCCACCGCCAGCAACGAGCTGCTCGATACGCCGGCCCAGGCGGCGGCGCGCCGGGCCATGGTCGAGACGCAGCTGGCGGGGCGCGACATCACCGATCCGCGCGTGCTGGCCGCCATGGGCAGCATCATCCGCCAAGCCTTCGTCCCGGCCGACCAACGCGCCGCCGCCTACGGCGACCACGCCCTGCCCATCGGCCGCGGTCAGACGATCTCGCAGCCCTACATCGTCGCCCTGATGACGCAACTGCTGGCGCTGCGCGGCGACGAACGCGTGCTCGAGGTCGGCACCGGGTCGGGCTACCAGGCTGCCGTGCTCGCCCAGCTGGCGCGCGAGGTCTACTCGATCGAGATCGATCCGGTGTTGGCCGAGCACGCCCGCCAGACGCTGGCGCGCCTGGGGGTGGCCAACGCGCACGTGCGCGCCGGTGACGGGTTCTTCGGTTGGCCGGAGGCGGCGCCGTTCGACGCCATCATCATCACCGCTGCCACCCCGCGCCTGCCCGACACGCTGCGTGATCAGCTGCGCGAGGGCGGCCGCGTCGTCGTCCCGCTCGAGCGCGACGGCGGCGAAGAGCTGGCCCTCGGCATCCGGCGCGGCGCCAGCATCGAGTGGAGCTGGCACGGCGGCGTGCGCTTCGTGCCGATGACCGGCGCAGTGCGGAAGACGCCGCAGTGAAGCAGGTTGTTATTGAGTCGACCTGCCGTCACGACCCGTATCGGTGTTCATTTGCGGTTTTTCTCGTCGCTTCGGGGCTCACGATCTAGCAACGCGCCTCATTCCCGCCGGTCGACGCGGTACACCAACTCGCCGGGCTTGACCCATCCGAGGCGCTCGCGCACCACCTTCTCCAGGTAGGCGTTGTCGCTCTCCAGTTTCTGCAGGTGCTCGCGCAGGCGGGCGTTGCGCTCACCGAGCGCGAAGGCCTGCGCTTCGGCCTGGAGCTGCTGCGCCTGCAGCCGGCGCAGATTGATGACGCCGCCGCTGCCGAACACGGCCGACACGGCGCACAGCGCCAACAAGACGACGCCCGCTCCGATCACGGCTTTGTCTTTCCACGACAGCGGGGTAAGAACGCTCATGCGCTCGGTCTCGCGGAGCGCAGTGTAGAAGAGAGCGACGGGCGGAGCAACGCGGAGGTGGGACGGTGAAGATCGCATCCGTGACGGCGCGCGAGATCCTCGACTCGCGCGGCAACCCGACTGTCGAGGTCGACGTACAGCTGCGCGGCGGGGCCCTCGGTCGTGCCGCCGTCCCGTCCGGCGCCTCGACCGGGCGCCACGAGGCCCTCGAACTGCGCGACGGCGGCCGGCGCTACCAGGGCAAGGGCGTCGCCAAAGCGGTGCGCAACGTCAACCGCATCATCGCGCCGCGCTTGCGCGGTCGCGATGGCGGCGACCAAGCCGCCATCGACCACCTGCGGCGCGCGCTCGACGGCACGCCGAGCACACGGCGCCTGGGAGCCAACGCGCTGCTCGGGGTATCGCGCGCGGTGGCGCGCGCCGCCGCGGCGGCGACCGGCGAGCCGCTCTTTCGCCATCTGGGCGGCCGCAAAGCGGTGACCCTGCCGGTGCCGATGATGAACATCATCAACGGCGGCGCGCACGCCGACAGCTCGGTGGATTTGCAAGAGTTCATGGTGGTCCCGGTCGGCGCCGCGAGCTTCGCGGCGGGGCTGCGCATGGGGGCCGAGATCTTTCACGCCCTCAAGGCGGTGCTGCGGGCGCGCCGCCTCGGCACCGCGGTCGGCGACGAGGGCGGCTTCGCGCCGGACCTGCCCTCGAACCAGGCGGCGGTCGACGTGATTCTCGAGGCCATCGAGCGGGCTGGCTACAAGCCCGGACGTCAGGTCGCCATCGCCCTCGACCCGGCCACGACCGAGCTGTTCGACGGGCAGGCGTACGTCTTTCGCAAGTCCGACGGCAGCCGGCGCTCCGCCGCCGCGATGACCGATTACTGGGGCGACTGGGTGTCGCGCTATCCGATCGTCTCGATCGAGGATGGGCTCGCCGAAGACGATTGGTCGGGCTGGCAGGCCCTGACCGCGAAGCTGGGCCGGCGGGTGCAGCTGGTCGGCGACGACCTGTTCGTCACCAACCGCGAGCGCCTCCGGCGCGGGATTGCCGAGCGCGTCGGCAATGCGATTCTCATCAAGCTCAATCAGATCGGCACCCTCACCGAGACGCTCGACACCATCGCCCTGGCGCGCGCGCACGGCTACGCGACCATCATCTCGCATCGCTCCGGCGAGACCGAAGACACGACGATCAGCGATCTGGCCGTGGCCACTAATGCCGGACAGATCAAGACCGGCAGCCCGTGCCGCGGCGAGCGCACGGCGAAATACAACCAGCTGCTGCGCATCGAGGAGATGCTCGGCAAGCGGGCGATCTACCCGGGGCGTACCGCCTTCCGCCGCCCGTAGGGCGTCCCCGAGAAAAAACGTGGCCAGTGACCAGTGGCCAGTCCTCCAGTACCGGTCACTGGGTACCGGTCACGCCACTCGCTGTGCAGCAATCTCGCGCGGTCGATTCGCAGCGATGCTCGCTAGCCCTTGTGCGACAAGGGTTTCTTTTGCCCTACAGGCCGAGCTGCTACAGTTAAAACGGTCTGCTACGCACGCGGCTTCGCGCTGGTCCAACAGCATTCTAGGGTGCGGATTTCCCTCTCTGTCCGGCCTCAATCCGGTTTAAAAAAAAATTTCCAAAATGGCATTCGCCTATTGACCGCGAGGCCTGTTTTTCCCTATGATGCGTCGCGTATGGGTGGTGGGTGGCTGTTGAGGACGGTGTCTGTGGTGAGAGGGGCCAAGAACGCGTAACAAAAATCTCTTAAGGAGGCAGACATGCCAGCAAAGAAGAAGGCGATGTCAAAGGCCAAGAAGAAAGCTCCGGCGAAGAAGAAAGCAACTGCGAAGAAGAAGAAGTAAGCACCGTTTCGAGTAGCACCGAACGAGAGGCCATTCACACGGCCCAAACTGTTTCCCTCTCGCACAGACACGAGCCTTAGGGCTCAACGACGAGGCCCTCCGGAGTATCCGGGGGGCCTTTTCGATTCCGACGCCGGCCAGCGCCGGCGTCAAGCGACGCGCAGGCGGCGCCGAGGCCCTTCGCGCGTCAGCGCCGCGCCGGCATCGCTGCCGCCGTCCTCGCGCATGCGGCCGATGTTCTCGCGTACGGCGCGGCGGCTGATGGTCAGACCGTAGCGCTCGAGCACCGCCTTGACCTCGTCGTACTGCCGCTCGATCGACTCGGTGACCGACACGTAGCCGAGCTGCGCGGCGCGCAGCCGCTCCCAGTAGGACAGCGCGTTGAGCTGGAAGAAATGCACGTCGGACTCGCTCGGCTCGATGACCACGATGTCGCCGTGGAAGTTCGGGTCGTCCCGGTACTCGCGCAACCCATGCTCCAGCCGCGAGTGGAGCAGCGTCCGGAACACCTGATTCATGACCGTGAGCACGCCGGCGTCCGCCAGCAAGGGCCCTTCGGCGCGATATTCTCCGCTGGCGCGATCGAGCCGGCGCCCGACGCGATTCACGAACGGGCGGAACGGGTTGTAGCAGATGATCAAATCGGCGCCGTGCTCGACGGCGACATCGATGTTGGCGGTGCGGCGCACGCCGCCGTCGACGTAGTCGGCCCCCTTGATGCGCGCCGGCTTGTAGAAACCGGGCAGGGCGGTGGACGCCTGCACCGCCTCGGAGATGCTCAAGGAGGCGTCCTCGTCGTGCCCGAAGACGACGCGCTCGGCGGTATCGAGGTTCATGGCGCCGATGTAGAGCTCGCGGCCGGTGCGGCGATAGAGGGCCCGAAAGTCGTTCGGCAGGCCGGCGCGCCGCAGGTTGCGGCGGATGTAGCGCTCGATGGTGGCGTTGTCGAAGAGGCCGCTGGGCAAGTGGTCGACGAAGGTCGGGAAGTCGCGGTGTTTCCACAGCGCCTCGGCCAGCGGCGCCAGCAGGCGCGCCAGCGTCTCGGGCGTGGGGCGGCGCAGCGCGCTTGCGAGCGCGCGGCCCAACTCGCGGCCGAGGGCCGGGGTATGCGACAGCACGTCGAGCAGCGAGCCGGGCAGGAAGGTGGCCACGGCCAGCAGATAGGCGAGCGGGCGACCGACCAGCAGGCCGAGATCGAAGCCGTAGAGGTCGCGAGCGCGGAAGCGATCGATCGCCTCCGACTGGCCCTCGAGGCTCTTGATCATCTCCGCCGGGCTGATGCCGGCGGCCAGCGGCGCGGCCAGCACCGAGCCGACCGAGAGGCCGACATAGGAATCGAACTCGGTGGTCTTGCGGCTGAGCAGGAAGTCGTCCAGCGCCTTCAGCCCGCCGAGCTTGAAGGCCCCGCCCGTAATCGCTCCGCCGGCCAGCACCAAGGCGATCTTGGGCCGGCGCTTGCGCGCCTTCGGATCGCTCTTCTGAACGATGGTGATGCCCATGCCCGTTCCGACTCCGTCGCGCAACGATATCGACCCGTCAGCCCTCGTCAAGGTCGATGTGGGGGCGCCAGGCAGGCGCGCCTGTCCAGCTCGGCGCGCGCCGCGGCGAGTCCGGCGTGCGTATCGAGGGCGCGCCAGTAGCCGTCGAACACATAGCCGAACAGTGGGCAGCCGGCGGCCAACATGGCCGGATAGGTGTGGCGCGTGATGCTGAAGCTGCCGTGGCCGAGGTGGGCGAAGAGCGCCGGCTCGAAGACGTGGACCCCGGTGAACATCAAGGCGGTGAGCGGTTCGGCAACCGCGGGCGGTTGACCGAGGATACGGCGGATGCGCTGGCGCGCGTCGATCTCGATGAGACCGTAGTGCGCCGCGTCGGAATCGGGGCGCAGAACCATGGTCGCCAGCGCGCCGCGCGCCAGGTGCCAGTCGATCAGCGAGCGCAGGTCGAGGTCGATGACGACGTCGGAGTTGAGCATGACGAACGGCTCGCCGCCCAGCAGTGCCTCGGCGTGGCGAATCGCGCCGCCGGTGTCGAGGATGGGATTCTCCTCCGAATAGCGGATGCGCACCCCGTAGGCGGCGCCGTCACCGAGTGCGGCGCGGATCTGATCGCCGTGGTGGTGCAGGTTGACGACCACGTCGCGGATGCCGGCGGCGCGCACCAGCGCCAACGGATAGGCGATCAATGGGTGTCCGCCAGCCTGCACGAGCGGCTTGGGCACGCGATCGGTGAGCGGGCGCAGCCGACTGCCGAAGCCGGCGGCGAGGATCATCGCCTTCACGGGCGCAGCTCGGGGGCGTAGCGGGCGAGGATGTGCCGCACCGGTGCGAGATCCGGGCGCGCCGCCAGCAGGCGGGCGATCTGGTGCCAGGTGCCGGGGAGATAGCGAAGGTACGCTGACTTACCCTTCACGCGGGCGAGAAAATAGAAGCGGCCCACGACCTTGAACGCCTTCTGCAGCGCGCACGTCGCGTACACTTCCCACAGGCCGGCGCGCGTCCACGGCGGGCCGCCGCGCCGCGCCCAGGCGCTGGCGTAGTCGTCGAGCAGGCGCGCCTCGAGCTCGGGGGTGACGACGTCGCGCGTATCGCGGTCGCCCAGCAGGGTGGCGAGGTCGTAGGGCGCGGCCGCCAGCAGGGCGTCCTGAAAATCGATGACGCGGATGCGGCCGGCGCAGAGGTAGAGATTCCAGGCGTGAAAATCGCGGTGATTGAGCACGCGCGGCTGGCGGTCGAGAAACTCCGCCAAGCGGCTGAAGTGCTGGCGCAGCTCGGCGAGCTCCACCGCCGGCACCGCTGCCTGCATCCCGCCGAGCAGTCCGTGTTCGATGAAGTGCTCGAACTCCCATTCGTACAGGCGGCGATCGAAGACTTGCTGAAAGGCGATGCAGTCCGCCTCGGGCTGTTTCGTGCCATCGATCTGGATGAGCAGGAGTTGCTCGATGGCGGCGTCGAACAAGGCGTGTTGCTCGGCCGCTGGACGCCCCTGCAGGGCATCCCAGAGCGGCGTGTCGCCGATGTCCTCGAGCAGGAGCAGTCCGGCGTCGGCGGCGTCGACGTAGAGCTCCGGCACGGCGACGCCGAGGCGGGAGAAGAGGCGGTGGACGTTGAGGTAAGGCAGCTCGCGCAGCGGCTCGGAGAACACCGCCAGTTCTTCCGACGACAGCGCGATGCCGCGATCGGCGAGGATCATCACCACCGCGGTGGGCGGCGCCCCTGGCCCATGCAGCCACAAGCGCGCATAGCGCCGCGTCGAGGCGTCGCCGGCCAGCGCCGCCGCGCGCTCGACGCGCGCCGCGCCGCCGAAGCGCCGCCGCACCATCTCCGCCACCGCTGCCGCGATGGCCGGCTCGAGATCGCTCACCGCCGCCCGCTCCGCGACCCCGCCACTCGCCTGGGTTGGAAAGGACCCTCGACGCAGTGGCGATGACGCCGCGCCGGCGGCGGGCACCTCATCCGGCGTCCCCCGGCGGCGACGGCGCGCCGCCCGCGGTGATTCCTTTGGATTCTCTGCGGCCTCCGCGGCTCTGCGTTGGGCGCTTCTCGTCTCATCACCACGGCCAGACAGCCGGCGACAGGCCTCAAACGCACGGGCATGTAGCAAGCTTTCGCGCCACCGGTCAAAGGACGTTCGGCCGGCAGCGGGTTGACACACCATAGCGGTTTTCATAAGCGGTCGCTC
>CAYYWP010000176.1:0-10006 GCA_964475125.1 uncultured Binatia bacterium (SeqCode) | reverse complement strand
CTCGACTGGGTCGACGTGGTCTCCGCGCTGGCGGCGGACCCGCTGGCAACGGCCGCGCTGGCGCAGTCGATCTCGGACTGGCCGCTGTCGAGCGCGTCGTACTTCACCGCTGTGCGCGACCGGCTGAAGGGCTTCGTCGAGAGCGGGCGCCTGGGGCCGTTCGCGAACGCCTATTGGGGCCATCCCGCCTATCGGCTGCCGCCCGCCGCCAACCTGATGGCGGTCGCACACTACTTGGAGGCGCTCGACTGGCAGCGCGAGTTCATCAAGATGCACGCCGTCCTCGGTGGCAAGAACCCGCACCTGCAGAGTTTTCTCGTCGGCGGCATGGCGACGCCGATCGATCCCGACCAGCAGGCGTCGCTCAACGCCGGTACGATCGCGCAGCTCGCCCAGATGATCGCCGAGGCGCGCGACTTCGTCAGGCGCGTCTACGTCCCGGACCTCCTCGCGATCGCCGGCTTCTACAAAGACTGGGCCGGGCACGGACGCGGCGTCGGCAACTACCTGGTCTACGGCGAGTACCCGGAGGACGACGGTGCCTCACCACCGCTCTTCCTGCCGTCGGGCGTGATCCGCAACCGCGATCTCGGTCGCGTGGAGGACCTCGATCCGACCCGCATCACCGAGTACGTGACGCACTCCTGGTACGAGTACGCCGCCGGCGACCAGGCTGGGCTGCACCCGTCGGCCGGCGAGACCCTTCCGCGCTACTCGGGACCACAGCCGCCCTACGAGCGGCTGGACACGAGTGCCAAGTACAGTTGGCTGAAAGCGCCGCGCTACGGCGGCGAGCCGATGGAGGTGGGGCCGCTCGCGCGCATGCTGGTCGCCTACGGGCGCGGCCATGCCCGGGTCCGCGAGCTGGTGGGCGGCGTGCTCGGTGCGCTCGGTGTCGGCCCCGACGCGCTCTTCTCCACCCTCGGCCGGGTCGCCGCCCGCGGCATCGAGACACAGCTCCTGGCCGAGAAGATAGGCGACTGGCTGGTCGCGCTCGGCGACAACATGGCGCGCGGCGATTTGCGCATCCATGACAATGCGAAGTGGGAACCGGCGAGTTGGCCGCGCGAGTGCACGGGCGCCGGCTTCCACGAGGCGCCGCGCGGCGCGCTCGGGCACTGGGTGCACATCCGCGATGGCGCCATCGCGAACTATCAGTGCATCGTGCCGAGCACCTGGAACGCCGGGCCGCGCGACGCCGGTGGGTTGCGCGGGCCCTACGAGGAAGCCCTCATCGGCACCCCGGTCGCCGACCCGAGCCAGCCGCTTGAGATCCTCCGCACAATCCACTCCTTCGATCCGTGCATGGCGTGCGGGGTGCACGTCGTCGACCCGGCGCGTCGCGAGCTGGCACGCGTGAGGGTCGCATGAGCGCCCCCGCCATCACGACGGGCGCGGATCTTGCCGTCGCCCGCGGCGACCGGGATCTCACCCGGGTCTATGTGTGGCAGCTGCCGGTGCGGATCACACACTGGCTGATCGCCGGCTCACTCCTCGTACTCGCGGCGACGGGCTTCTACATCGGCACGCCATTCATCGCCGTGAGCGGTCCCGCCGGCGAGCAGTTCGTCATGGGGACGATCAAGGTCGTCCACTCCTACGCCGCGATCGTCTTCACGCTCGCGGTCGGCGCCCGCCTCCTCTGGATGTTCGCCGGGAACAGGTACGCGCGCTGGGACAAGTTCATCCCGGTGCGGTCCCGGCGGCTTCACGGGCTGTGGGCGACGCTCAAGTTCTACCTGTTCCTGGCCCGCAAGCCGCCCGGCATGGTCGGGCACAACCCGCTGGCGGGGCTCGCCTACACGCTGGTGTTCGGGCTCTGCGCGCTGCAGATTCTCACTGGCCTCGCGATGTACGGGACCAGCGCCCACGTCGATTCCCCATTGCGCGTCTTCGCCGCCCTCGCCCCGTGGCTCGGTGGGTTGCAGACGGTGCGTTGGACCCACCACGTCGTCATGTGGCTGCTGATCGGCTTCGCCGTGCACCACGTCTCTAGTGCGGTTCTGATGTCGACGGTCGAGGAGAACGCGACGATCGATTCGATCTTCTCCGGCTACAAATTCGTGCCGCGCGACGACCTCGCGCACTCGGCCCACCGCTTCCAGCCGCAACGGGCGGACGATCTCGATGAGTGAGCGCATGGACCTCTTGATCCTCGGGTTGGGCAACGTCCTCTGCGGCGACGACGGCCTCGGCGCGGCGGCGCTGGCGCGGCTCGATCGCCGCTGGCGCTGCCCGCCGGGGGTGCGGGCGGTCGACGGAGGCACCCTCGGCCTCTCGCTTCTGCCGCTGGTCGAGAGCGCCGATGCCCTGATCCTCGTCGACGCCGTTCGCGCCGATGCCGCGCCCGGCACGCTCGTGCGACTGACGGACGCCGATGTCCCACCGGCGGCGCGCCAGCGGCTCTCGGTTCACCAGATCGGCGTGGCCGATCTGCTCGACGCCCTCGCGTGGCGCGGGCGGATGCCCGGACGACTCGTGCTCCTCGGCATCGTACCGGAGACGATCGAGCTGGGACTTGGCCGCTCGCCTGCGGTCGAGGGGGCGCTGCCTTCTCTGATCGCCGCAATCGTCGCGGAAGCCGCGCGGCTCGGATCGCCGCTCGTGCCACGCCAGCATCATGAAAGCCGCCATGGCGGTGCTGATCGGGACCTGGATCGCATTCTCGGGTTGTGACGGTGCGGATCGCGACGCCTCGGCGCGACATCGGGCGGGCGAGATGCCCGTGGCGCGCCTCGCCGATCCGGACGCACGCGCCCGCGGCGCCGTGCTGTTCGCCGAGAACTGCGCGCTGTGCCACGGCCAGGAGGGTGACGGACACGGACCGCGCCAGAGCGGCTTTCCGCGCCCGCCGCGGGATCTTCGCGATCCGGCCTGGCGGAGGCGTGCCACGCCGGCACAGGTTTTCGCCGTGATCCGCGACGGGATTCCCGCCAGCGGCATGCCGGCCTGGGTCGGCCTCGAAGAGCACCAGATCTGGGACCTCGTCGCCCACGTCCTGTCGCTCGGGGAGGCCTCCTCGTGAGCTCGGCCGGGCGGCGGATCGAGATTCGGGGCACCGTCCAGGGGATCGGATTTCGCCCCTGGGTGGTCCGATTGGCACGCGAGCTCGGCGTGGCCGGGCGGGTGCGCAACGACGCGGCGGGGGTGACCGTCGAGGCCTTCGGCCCCGCCGCGATGCTGGATGACTTCACGGCGCGGCTGCGGTGCGACCCGCCGCCCGGCGCAGAGGTCGCGCAGCTCACCTGGCGGCCCGCCGAGGCGGCCGCGCCCGGCGACTTCTCGGTGGCGGCGAGCGAGGACGCCGGCGAGCGCCGGCTCGCCATTCCGCCCGACCTGGCGACCTGCGCCGCCTGTCTCGCCGAGGCCGGCGATCCCGCCGATTGCCGATTCCGTTATCCGTTCACGAACTGCACCCACTGCGGGCCGCGCTTCACGATCGCGCTCGACGTGCCCTACGATCGCGCCGCGACGACCATGGCGGCGTTTCGGATGTGCGAGCGCTGCCGTCGCGAGTACGAGTCGCCGACCGATCGTCGCTTCCACGCGCAGCCGAACGCGTGCCCCGCATGCGGGCCCCGCCTGCGAGCCGAGACAACGGCCGGTGCGACGATCGAGGGCGACCCGCTCGCCGCAGCCGCAGCGGTGCTGTCGAGTGGGGGCATCGTGGCGGTGAAGGGACTCGGAGGCTTTCACCTCGCCTGCGACGCGACCGCCGAGGAAGCCGTCGCCCGGCTGCGCGCCCGCAAGCGGCGCGACGCCAAACCCTTCGCCGTCATGGTGCGCACCCTCGCCGACGCCGAGCGGCTCGCCGATGTCGACGACGCCGAGCGCCGCCTGCTCGCCTCGCCAGCCGCGCCGATCGTGCTGCTGCGGCGTCGCCTCGACGGGTGGCTGGCCGGCGGCGTCGCGCCCGGAAGCCCGCTCGTCGGCGTGCTGCTCGCCTACACGCCCCTCCACCACCTGCTGCTCGCCGGCGTCGAGCGCCCACTCGTCATGACGTCGGCGAATCAGGCAGGCGAGCCGATCGCCTACCGCGACGCCGAGGTGCGCACCCGGCTCGACGGCGTCGCGGACTTGCTGCTCACCCACGAGCGGGAGATCGTCGGTCCGTGCGAGGATTCGGTCGCGCGCGTGATCGACGGGGCGCCCGTGGTGCTCCGGCGCAGCCGCGGGTGGGTGCCGCGGCCCGTCCGGCTGGCGCGTCCCGTCGTCCGCCCGGTGCTCGGCTGCGGGGGCGACTTGAAGAACGCCGTCTGCCTCGCGGTCGGCGATCTCGCGTACCCGGGTCCGCACGTGGGCGACCTCGACGTCGTCGAAGCGCTGGAGGGGCTCGAGTCGGCGGCGGACCGATTGCAGCGATTCGTCGGCGTTCGCGCCGAGGTGATCGCGCACGACCTGCATCCGGAATTCCGCTCGACCGCTTTCGCCCGCGCGCGGGCGGCGGCGCACGTGATCGGCGTGCAGCACCATCATGCCCACGTCGCCAGCGCGATGGCCGAGCACGGACTCCTCGGTCCCGTGCTCGGCGTCGTGTACGACGGCACGGGCTGGGGCCCGGACGGCACGCTCTGGGGCGGTGAGCTGCTCCTCGCCGACCTCGGCGGCTTCGATCGGATCGCGACCTGGCGTGCGGTGCGCCTGCCGGGCGGCGAGCGAGCCATCCACGAGGTGTGGCGGATCGCGCTGGCGGCGCTCGACGACGCGTTCGACGGCGATCCGCCGCTCGGTGCGCTGCGGCTCTTCGACGCCGTACCGGAGCACCGCCGAGAGGCCGTGCGGCGCCTCGGCGACGCCGGCATCGCGACGCCGCTCGCCCGTGGGGTCGGGCGGTGGTTCGATGTGTTCGGCGCACTCGGTCTCGCGATGCCGACGAGCCGCTTCGAGGGCGAGGTGGCGATGGCATGGAGCAATGCAGTCGAGGGCACCGACGGCGGTGCCCTGCCGTTCGCCATCGACTTCGATGCCGCGCCGTGGGAGGTTGACCCGCGACCGGCGCTCCGCGACGCGGTCGCGGAGCTCGCGCGCGGCGATGCTCCCGCGCGCGTCTCGGCCCGGTTCCATCGCGGCGTGGCCGCGGCGACCGCGGCGATCGTGCGCGCCGCGGCCGCACGGTACGGAGAGCTCCCCGTCGTGCTGACGGGCGGCTGCTTCCAGAACCCATGGCTCGTCGCCGGCGTCGGGCGAGCGCTGGCGTTGCATCTCGAGGTCCGTCGCCACCGCGACGTGCCGCCCGGCGACGGCGGTTTGGCGCTCGGCCAGGTGCTGGTCGCCGATGCGCGGGTGCGCGCATGTGCCTAGGCGTGCCCGGCAAGGTACTCACCGTCGACGGCGACGAGGCGACGGTGGACTTCTGGGGCGTCCGCAAGGTCGTGCGCCTCGACGTCGTCGACGAGCCGGTCGCGCCCGGCGACTACGTGCTCAATCACGTCGGGTTCGCGATCCGCCGCATTCCGGCGGAGCAGGCCGAAGAGACGCTCGCGCTCTATGAGACGCTGCTCGCAGCCGAGGATGCCGACCTCATGGCGGGCGACGTGCGGGCGGAGCTCGCCGCCGGCGGAGAGGACGATCGTGATCGACGGTAGCGCCGAGCGGACGATGCAGTTTCGCGACCCGGCGCTCGGCCGCCGACTCGCGCAGCGACTCCACACCCTGGTGGCGGAAATCGGCCGCGCTCCGGTGTCGCTGATGCACGTCTGCGGCAGCCACGAGCAGGCGATCGCACGCTTCGGGCTGCGCGCGGCATTCCCGCCCGGGCTCGACGTCGTCATGGGCCCCGGATGTCCGGTCTGCATCACGGACCCGCCGGAGGTCGACGAGGCCGTCGCCCTGGCGCTCGACGGCGTCCGCGTCGCCACCTACGGCGACATGCTGAAAGTGCGCGGGACGTCGCTGTCGCTCGGCGACGCGCAGAGCGAGGGCGCGCGCGTGGACGTCGTCTACGGCGTCGGCGAGGCGGTGGAGCTGGCGAGGCGCACCGAGGAGCCGATCGTCTTCTTCGCCACCGGCTTCGAGACCACGGCGGTCGCCACCGCCGCGGCGCTCGTCGCCGAGCCGCCGGCCAACTTCTCCGTGCTCTCGGCCCACAAGTATATCCCGCCGGTGATGGAGATCGTCGCGGAGATGCCCGGCTGTCGCATCGAGGGGTTCCTCGCCGCCGGCCACGCGGCGACCATCACGGGATGGGGCGTTTTCGAGCCCTTCATCGCCCGCCACGGGCTGCCGGTGGTGGTCGCGGGCTTCGAGCCCCTCGACGTGATGGCGGGCCTCGTCCGCCTGCTCGAACTGGTGCGCGACGGCGAGGCACGCGTCGAGAACGCGTATCCCCGCTGCGTCACCCGCGCGGGCAACCGGCGGGCGCAGGATCTGCTCTGGCGCGTTTTCCGCCCGATCGGTGGCTGCTGGCGCGGCATCGCGCACGTCCCGAGCGGCAATCTCCGGCTGCGCGACGCGTGGGCGCATCGCGACGCGCGGCGCCGCTTTGCGATCGACGCGGCCCGCCTGTGGGAGGACGCGCCGCCGGCGCTCATTCAGCACTGCCGGTGCGGCGACATCATGGCCGGGCTCGCGCGACCGACCGACTGCACGCTGTTCGGCCGCGACTGTTCGCCCGCCGCGCCGGTGGGCGCCTGCATGGTGAGCAGCGAAGGCACCTGCCGCATCTGGCACCAATACGGCGGTCATCTCGACCTCGGAAGACCGTTCGCGGGAGCGCGCCATGCGTGAGCCGCGCGTCACGATGCGCCACGGTGCCGGCGGAGGCGCCATGCGAGCGCTGATCGAACAGGTGCTGGCCGCGCCCTACCTCGGTAACGGCCTGCCCGGGCCTGACGCGGCTGGCGGCGGCGTCGGGCTGGCGGCCATGGACGACGGCGCGGCAATCCGCCTCGGCGACGGCTGGCTGGTGGTGACGACGGACTCGCACGTGATCCACCCGATTGTCTTTCCCGGCGGCGACATCGGGCGGCTGGCCGTGGCTGGAACGGTGAACGATCTGGCGATGATGGGCGCCACGCAGGCAGCCGGCCTCACCTGCGCCATGATCATCGAGGAGGGATTCCTGCGCGCCGATCTGGAGCGCATCGTGGCCTCGATGGCGGCGACGTGTCGCGAGGCGGGTGCATCCGTCCTGACCGGCGACACGAAGGTGATGGGACGTGGTGAGATCGACGGCATCGTCATCAACACGACTGGCGTGGCGTTCACCGACCGGGTCGTGACGGACGCGGGGTGCCGACCTGGCCATCGGATCGTCATCAGCGGCACCATCGGCGATCACGGATTCGCGGTGCTGTCCGCCCGTCACGGCCTCGCCCTCGAGGGCGATCTCCGCTCCGACGTGGCGCCGCTGAACGGCCTCGTCGAGGCGGCGCTCGAGGCTGGCCGGACCGGCGTGACGGCGCTCAAGGACCCGACGCGCGGCGGTTTGGCAAGCGCGCTCGCCGAGATGGCGTCGAAGGGCGGGGTCGGGATCGTGCTCGACGAGGCCGCTCTCCCGGTCGGCGAGGCCGTGCGGGCGGCCTCCGAGCTGACCGGTATCGACCCGCTCCACGTCGCCAATGAAGGCAAGCTGGTTGCCGCCGTCAGGCCCGAGGCGCTCGACGCTGTCATCGCGGCGCTGCGCGCCCATCCGCTCGGTCGCGGCGCGGCCTGCATCGGCACCTGCGTGGCCGAGCCCGCGGGCCGCGTCGTCCTCGACACGGGCTTCGGCCGCCGTCTCGTCACCGAACCGGAGGGGGAGCCGCTGCCGCGCATATGCTGACCACCGCCGGCAACATCCACACGCGCGTCGCCGACGCCATCGGCACGATCGTCATCGATCGGCGCGAACGGCTGAATGCGCTCGACGTCGCGACGGCGCGCGATCTCCGGCGCGCCGCGCTGCGGCTGGCGCGCGACGAAGCCGTTCGCGTCGTCGTGCTCGCAGGAGCGGGCGGCGCCTTCTGCAGCGGCGCCGACCTGCGCTACGTGCGCGCCGGTGGCGACGACGCGGACCTGGCCTATCTCGCGCCGGAAGGAACAGCGATCGTGCGCGGGCGCGGCGAGATCATGCGCCAGATCCTCGAGTATCTTCATGCGACCATCTCCGAGCTGCGCCGCGCGGCCAAGCCCGTGATCGCGGCGGTCGACGGCCCGGCCGCGGCGGGCGGCTTCGGGCTGGCGATGGCGTGCGACCTCGTCGTCTGCTCGCGGCGCGCGAGCTTCGAGTGGGCGTACCCGAAGAGCGGCCTCACCGGCGCAGAGAGTGCCACCTTCCTGCTGCCGCGCCTCCTCGGGCTCCGGCGGGCGCTCGACATGGTGCTGCTCAACCCCCGGCTCGACGCCGAGCAGGCGCTGGCGATCGGACTCGTCTCGGTGGTGCACCCCACCGCCCGATTCGAGGAGGAGATCGGCGCGCTTGCCCGCCGGCTCGCGGCTGGGCCGACCGCCGCGTTTGCGAAGACCAAGGCGCTGCTCAATGCCGCCGCCGGCATGGACCGGCTCGATCAGCATCTGGATCGCGAGCTGGAGGAGCTGGTGCGGGCGGCCGACGGGCCCGAGTTCGCCGAAGGGCTCGAGGCATTCATCGAGAAGCGGCCGGCCCGCTTCGGGCGGGGCTGACGCATGCACGAGTGGAGCATCGTCGACTCGCTGCTCGCCCGCGTGCGCGACGAGGTCCGCGCGCGAGGCGCCACCCGGGTGCATCGGCTGCGCGTGCGGCTGGGCGCGCTCTCGGGGGTCGAGCCCGCGCTACTCGCGTCGGCCTACGAGATGTTCCGGGCCGGCACCGCGTGCGCCGAGGCCCGGCTCGACCTGGTGACGGGCACGGCCCGGTGGCGCTGTCCGCACTGCGAGGTCGACGTGCCGGCGGACGGACCGCTCGCGTGCCCCCGCTGCCGCAACCGCACCAACCTCGCCGCCGCGGACGAGATCGTGCTCGAGCAAATCGAGATGGAGGTGCCCTGATGTGCCAGGACTGTGGATGCGGCGCCCAGACCGTCGTGCCCGTCGACGTGCACGCCAGCTTGCTCGCCGGCAACGATCGGCAGGCCGAGCACAACCGCGCACACCTGGCCGGGCGGGGCGTGCTCGCGGTGAACCTCATGGGCTCCCCCGGCGCGGGCAAGACCGCGATCCTCGAAGCGACCGCGCGCGCCGCCGGCGAGCTGTGCCTCGGCGCGATCACGGGCGACCTCGCGACCGACCACGACGCGGCCCGGCTGCGCGCCGCCGGCGTGCCGGCGGTGGCAATCACCACCGGCACGGCGTGTCACCTCGACGCTGCACTGGTGCATCACGCGCTGCACGAACCGGCGCTTCACGACCTCGACGTGCTGTTCGTCGAGAACGTGGGCAACCTCGTCTGCCCCGCGGTCTACGACGTCGGCGCCGCAGCGCAGGTGGTGGCGCTGGCCGTCACCGAGGGCGAGGACAAGCCGCTCAAGTACCCCGTCATGTTCGGCAAGGCGGATCTCGTGCTGCTCACCAAGACGGATCTGCTCCCGTATCTCCCGCGCGTACGCGTCGATGCCTTCGCCGACGCCCTCGCCCGGGTAATGCCGGCGCCGAGCTGGATCGCGGTGTCGGCCGAGACCGGCGAGGGTATCGATCAATGGATCGAGTGGTTGCACGGCCGGCGTGCCGCGACGATCGGGTCCCGCCCGCCTGCGCACGCGGCGCAACACGGAGGATGACCACATGACGAAGGCGATTCTCCGCGCTGTTTCCCTGGGCAGAGCAGCCCGTCGAAAGAGGCCGCGCTCATCCTTCGACTGGCTCAGGAGAGCGGAACCGCGCCTCGATTTCATGGCACCCTACCGCTCACCCTTCGGCGAGCTCAGGACATGCCCTGAGCTCATCGAAGGGTGAGCGGCGGGTTTCTCAGCATCCGGTTAGAGCGAGACGTCCCGTCGCAATGCTCACAGCGTCACCAGGACTGACACCAGTTCCCACGTGTGGGGGAAAGGGCACCTGCTGGCCCTCGGAATGCGAAAGGGGGGACTTGAACCCCCACGGGTTTTACCCC
>CAYYWP010000175.1:0-10074 GCA_964475125.1 uncultured Binatia bacterium (SeqCode) | reverse complement strand
CCGCCGGCGCAGGGGCCCATGATGGCGGAGATCTGCGGCACCACGCCGGAGGCGACGACATTGCGCAGGAAGATGTCGGCGTAGCCGGCGAGGCTCTGCACGCCCTCCTGGATGCGCGCCCCGCCGGAGTCGTTCAGCCCGATCACCGGGTAGCCCTGGCGCACGGCGAAATCCATCACCTTGCAGACCTTCTGCGCGAACGCCTCGCCGAGCGAGCCGCCGAAGACGGTGAAGTCCTGGGAGAACACGGCGACGTGGCGGCCGTTGATCTTGCCGTAGCCCGTCACCACGCCGTCGCCGAAAATGGTCTTCTCGCCCATGCCGAAGTCGGTGCAACGGTGGGTCTTGAACTTGTCCAGCTCGACGAAGGTGCCGGGATCGAGCAGGGCGATGACCCGCTCGCGGGCGGTCATCTTGCCCGCCTGATGCTGCTTGGCCCGACGCGCTTCGCCCCCGCCGAGCTCGGCTTCGGCGTGGCGCCGCTTCAGCTCATCGAGCGTTTCTTCCAACCCCATGTGCGGGCTCCTGGTCGTCTGCTCTACGGGTCCCGCGGGGCGCGCGCGCTTCGACCCGACGGCACGTCGTTTCTCCCCCATCCCGGGCTTCCTGCCGGCGCGCTCCACCTGACCTCGGAACGGGCGAAGCAACCATGCAGGGGGGGTGAAGTCAACGACGTGACCCGCCGCGGTGGCGCGCCCTGACGGCTCGCCACGCCGAAACGGCCTCCTGACCTCGATCGGCCCGAGCATGGCGCGTGGCGCCCGTGTCGAGGGCGGCCCGCCCCTCGATCCGCGGCGCGTGCGGCGGCACCTCGGGGTGAGCGGCGAGGGAGGATCGGAGTTGCGCACCGAGGGTTGCTTGTGGGACAGGTCGCCCATGGCCGACGATCAATCGCAGCAGCAGATCGAGCTTCAGATCGATCCCCATCAGGCGACCGGCGTCTACTCCAACCTGATGATGATCAGCCACCGCAAGGAGGAGTTCGTGCTCGACTTCCTCTTCCTGCAGCCGCAACAGCTGCCCCAGGGGCGTTCGGTGGCGGCCCTGCGCGCCCGCGTCATCACCTCGCCCGAGCACGCCAAGCGCATCCTGCGCGCCCTGCAGGAGAACCTGCGCCGCTACGAGGACAGCTTCGGCGTCATCGAGGAAGCGAGCGACCTGCCGAAGATCACGCACTGAGCGGGCGGCAGATCTTCAACACGGCGGCGCGGAGGTCGCAGAGGACGAGGGTCGAGCGAGTCAATCCCACACCCGATCGACGACGACGATGAGTCCGCCCTCGAACTCATGCAGGCTGCCGCTGTGCCCTCTGGGTACTCGGTGATCTCTGCGTTGAGGTTTCTGTCAGATCAACTTTAGGCTGAACGGTGGAGATCTCCACACCCTCGCGCGCCGCCCCGGCTGTCCCGGGCGAGCCCTCGCGCCACCCGCACGATCGGTTGCGCCGCCAGCTGTCGCTGTTCGATGCGGCGATGCTGGTGGTGGCATCGGTGATCGGGGTCGGCATCTTCCTCACGCCGGGTTTCATCGCCGACACCCTGCCCGCCCCGGGGTTGATCGCCGCCGTGTGGATCCTCGGCGGCATCCTGTCGCTGGCCGGAGCCCTGGCGAACGCCGAGCTGGGGTCGATGTATCCGCACGCGGGCGGTGACTACGTCTATCTGCGCGAGGCCTATCATCCGCTTGCCGGCTTTCTGGCCGGCTGGTTGACGTTCTTCGCCATCTACGCCGGTACGGTGGCCACCCTGGCGGTGGGGTTTGCCGAAAGCCTCGCCTACTTCGTCCCGCTCGGCCCCCTGCAGCGCACGGCGGTGGCCGTGCTGGTGACGGTGGTCGCGTCGTGGATCAACTACCTCGGCGTGCGCGCCGGGGCGCGCACCAACAACGCCAGCACTCTGCTCAAGCTCGCCGCCATCGTCGCCCTGGTGGCGCTCGGTCCGCTGCTCGGACGCGGCGACGTCGCCCACTTCGCCCCCGTGCTGCCCGCCGATGCGCCCCTGTCGTGGACCGCCTTCGGGCTGGCGCTCTCGCCGGTCTTGTTCTGCTATCTGGGCTGGAACGCCTGCGTCTACGTCGCCAGCGAGATCGAGGATCCGCATCGCAATATCCCGCGCTCGCTGTTCGTCGGCCTGGGGATCTGTACGGCGGTCTATTTCATCCTCAACCTCGCCTATCTGTACGCGCTGCCGATCGATCAGCTGCGCGGCAACCCCCGCGTCGGTGAGGCGACGGCCCGCGCCCTCTTTGGCGAAGCCGGCGGGGCCATCGGCGCGGCGCTGATTCTGGTCTCGGCGGTGAGCTGCCTGAACGCGACCATCCTGGTCGGCCCGCGCATCGCCTACGCGATGGCCCTCGATGGCCTGTTCTTCCGCGGCGTCGACCGCGTGCACGCCGCCCACGAGACGCCACACGTCGCCGTCGTCGTTCAAGCGCTCACGGCCATCTTGCTGATCACCCTGCTGCGCACCTTTCCGAGCGTGCTCGACTACACCACCTTCGCCATCCTGGTGGCGACGATGGCGGACACTTCGGCCCTCTATGTCCTGCGCTGGCGCCGGCCGCACCACGCGCGCCCGTACCGGGCCTGGGGCTACCCCCTCGTGCCGGCGCTGTACCTGCTGGCCAACGCCGCGATTGCCGTCAACCTCGTGCGCGGCCGCCCACTGGAGTCGGGCGTCGCGCTGGCCGTCGGCGCCAGCGGCGTGATCTTCTACGCCCGCTTCGTCCGCAGCAGAGCGTAGGCGAGGTGGCGGAATCGTTTCTGGGCGGCGAAAAGCCCGAACCTCTGATAGGCTGGCTTGAACATGCCTGGCGAGTCGTTGTTCGATCTCGAGCTGCTCGGCTTTCGCAACGACCTGGCGCAGGCGCGCGCCCTGGCGCTGCTGCGAACGCGCCCCGAGCTGTCGGCCGTCGGGACCATTGCCGTCGACACGCCCTTCCCGCACCGACTGGCGGTTCGCCTGCCGCACGCACAAGGCCTGGCGCTGCTCGGTACCTTGCGCGATTGCGGAGCGCATGCGCGCTTGATCCCGAGCGCGGAAGCGCCGGGCGCCAAAGCCGTCGAGGTGTCCGTGCCGCTCGCTCCGAGCCCGCCGCCGCCGCCACCGCCGGCGCGCCGCAGTCGGTGGCTCATCGGCGTTGCCAGCCTAGGTCTGGTCGGGGTGGTGCTGAGCCGCTGGGTGCCACCCCCGCCCGCGTTACCGCCGCGCCCTCCGTCTGCCCTCGAGGGGGAGGTGGCGGACAGTGCGCCGAGCGGCTTGCAGCAGCTCAACGACGAGGCGGTGGCGCTGAATGCCACGGGCGAGTTCGCCGCCGCCGCCGAGCGCCTGCGCGGCGCCCTGCGCGAAGCCCCCGACCAGCCGGCCCTGCAGCGCAACCTGCAGACGGTGTTGCGCAACTGGGCCGTGGCGGAGATCAACGCCGGCCGTCTCGACGACGCCGTACGACTGCTCGAAGAGGCCCTGGCATTGGGCCAGAACGGCGCCGTCTTGGGCGTGCTCGGCATCGCCCGCGTGCGCCAGGGGGATTGGCGCGGCGGGCGCCAGGCCCTCGAACAGGCCGGCGCGCTCGGGGTCAGTGACCGTACGACCTTGACCGCGCTCGCCGAGGCGCACCGGCAGCTCGGCGATCGCGCTGCGGCGGTGGAAGCGCTGCACGGCGCGCGCGACGCCGGCGCCGGCGGAGCGGACTTCGACAACTTGCTCGCGCGCCTGGAGCGCGAGCTCGACGCCGAATGGGAGTTCGACGAGACGCGCAGCGCGCACTTCACCATCAGCTTCGCCGGCGGCGAGCGCGACCAGCAAGTGGCGGCCGAGTTGGTGTCGCGCGGCCTGGAGGAGGCGTACTTCCACGTCGGCAACAAGCTCGACGTCTATCCCGACGAACGCGTGCCGGCCGTGCTCTATCCCAGCGAAGACTTTCACGACGTGACGCAAACGCCGAGTTGGACGGCGGGCGTGTACGACGGCCGCATCAAGTTGCCGGTGGGCGGACTGATCGCCCAGGACCACGCCATCCTGCAACGCACGCTGCGCCATGAGTACGGGCATGTCCTCGTCCACCAGCTCTGCCGCACGCGCTGCCCGGTCTGGCTGAACGAGGGCGTGGCGATCTGGGGCGAGGAGGACCACGAGGGCGAGCGCGCCGCCTGGGCGCGGCAGGCCATCGCCGGCCACGAGCTCTTCCGCCTGGATCAACTGGCAGGGCCCTTCACCCGCCTGCCGACGGAACGCGTGCCGGTCGCCTACGCGCAAAGCTATCTCGCCGTGCGGGCGCTCGTCGATCAGCACGGCGCCCGCCGCCTGCGCGAGCTGCTGGCGAGCCTCGGCAGCGGCGCGCCGCTCCCGCAGGCCTTTCGCGCCACTCTCTACGAGGATCTGGCCGCCTTCGAAGCCGTCCTGGTGCGCGACCTGACGAGCTGACCGGCGCGTTTGGCGCGACCCGACGCGATGACGAATTGCCGCAACAACCTCGTCGCACAAGCCCTGCACGAGGGCCTGGCCATCGTGACACACGACGCCCTCATCGCGGCGTACGCGGTGCCGACGCTCTGGAAAGGGTAGGGATTGAAGCCTATGTTCGCCCACCACCGCTCAGGCGCCGGCGGCGCGTCTTCATCCGCGCTGCGATTCTCGGCTCGCGCGGTTCGTGCTACGCCGGGGTGCATGCCAGGCGGGCGAGTTCCCGGTCTATTGACTGAGGCCGAGCTGCGCGACCAGGTCGGGGCGGGGCAGGTCGATACGGTCCTGGTCGTCTTCCCCGACCTGTACGGCCGGTTGGTCGGCAAGCGCTACGACGCCGGCTTCTTCTGCGCTCAGGTGCTGGCGCACGGCATGCACGCCTGCGACTACCTGCTGGCCTGCGACATGGAGATGGATCCGGTGCCGGGCTACCGCTTCACCTCGTGGGAAAAGGGCTACGGCGACGTGCGCTGTGTCCCAGACCTCGCCACCTTGCGGCGCGCCGCCTGGCTCGAGCGCACGGCGCTGGTGCTGTGCGACGTCCGCAGCGAGCCCGGTGATGCACCGGTCAGCGTCGCCCCGCGCACCATCTTGCGCCGCCAGATCGAGCGCGCGGCGGCGGCTGGCTACATGCCCATGGGCGCCTCGGAGCTGGAGTTCTTCGTCTTGCGCGAGACCTTTGAGAGCGCGCACGCCAAGGGCTTCGATAAGCTGGCTACCGCTGGGTGGTACATCGAGGACTACCACACCCTGCAGGGCTTCAAGGTCGAACCGCTGGTCGGGGCAATCCGCCGCCTGGTGGCCGCCTCGGGCGTGCCGGTCGAGTCGTCGAAGGGCGAGTGGGGACCCGGCCAGCACGAGCTGAACCTGCAGTACACCGGCCTTCTCGAGATGGCCGATCGGCACGTGATCTACAAACAGGCGGCGAAGGAGATCGCCATCCAGCAAGGGCTGGCGCTGACCTTCATGGCCAAGCTGGACGAGCAGCTCGCCGGCAGCTCGATGCATCTGCATTCGAGCCTGTGGGCGGACGGCGGCGCGCGCGCCGCCTTCGATGCCCCGGCGGCGCGGCCCGGAGAGCTCCCGGATCTGTGCCGCTGGTGGCTCGGTGGGTTGATGCACCACGCCCGCGCCTGCGCGTTGCTGTTCGCGCCGTACGTCAACTCCTACAAGCGCTTTCGCGCCGGCTCGTTCGCGCCCACGGCGATCGCCTGGGCGTACGACAATCGCACCGCCGGGTTCCGCATCGTCGGGCACGGGCCGTCGTTGCGCGTCGAGTGCCGCATCCCCGGCGCCGATGCCAATCCCTACCTCGCCTTCGCCGCCACGCTCGCCGCCGGCCTCGACGGGCTGGCCCAGCGCCTCGAACCGCCGCCGCGCTTCGATGGCGACGCCTACGCCAGCCGCGACCTGCCGCGCGTCCCCGCCACGTTGCCGGAGGCGATCGCCGAGTTCGAGGCCTCGGCGCTGTTTCGCGATGCCTTCGGTGCCGAGGTGGTCGAGCACCTGGTGCACTTCGCCCGTACCGAGCAGCGCAAGTTCGACGAAACGGTGACCACCTGGGAGCGCCGGCGCTATCTCGAGCGGGCATGAGCGACGGGTGGACGATGGACCGCAGCGCCCCGCGGCGTGTGCTCGACGCCCACGGCCTGCGGCTGGTCGGCATCTCGTCCTACGCGCGCAGCGGCAAGACCGTGCTGTCGTTCTCGCTGCCGACCGGCTACGTCGACGCGGTGCGCGCCGCCGGCGCCGTGCCGATCGTCCTGCCCGTCGGCGAGCCCGATCCTGGCAAGCTGCTCGAACCGCTCAGCGCGCTGATCATCTCGGGCGGCGGGGACATCGATCCCAAGGCGTACGGCGGCAGTGATCACGAGACCGTCTACTCGGTCAGCGAAGAGCGCGACGCGTTCGAGTTCGCCTTGGCACGCGCCGCCTTGACCGACACCCGCGTGCCGATTCTCTGCATCTGCCGCGGCCTGCAGGTGTTGAATGTCGCCTGCGGCGGTACCCTGCACACCCATCTGCCGGATACGATCGGCGACGCCGTCGACCACCGGTTGCCCGAGCGCCGGCCGGCGACGCATCCGGTACGCATCGATCCCGCCAGCCGCCTGGCCGCCGTTCTCGGCCGCGCGACGTGCGATGTCATCTCGTGGCATCACCAGGCGATCGACCGGCTCGGCGACGACCTGCGCCCGGTGGCCTGGGCGGAGGACGGCGTCATCGAAGCGGTCGAGCACGTGCGCCACCCCTGGTGCGTGGCCGTGCAGTGGCACCCGGAAATGCAGCTTGACGACCCGGTCCAGGCACGCCTGTTCCGCGCCCTGGTTGGCGGGGACGATCGGTGAGGCCGGCGGGCGGCTGGCAGTCGGCTGTGGTGCGGGCGATCTCCCGTTCTCCGGAGCTCGTCGAAGGATGAGCCCGTCGGAGCATGGCGCGGTCTTTTTCTACCGGCGGTTAGTCCCGATGCGAAGAAATCCCTCACCACGAAGAGCACGAAGACCACGAAGGCCACGGCGTCGTAGCCGTGTCCAAAGACTGCTCTCAGGTTTACAAACCGGGAGTTGCTCTGCTCTCCTCGCAGGTCCGGAGACCCTTGCCCTTCGTGCTCTTCGTGTCCTTCGTGGTGTGAAAGGAATTTCGGATTGGCGTCAACTTGGGACTGAGAGGAGGAAGTCATGCCCGGACGTCTGACTGGTAAGGTGGCGTTGATCACCGGGGCCGGCAGCGGCATCGGCCGCGCCGCAGCGCGGCGCTTCGCGGCCGAGGGCGCGCGCGTGGTTGTCGCCGACGCCGTGGAGGCAGCCGGCCGCGCCGCGGTCGATGAGATCCGCGCCAGCGGCGGGGTGGCGGAGTTCATCCGGGCCGACGTCGCCAATGCCGCCGATGTCGAGGGGATGATCGGCACCGCCGAGCAGCGCTTCGGCGCCCTGCACGTGCTGTTCAACAACGCCGGAATCTTTCCGGACGAAGACGGTTCGGTGGTCGATACCGACGAGGCGGTGTTCGAACGCGTCATCGCCGTCAACCTCAAGGGCGTCTTCTTCGGCTGCAAGTACGGCATCCCGGCACTGCTGCGCGCCGGCGGCGGGTCGATCGTCAACACCGCTTCCTTCGTCGCCGTCATGGGCTCGGCGACGGCGCAGAGCGCCTATACCGCTTCGAAGGGCGGCGTGCTGGCGCTGACGCGTGAGATCGCCGTCGAGTTCGCCCGCCGCGGCATCCGCGCCAACGCGCTCTGCCCCGGCCCGGTCAACACTCCGCTGCTACAGTCGCTGCTCGCCAATCCGGCCGCGCGCGCCCGCCGCCTCGTCCACCTGCCGATGGGCCGCCTGGCCGAGGCCGAAGAGATCGCCAACGCCGCGCTCTTTCTCGCCTCGGATGAATCGTCATACGTCAACGGCGCCACCTTCCTGGTCGACGGCGGCGCCAGCGGGGCCTACGTCACCGCCGAGTAGACGCCAGGTCGCTCTGCGTCGCGTGCCGGCTCACGGCGGCGCCGTGCCGTCGTTCACCGGCGTACAGTCCGGGTGTTCAGCCTTGTCCGACGCGCTTGATCGGTGACCCTTCTGGTTGGCGGCCGACCCTGGCATGCACCTTGCCTTCTCTTACGGCAGACACCGGGAGGACGGGGCAATGCAGGTGGTAGCGACTGGTAAGTGGTCGAAAACGTTAAAACGCTGGCAGATGATCGTGGCACTCCGCCGTCCCGGGAAGGACATGCCCACTCGCCGCCCGGCCACCCGCCCAGCCCAGAGCCCAGACCGCGGCCGCCGCGAAGAGTAAAGGGCCAGGTCGGACCCCTGTAAGTGTCTGAAAAGCTGCCCAAGAGAGGGGCTTTCAGGTGTCGGACGGGGATTGAGGGGTAGTCTTTAGGCCTGCGAAAGGGCCGTAGGGCGACCTAGAGAGTCGCGGACTCACCGGTCAATTCTGCCTGGCGTTGGGGCAGCACGAACTGCTTCAGGTTCTCCTCCACCACCGGAGCGCCAGCAGCGCGCCGAGCGCCGCGGCTGTTGGCAGCCACACCCAGGCGATCTCGTTGGCGAGAATCGCCCCCCCACGCGGGCTGAAGAAGGCGTGCACGCTGAGCGGCGAGACGGTGAGCGGGCGCCAGGGGAAGAAGATCCGCGCCGCGCTGACGGGGATGAAGAAGCCGACGCCGAGGCCGCCGTCGGTGCAGGCGTCGAGCACGCCGTGCGAGGCGATGGCGGCGAAGCAGAGAGCTGCCACGGCCCACCAGCGGCGTGTCCCGAGCCGCACCGCCGGGTACACGAGGCGCGGCACCACCGCGGCGAGCAGGGCGGCGAACAACAGCGAGTGCGAAAAGCCGCGGTGGCCGAGCGGGTGCGCGTACGGGATCCCGAAGCGGAAGGCGACGACGTCGAGATCGGGCAGTGCGGCCACCGCCGCCAATGCGACCGCGAGCCGTAACCGGCGCAGCGGCCGCGGCGCCAGAGGCGTCAGCGCCGCGCCGACGATGGCATGGGTGAAGGCGCTCGGCACCCTAACCTCGATCTGACAAAAACCTCAACGCAGAGACCCAGAGTACGCAGAGGCAGCGCGCATGAGTTCGAGCGCTGACTCATCGTCATTGTCAATGGGGTTTGGGGTTCACTCTCGAGCAGGATGCTGAAAAACCCGCCGCTCACCCTGAGCGCGTCGAAGGGTGAGCGGCGGGTTTTTCAGCATCCTGCTCGACCCTCGTGCGCCGCGTTCTCTGCAGCCCCCGCGCCTCTGGGTTGAATTTCTTCTGTCCGATCAAGGCTAACTGGGCTGATCGGTGGGAGGGCGTGCCGGCTATTTGCACGCAGCCCAGTCACTTTCCCTCGCGGGTGCTTGACCCGCGGCGGCGGGGGCGCGACGATTCCCGCCATGCGCTTCCGCCGCCATCTGTGGCTCGGCTCGCTGTTCGTGCTCATCCCGCTGGTGGCGCTGCTGGTGGTCGGCATCTTGGTGCTGGTCTTCCAGCGCGAGACGGTCGACATCACCCTCGGTGTTCTCATCCTGTCCTTCTGCGTCACCCTGCTGGTCGGCGCGGTGTGGCTGGTGGCGTCGCTGAAGCGCGCTGCCGACCTCTCGCAACTGCAGCTCGATTTTCTCTCCAAGGTCTCGCACGAGTTCAAGACGCCGCTCACCAGTATCCGCCTGTTCACGCAGACGTTGCTCGAGCCGCGCCAACTCACCGACGGGCAGCGCCGGCAGTGTCTGGAAATGCTCGATCTGGAGAGCGAACGCCTGAGCACCATGATCGGCCGCCTGCTCGACCTCGGCCGCATGGAGGCGGGGTCGATGGTGTACCACCGCCAACCGGAGTCGGTCGGCGCCGTGGTCGACGAGGCCCTGCGCGCCTTCGAGCCGATTCGCTTGCGCGAGCACGTCTCGCTCGCCGCCAGCGTGCCGAAGGACCTGCCGCCGATTCTCGCCGACCGCGCCATGTTGAGCCAGGCGCTGCTCAACCTGTTGCAGAACGCCGCCAAGTACGGCGGCGAGGCGCGCGAGATCGAGCTCACGTGCCGCGCCGAGAACGGGCGCGTCGCGCTCTCGGTGGCCGATACCGGCCCCGGCATCCCACGCCGCGAGCGCCGGCGGATCTTCGAGCGCTTTTATCGCATCG
>CAYYWP010000174.1:2098-10096 GCA_964475125.1 uncultured Binatia bacterium (SeqCode) | reverse complement strand
CGCTGGCGCCGTTGCCGGAGGCGCCGCCCGGCGGCGAGCCGCAGGGGTTCTTCTCCGCCCTGCGCCCGCTCGGACAGGTGTTCGAGGGCTATCTGGTGTGTGAGGGGCGCGACCGACTGGTGTTGATCGATCAGCACGCCGCCCACGAGCGCGTCACCTTCGAACGGCTGCGCGCCGCCTACGCCAGCGGGCTGGTGCCGCGCCAGCAACTCCTGGTGCCGGCGGTGGTCGAGGTCGGGCCGCGCGAGGGCGCCCTGCTCGGCGAGCAGATCGACACGCTCGACGGCGTCGGCTTCGAGATCGAGCCGTACGGCGGCAACGCCTTCGCGGTACGCGCCGTGCCGGCGTTGCTCGGCGACAGCGATGCGGCGGCGCTGCTGCGCGACGTCGCCACCGACCTGGTCGACATCGGCCGCAGCCGCCGCCTCGCCGATGCCGCCGAGGCCGTGCTCGCCCGTCTCGCCTGCCACAGTGCCGTGCGCGTCGGCCATACCATGGGGCCGGCGCAGATGCGGGCGTTGCTGGCGGCGATGGACGAGGTCGACTTGTCGACCAACTGCCCGCACGGCCGACCCGCCTTCCTGGTCCTCTCGCGCGACGATCTGGAGCGCTGGTTTCGGCGTACGTGATGGCGTGCCGAAATCGGCTTGAATCCAGAGGGGGACAGGCCCCCTAATTAAGGGGCCTGTCCCCTTCTGTGCCACGCCATGCCCACCGCGCCCGCTGTGATCGCCCTCGTCGGTCCGACCGGTAGCGGCAAGACGGCGCTGGCGCTCGAGCTGGCGGGGCGCCTGGGAGCGGAAATCGTCAACTGCGATTCGCGCCAAGTCTATCGCGGCCTCGATATCGGCAGCGCCAAGCCGACGCCGGCCGAGCGCGCCGCGCGCCCACACCACCTCTTCGATGTCGTCGATCCCGATCAGCCGTTCGACGCGGCGCGCTATTGCGCCCTGGCGCGGGCCGCCATCGCCGACATCCGCCGGCGCGGGCAGCGCGTCCTGGTGGTCGGCGGCACCGGCCTCTATCTCAAGGCGCTGCGCCATGGGCTGTGCGCCGGGCCGCCGCGCGACCCGAGCCTGCGCGCGGCGCTGTTGGGGCGCGAAGCGGCGTGCCCCGGCAGCCTCCATGCCGAGCTGATGGAGCGCGATCCGGCCAGCGCCGCCCGCGTGCACGCCCACGACCAGGTGCGCCTGGTGCGCGCCCTCGAGGTGCTCGAGCTCACCGGAGAGCGGCTGAGCGAACGGCAGGCGAGCCACGCCTTTCGCGCCGAGGAGCTGCCGATGCAGGTGATCGGCGTCGCCGTCGCACGGGCGCGCTTGTACGCCGCCATCGATGCGCGCTGCGCCGCCATGCTCGACGCCGGCCTGCTGGACGAGATCCGCGCCCTCTGGACGCGCGGCTACTCGCCCGACCTGCCGGCCCTGCGTAGCATCGGCTACCGCGAGCTCGGCGCGCACCTGCGCGGCGAGGTCGACCTGGCCACGGCGCTGGCCGCCATGCAGCGCGCCACCCGCCGGCTGGCGAAGCGACAGCTCACCTGGTTCCGCGCTGATGCGAGCGTGTCGTGGCTGGCGCCGCAGCGGATCGTCGAAGGGGACAGTCCCCTTGGTTAGGGGGACTGTCCCCCTCTGTGTGTGAAGGGGACAGTCCCCTTAATAGGGGGACTGTCCCCCTCTGCGCTTGGAGAAAGGCAAAAGGCAAAAAGCAAAAGGCAAAAGGCAAAAGTTCGGCCGGGCGGCGGGATACTTTTGCCTTTTGCCTTCTCTTGATTCTCGCCCCCTCCAACAAAGGAATCCCCCCACCCGCCACGCTGTTCTCCCGGGTGGAGCTAGTTGCCCGCCCCTGCTAGACCGCCTGTGTCGTGTCGCAGACTCGTCCTCTCGAAGCGCTGCGGGCGCGGATCGACCGCATCGACGAGCGGCTGATCCGGCTGCTCAATCGGCGCGCCACCCTGGCCGTGCAAGTCGGGCGCGCCAAGGCCCAGCACGGCCAGGTGTCGAAGTACGCCCCGGAGCGCGAGAAGCGCATCCTGCAGCGCCTGGCGCGCCTGAATGGCGGGCCGCTGCGGCCGCAGACGGTGCGGACGATCTTTCGCGAGATCATCTCCGGCTGCCGCACGCTCGAGCAGCCGCTGCGCGTCGCCTATCTCGGCCCCGCCGGGACGTACTGCCAGCAGGCCGCGGCCGAACAGTTCGGCTCCGGGCCCGATCTGGTGCCGGCGGCGGCGATCGACGCGGTGTTCGACGAAGTCGAACGCGGGCGGGCGGAGTACGGCGTGGTGCCGGTGGAGAACTCCGGCGAAGGCGTGGTGGCGCAGACCCTCGATCGCTTCATCGGCTCGCCGCTGACCATCAAGGCCGAGGTCCTGCTGCGCATCGACCACTGCCTGCTGGCGCGCCACGCCGCGCCGCAGCGCGTGCGCCGCATCGTCTCGCATCCGCAGTCGCTCGCCCAGTGCCGAGGCTGGTTGGCGCAGCACTGTGGCAGCGTGCCGGTCCTCGAGGTGGCGAGCAACGCCGCCGCCGCCGAATACGCCGCCGCGCATCCCGGCAGCGCCGCCATTGCCGGCCGCGCCGCGGCGGCGCGCTACGGGCTCAAGCTGCTCGCCACCAGCATCCAGGACCTGCCCAACAACGTCACCCGCTTTCTGGTCGTCAGCCATGACCGGCGCGCCAAGCCCAGCGGCGACGACAAGACCTCGCTGCTGTTTGCCGTGCCGCACGAGGCCGGGGCGCTGTTCCGCGTCCTCGAGGTGTTCGCTCAGCAGCGCATCAACCTGAGCACGATCGAGTCGCGGCCGCTCAAGGGCCGCGCCTGGGAGTACGTGTTTTTCATCGATCTCGTCGGCCACGTCGATGAAGCGCGCATGCGCGGCGCGCTGGCCGCGCTGCGGCGGCGGGCCTTGTTCGTCAAGGTGCTGGGCTCGTATCCGGCCTGGCGCTGGCCGGAGGGGGAAGCGAAGCCATGAACGTCAAGAACCTCGTCCGCCCGTGGCTGCACGGCCTGGAGCCCTATCCGCCGGGCAAACCGATCGACGAGCTCGAGCGCGAGTACGGGGTGACCGACTCGATCAAGCTGGCCTCGAACGAAAACCCGCTCGGCCCCTCGCCGAAGGCGCTGGCGGCCCTGCAGGGCGCCGTGGCCGAGGTGCACCGCTACCCCGACGGCGGCTGTTACCACCTCAAGCGCGCGCTGGCGCGCGCCCTGCGCGTCTCGCCCGAGTCGCTCATCTTCGGCAACGGCTCGAACGAGCTCATCGAGTTGATCGTGCGCACCTTCTTGCACGCCGGCGAGGAAGCGGTGATGGCCGACCAGGCCTTCGTCATCTACCGCATGCTGGTGCAGGCGCAGGGCGGCAAGGGCCTGATCGTGCCGCTGCGCAACTACACCCACGACCTCGAGGCGATGGCGGAGGCCATCACCCCGGCCACGCGCCTGATCTTTCTCGCCAACCCGAACAATCCGACCGGGACGATCTTCTTTCGCGACGCCTGGCAGGAGTTCCTCGCCGCCGTGCCGCCGGACGTCGTCGTGGTGATGGATGAAGCCTACGCCGAGTACGTCGAGGATCCGCGCTACCCCGACGCGCTCGACGATGTTGGCGGGGAGCGCCTGCTGATCGTGCTGCGCACCTTCTCGAAGATCTACGGCCTGGCCGGGTTGCGCGTCGGCTACGGCGTCGCCCATCCGGCGATCATCGACCTGCTCAATCGGCTGCGCGCGCCGTTCAACGTCAACACGCTGGCGCAGGTGGCCGCCCTGGCGGCGCTGGACGACCACGAGCACGTGCAGCGCACGCGCCAGGTCAATCGCGAGGGCATGGCCTACCTGCGCGAGGCCTTCACCGCCCTCGGCCTGGAGTGCGTCCCGAGCTGGGCCAACTTCATCCTGGTGCGGGTTGGCAACGCGGCGCGCCTCTACGACGCATTGCTGCGCCTGGGCGTGATCGTGCGCCCGGTGTCGGTGTACGGCTTCCCCGAGCACGTGCGGGTGACGGTCGGCACGCGGGCCGAGAACGAGCGCCTGGTGAACGCGCTGACGCGGGTGTGCGGTGAGGACCGGCGGCGCCATGCGCTTTGAGCGCGCCGCGATCGTCGGCGTCGGCTTGATCGGCGGCTCGTTGGCCTTGGCGGCGCGCGCCGCCGGCCTGATCGGCGAGGCCGTCGGCCTCGGCCGTAGCGCCGCCAACCTGCGCGTCGGGCTCGAGCGCGGCTGCATCGACCGCGCCACCCAGGACCCCGCCGGGCTCGGCCCGGTCGACCTCGTCGTCCTGGCGGTGCCGGTGCGGCGCACGGCGGCCGTGGCGGCGACGCTCTTGCCGCACCTCCCGGCGCCGGCGGTGTTCACCGACGTCGGCAGCGTCAAGGCGCTGGTGGTCGAGGAGATGGAGGCCGTGCTGCCCGCCGCGCATGCCTTCGTCGGCGCCCACCCGATCGCCGGCGGCGAGCAGACCGGCGCGGCGGCGGCGCGCGCCGATCTCTTCCGCGGTGCGCGCTGCGTGCTGACGCCCACGGCGCGCACCGACGCGAGCGCGCTGGCGCGCGTGCGGGCGCTGTGGGAAGGGGTCGGGGCGCGGGTCGAGGTGATGAGCGCGGCGGCGCACGACGCGGCGCTGGCGTGGACCAGTCACCTGCCGCACGTCGTCGCCTACGCGCTGGCGCAGGGCCTGGCGCGCGCCGGCGGCGACCTGTCGGCGCTGGCGGGGCCGAGTTGGCGCGACGCCACCCGTGTGGCGGCGAGCTCGGTGGAGCTGTGGCGCGACATCTTTCTCGCCAACGCGGACGCCGTCGGCGGGGCCGTGGACGGCTTCGCCGCCGAGCTCGAGCGCCTGCGCCGCGCCGTGGCCGAGCGCGACGAGGCGGGGTTGACGGCGCTGCTGGAGGCGGCGGTGGCGGCCAAACGCGCCAGCGGAGGCAACGGCGCGTGAGCGGCGCGGTGCGCGAGATCCACCCGCTCGAGCGCCCGCCCGACGCCGTGGTCGACGTGCCGGGCTCGAAGTCGATCAGCAACCGCGCCGCGCTGCTGGCGGCGCTGGCCGAGGGACGCTCGGTGCTCGACGGCGTGTTGTTCAGCGACGACACGCGCTACATGACCCAGGCCTTGGCGGCCCTGGGCGTCGCGGTCCAGGCGGACGAGACCGCCGCCCGGCTGATCGTGGTCGGGACGGGCGGGCGGTGGGCCGTGCCGCGGGCCGAGCTGTTCGTCGGCAACGCCGGCACCGCGATGCGCTTCCTCGTCGCCGCCCTCTGCCTCGGCCACGGCATCTACCGCATCGACGGCACGGCGCGCATGCGGGCGCGGCCGATCCGCGAGCTGATCGAGGCGCTGCGCCCGCTCGGCGCCGACCTCGAGTGCGCGGCGGACAGCGGCGCGCCGCCGGTGCTGGCGCTGGCGCGCGGCCTGGCGGGCGGGCGGACGAGGCTCGATGCGGCGCGCTCGAGTCAATTCCTCTCCGCTCTGCTGCAGGTCGCGGCGTACGCCGAGTGCGACGTGCACATCGCCCTGGCGGGCGAAGTCATCGCGCAACCGTACGTCGATCTCACCCTGGCGGTGATGGCGCAATGGGGCGTGACGGTCGAGCGCCAGGACTACCGCGCCTTCCGCATTCGCGCCGGGCAGCGCTATCGCGCCCAGCACTACGCCGTCGAGCCCGACGCCTCCAGCGCCCATTATTTCTGGGCCGCGGCGGCGCTCAGCGGTGGCCGGGTGCGCGTCCCGGGCCTGACGCGGCAGTCGCTGCAGGGGGATGTCGCCTTCGCTGCGCTGCTCGAACGCATGGGCGCGCGGGTGTCCTGGCGCGACGACGGCGTCGAGGTGCAGGGGACGGGGACGTTGCGCGGCGTCGACGCCGACCTCAATGCCTATTCGGACACCGCCCCGACCCTGGCGGCGCTGGCGCCGTTCGCCAGCGGCCCGGTGCACATCCATCACGTCGCCCACCTGCGCTGGCAGGAGAGCGACCGGCTGCGCGCCGTCGCCACCGAGCTGGCGCGCCTCGGCGCGCGCGTCGAAGAGCGCCCGGATGGGCTGAGCATCTGGCCGTCGGCGCTGCGCGGCGCGGCGATCGAGACTTACGACGATCACCGCATCGCCATGGCCTTTGCCGTCCTCGGCCTGCGCCAGCCGGGCGTGGCGATCAAGGACCCCAGCTGCGTCGCCAAGACGTTTCCCGGCTTCTTCGATGCGCTGGAGCGACTGCGTGCGCGGCAAACTGAAATCCCCTAGACCACGAAGGACACGAAGAACACGAAGAACACGAGGGGTCCCGTCTTCGTGGCCTTCGTGATCTTCGTGGTGGACGATCTGTCGCGGCGATGAAACCGGTGATTGCGATCGACGGGCCGGCGGGGGCGGGCAAGAGCACGGTCAGCCGGCGGGTCGCGCAGGCGCTCGGCCTGCGCTACGTCGATTCGGGGGCGATGTACCGCGTCGTCGGCGTGTTAGCGGCCGAGGCCGGGATCGATCTCGCCGACGAGCCGGCGCTGGTCGCGCTCTGCGATGGGCTCAGCATGGACTTCGAAGAGCGCGCCGACGGCGTGCACGTCCTGGCCGCGGGCCGCGACCTCTCGGAGGCGATCCGCACCGCGGCGGCGGGACAGCTGGCCTCCAAGGTGTCGGTGGTGCCGGGCGTGCGCGAGCGCCTGGTGGCCCTGCAGCGTCAGCTCGGCGCCGGCGGTGGGGTGGTGATGGAGGGGCGCGACATCGGCACGGTGGTGCTGCCCGAGGCGACGTTCAAGGTGTTCCTGATCGCCAGCGCGGCGGAGCGCGCGCGGCGGCGCTGGGCCGAGCTGCGGGGGCGCGGCGAGGCCGCCGACGTGGCGGCGATCGAGCGCGAGATCGAGGAGCGCGATCGGCGCGACCAGGGCCGGGCGCACTCGCCCTTGCGCCCGGCCGCCGACGCGGTGCATGTCGACACCACGGGGGCGGACATTGCCACTGTGGTGGCGCGCATTTGCGCGCTGGTCGCGGCGCGGGGGAACCCTTGAATCTCCCACCCGCCGGGGATATGAACACTCATTCCCGTCGCGAGGGGGTACATCCCGCATGAGTGATCAACCAAGAGTGGCCGCGCTCGATGGCGGCGGCGATGAGTTTCGCCGGCTCTTCGAGGAGAGCCTGCGCGCCGTCAAGCCGGGCGAGGTCGTGCGCGGACGCGTGGTCAGCGTCGGCCGTGACCAGGTCACCGTGGACATCGGCTACAAATCGGAGGGACAGATCCCGGTCGGCGAGTTCACCACCCGCGACGGCGCCGTGACGGTCAAAGAGGGCGACGAGATCGACGTGTTCTTCGATGCCGACGAAGGCGAGCACGGCGGCATCACCCTGTCGCGCAGCAAGGCCGAGCAGGCCAAGGTGTGGCGTGACATCGAGGAGGCGTTCCAGAACAACGGCATCGTCGAGGGCCTCATCGTCGGCAAGGTGAAGGGCGGGCTCAAGGTGGACGTCGGCGTGGCGGCCTTCCTGCCCGGTTCGCACGCGGATCTCCGGCCGGCCCGCAACCTCGATCGCTACATCGGCCAGCGCGGCCACTTCGCCGTGCTCAAGTTCAACCGCGCCCGCGGCAACGTCGTCGTCTCGCGCCGCGCGGTCATGGAGCGCGAGCGCGCCCAGCTCAAGCAGGAGACGCTCAAGGTGCTCGAGGAAGGCATCATCCTCGAAGGCATCGTCAAGAACATCACCGACTACGGGGCCTTCGTCGACCTCGGCGGCATCGACGGCCTGCTGCACGTCACCGACATGTCGTGGGGGCGGGTGAACAAGCCGGCCGACGTGATCAACGTCGGCGATCGCGCCCGCGTCGTGGTGCTCAAGTACGATGCCGAGCGCGGCCGCGTCTCGCTCGGCATGAAGCAGATCATGCCCGACCCGTGGCACAGCGTCGCCGAGCGCTACCCGATCGGCGTGCGCGTGCACGGCAAGGTCGTCAGCCTGGCCGACTACGGCGCCTTCGTCGAGCTCGAGCCCGGGATCGAGGGGCTGGTGCACGTCTCCGAGATG
>CAYYWP010000174.1:0-2088 GCA_964475125.1 uncultured Binatia bacterium (SeqCode) | reverse complement strand
CGAAGGTGTTGGAGGTGGGGCAGGAGGTCGACGTCATGGTGCTCGACGTCGACACCGCCAACCGCCGCATCTCCCTCGGCCTCAAGCAGGCCGAGCCCAATCCGTGGGAGATGGTGCGGGTCAATCATCCGGTCGGCAGCCGCATCAAGGGGCCGGTGAAGAACCTGACCGACTTCGGCGTCTTCGTCGGCATCGAAGAGGGCATCGACGGCCTGGTGCACATCTCCGATCTGCACTGGACCAAGAAGGTGCGGCACCCGTCGGAGATCTTCCAGAAGGGCGACGAGGTCGAGGCGGTCGTGCTCGGCATCGACGTCGAGAACGAGCGCATTTCGCTGGGCGTCAAGCAGCTCAGCGATGACCCCTGGCAGTCGATGCCGGTGCGCTACCCGGTGGGCATGAAGGTGCGCGGCAAGGTCACCAGCGTCACCGACTTCGGCGTTTTCATGGAGATCGAAGAGGGCGTCGAGGGGCTGATCCACGTCTCGCAGTTGAGCACCGAGCGCATCGACAAGCCGCAGGCGCTGTTCACGCCCGGCCAGGAGGTCGAGGCGGAAGTGACCGCGGTCGATACGCGCGACCGCAAGATCGCGCTCAGCATCAAGGCGCTGCGCAAGTCGGAGGAGCGCGAGGAGATCGAGTCCTACCTGCAGCGCGAGCGCGAGGGCGGGCGCTTCTCGTTCGAGGACATTCTGCGCTCGGATCTGCGCCTCGATCGCGACGACGCCGCGGTGGGGGCGGCGGGGAAGCGCAGCGGAGAGACCGGCGAGACGAAGTGAGGAGCTGAGGCGTGACCAAGCGCAACCTGATCGACGAGCTGGTGGCGCTGTACCCGCGCTTCTCGCGTCGCGACGCGGAGGTCATGGTCAACGCGGTGTTCGAGAGCCTCGCCGACGCGCTCAAGCGCGGCGAGCGCATCGAGATCCGCGGCTTCGGCAGTTTCGTCGTCAAGCAGCGCGAGGCCCGCGACGGGCGCAACCCGCGCACCGGCAAGAGCGTCGCCGTGGCGGCCAAGCGCGTTCCCTTCTTCAAGGTCGGCAAGGAACTGCGCGCCCGGGTGGATGGCGAGGCGGACGCGGCGGCCCTGAGCGCGGTGCGGTAGGCGCGGCGCTGCGCGCCGCGCGCATATCGCGTATCGCCTATCGCCTATCGTCCCCACCCCTCCTCCGGCGATAAGCGATAGGCGATAGGCGATACGCGAAAATGCGCGTCCTCTGGGCTCCGTGGCGCATGGCCTACATCGGCGGGCCGAAGGAGCCCGGCTGCATCTTCTGCACGCAGCCGGCGGCGGCCGAGCGCAAGGCGGCGCTGGTGCTCGCCGTGACCCCGCACGCCGCGGTGATGCTCAACCGCTATCCGTACGCCAGCGGTCATCTGATGGTGGCGCCGCTGATCCACACCGCCGACCTCTCGGGGCTGAGCCCCGAGGCGCACGGCGCCCTGAGCGAGGTGCTGCGCCGCTCGATCGCCCTGGTGCAGGCCGAGTACCGACCCGACGGCCTGAACGTCGGCATGAACCTCGGCGCCGCCGGTGGCGCCGGCATCGCCGACCACCTGCACTGGCACCTGGTGCCGCGCTGGCTCGGCGACACCAACTTCATGCCCTTGATCGCGGAGACGCGCTGCATGCCCGAGCACCTCGAGGCGACGTGGGAGCGGCTGCGGCCGCGCTTCGCCGCACTGGAAGCTGCCGCTCGCGGATCGCCTATCGCCGATCGCTCATCGTCGGAGAGGGGCGGCGGGGACGATAGGCGATAAGCGATACGCGCTACGCGAGCGGCGGCGCGCCGCGCCGCCGCTCACAGCCAGCCGGCGCGCTTGAAGCGCCAGTAGAGCGCGGCGCAGGCGATGGCCATGGCGCCGGTGATGGTGAAGTAGCCGAAGCGCCAGCGCAGCTCCGGCATGAACTCGAAGTTCATGCCGTAGATGCCGGCGACCATCGTCGGCACGGCCAGAATGGCCGCCCAGGCGGCCAGCTTCTTGGTCACCTCGCTCTGTCCGACCGAGACCAGCGACAGCTTGGCGTCGAGCGCGCTGCCGACCAGCTCGCGCAGCGTCTCGATGGTCTCGTAGATGCGGATGACGTGG
>CAYYWP010000173.1:0-10129 GCA_964475125.1 uncultured Binatia bacterium (SeqCode) | reverse complement strand
GCGCCGGAGGCGCTCGTCGAGGCGACGCGCGCGCGCGCCGCCGGCTGCAGCGATGATGCGCTGCTCGACGACCTCGACGGGTTGGCGCGCGCCGCGGCCGGGGCGATTGCCGTCGAGCTGCTGGCGCCGGCGGCGGACGAGCTCTACCGCGCCGCGCCGGGCGCGACCGGCCCGCTCGCCGCGAGCACGCTGTCGCGCCCGATCGTGCAACAATGGCGGACCAGCAGCTTCAGCGCCTTGACCGCCGGCGGACCCGGGGTCGACGCCAGCGCCGAGGAGGGCATCGACCGCGACCAGATCACATACGAGGCCGGCCTCGCCGACGCCGCGGTCGCTCCGCCCGCCCTGCCGCTGCACGGATTTCCGCGCGGTCCGCGCCCCGGCATCTTGCTGCACAAAGTCTTCGAGGTCATCGACTTCACCGACCGCGACCCGGACGCGCTGCGCGCCGCCGTGGCGCGTTGGACGACGGCGTTCCGCGTCGGCGGAGAGTGGATCGATGCCGTGTGCAGATCGGTCGGCGAGGTGCTCGATACCCCGTTGACCGACGGCGACGCCCCCTTGCGCCTGCGCGACGTGCCGCGCCGGCAGCGCTTGGATGAGATGGAGTTCACCTTCCCCGTGTGTCTGGACGCCGATGGCCGCTCGGCCGGACTGGCGCCGGCGGCGCTGGCCGAGGTCTTCGCCAGTGCCGCCGCCGGCACCCTGGCGCACCCCTATGCGGAACGGGTTCGCCAGCTGCCGTTTCGCACCGTCTCGGGCTACCTGCGCGGCTTCATCGATTGCGTGCTGACGGATGGTGAGCGCTGGTACGTCGTCGACTACAAGTCGAACGACCTCGGCGCCGACGCCTCAGCCTACCGGCAGGAGGCGCTCGCCACCGAGATGGTGCGCCACGACTACGTGCTGCAGGCACATCTGTACGCGGTGGCGGTGCATCGCTACTTGCAGTGGCGCCTCGCCGACTATGACTACGCGCGGCACTTTGGCGGCGTGTTCTATCTCTTCGTGCGCGGCATGGCGCCCGCGCGCGGGCCGGCGACCGGCGTGCTGTTCGAACGGCCGGCGCCGGCGCTGGTCGACCGCCTGTCCGCCTGCCTGGCAGGTGCGGAGCAGCGGACGCGATGAGCGCCGGAGTGGACAGACTCTACGCGCGCGGCGCCCTCGCTGACGTCGACTTCTACTTTGCGCGCGCGCTGAGCGAACTCGCGGCCGGGGCGCGCGACGAGGTCGTGTTGGCCGCGGCGCTCGCCAGCCGTGCGGTGGGGCAGGGACACGTGTGCCTCGATCTCGCCACTCTCGCGGCCGGCGGACCGCTGTGCGATGACAGCGGCGCGCCGATCGATGCCGACCCATGGCCGCCGCTGGCAGAGTGGGTGGCGGCGTTGCGGGCCAGTCCATTGGTCACCGCCGACTCCGAGACTTACGCGCCGCTCGTCCTCGAGGGCTCGCGGCGTCTCTACCTGCGCCGCTATTGGCTCTATGAATGCGCCGTGGCGGATGCCATCGCCGGGCGAGCCGCGCTACCCGATGGCGCGGTCGACCGCGCCGTGCTGCGCGACGGTCTGCAGCGATTGTTTCCGCCGCGGACCGACAGCACCGCACCCAACTGGCAGCGTCTGGCCGCCGCCACGGCCGTGTGGCAGCGCTTCTGCGTCATCTCCGGCGGCCCGGGGACCGGCAAGACGTACACCGTGGTGCGCATCCTCGCGCTCTTGATCGAGCAGGCGCTGGCCCAGGGTGGCGTGCCGCCGCGCATCGCGCTGCTCGCCCCGACCGGCAAGGCAGCGGCACGGCTGAAGCAAGCGGTGCGCGACGGCATGGCAGAACTGGACTGCAGCGCCGCGGTGCGCACGGCGTTGCCGGATGAGGCGGCGACGATCCACCGTGCGCTCGGCGCCGTGCCCGGGCATGCCAGCCGGTTTCGCCATCACCGCGCCCACCCGCTGCCGGCCGACATCGCGCTGGTCGACGAGGCCTCGATGGTGGACGTCGCCCTCATGGCACGCCTGCTCGACGCCCTGCCGCCGCCGGCCCGCCTGGTCCTGCTCGGCGATCAGGACCAGCTCGCTTCGGTCGAAGCCGGTGCCGTGCTGGCCGACATCTGCAACAGCGGGGTGCCGAAACGGTTCTCGCCACCGTTCGCCTCCGACCTCTCCGCCGTCGCTGGAGAGCGGCTACCCGCGGAACACATCGGCACCGAGGTGGTCGGCCTCTCGGACTGCATCGTGCCGCTGGTGCACAGCTATCGGTATCGGGCCGGCGGCGGCATTGGTCGCCTGGCGCAAGCGATCAACGCCGGGGATCTCGGCGGCGTGTGGGCGGCGTTGGCCGGCGATGCCGAGGTCACGTGGCTCGAAGACGATGGCAGCGGATCGCTCGGCGAGGCGCTACGACCGCTGGTGCTCGATGGGCTGGCGGCGTACTGCCGCGCCTCCGATCCGCTCGTTCGGCTGCGCGGGCTCGATGCTTTTCGCGTCCTCTGTGCTCACCGACGAGGTCCTGGTGGTGTCGAGGCGCTCAACGGCGAGATCGAGCGCCTGCTCAGCGACCGCGGCACCATCGATCCGCGCCAGGGCGCCTGGTATGACGGCCGTCCGATTCTGGTCACGCAGAACGACTACGCCGTGCGTCTGTTCAACGGCGACGTCGGTCTGATTGCCGGCACCGGCGAGCCGAGCGGTGCCCGTCGCGCCTGCTTCCTCGATGGCGACGGCGGCCTGCGCGCCATAGCGCCGGGGCGCCTGCCACCGCATGAGACGGTGTTCGCCATGAGCGTACACAAGAGCCAGGGGTCGGAGTTCGATACGGCCATCGTCGTCTTGCCGCCCGAGCCTTCGCCGCTGTTGTCGCGTGAGCTCCTCTACACCGCCGTGACGCGGGCCCGCCGGCGCCTCGTCCTGGTCGGCAGCCGCGCGGTCATCGCGCATGCCATCGCGCATCGCCTGGCGCGCGCCTCGGGGTTGCGCGAGCGCCTGTGGCGCTGATCGGTCGCCGGCCGCAGTTGTGTGGACCCGGCAGTCGCGCTAGCGGGGATCGGACGCGACGGGGCGGGTGCAAGAAAAGCGCGCTTTCCGCGCAGCTCCCTCTTCGGCGGAGTGCAGCGGCGCAGCGCCTCTGCGCACTGAACAGGGTGATTCGGGAATGAAGCGGATAGCGGCGGCGCTGCTGAGCGGAGTGCTCGTGACCGGCCTGGTTCCAGCCGGCCTGGCGCAGCCGGTCGGCAATGCTTTCCAGGTGAATGCCTACACGGTGAGCCGGCAGAACGCGGCGGCGCTGGGAAGTGCCGCCGCGGGCAACTTCGTCGTGGTGTGGGAAAGCTACGGCCAGGACGGCGATTACGCCGGCGTGTTCGGACAGCGCTATGCCAGCGGCGGCGCCAAACAGGGCGCCGAGTTTCAAGTCAACAGCTACAGCTACGGCTCGCAGGCGTTGCCGGACCTGGGCATGGCGCCGAACGGCAGCTTCGTCGTCGTCTGGCAGGGCTATGGGGAAGGCGGCGACTACAGCGACATCTTCGCCCGCCGGTATGCGAGCAGTGGCACCGCGATCGGTGCCGAGTTCCAGGTCAACGATCACTCGGTTTCCTACGAGGGGGCGGCTGCGGTGTCGGCCAACGCCGGCGGCTTCGTGGTCGTGTGGGACGACTACGATGACGTGTTCGCCCGCCGCTACGACAGCGCCGGCGGGCCGCTCGGCGCGTCGTTTCGCGTCAACACCACGCGGCTCGGGTTTCAGGGATCGGCTGACGTCGCCCTCACCAGCGACGGCGGGTTCGTCATCGCCTGGGAAGACGGCTACTTCGACGGCGACGGCGCGGATGGTGCGGGATACGGCGTGTTCGCGCAGCGCTACGACTCGAGCGGCGCGCCGCTGGGGGGTGAATTCCAGGTGCACTCGACGACCAGCGGCGACCAGTACCGCGTCGCCGTCGCGGCGAGCGCCGCCGGCGGGTTCGCCGTCGTCTGGCAGAGCTACGGCCACGATGGCGCCGACACCGCCGTGTTCGGGCAGCGGTACGGTGTGAACGGGGCCAGCAATGGCGGTGAGTTCCGCATCAACTCGGCACCCGGCGAGCCAGTCGGGCGCACCGATGTCGCCACCGACCAGGCTAGCAACATGGTGGTGGTGTGGAGCGAGCCCATCACGCCGGGTCAACCCGCCGCGGTCCTGGCGCGCCGCTACGCTGCCAACGGTACGGCCCTGGGCAACCCTACGCCGGTCAACACCCACGCCAACGAGCAACTCGAGGCGGCGGTCAGTGCCGGCGCAGACGGGCGCTTCACGGTGGCCTGGACCCGCGAGGCTGGCGACGGCTCCGACGCCGCCGTGTGGGCTCAGCGCTTCGCCGGTATCAATCTGACCCCACTGCCGAGCCCGACGCCGACCGCAACGCTGGCGCCCAGCCAGCCCCCCACGCCGACGCAGACGCCTCCGCCGACCAGTACCGCGACCACCACGGCGACCGCCACGCCGACTGCGACCCGCACGCCGACCCGGTCGTCGACCGCGACTGGCAGCGCGACCGCGACGCGCACCGCGACGGCAACCGGTACCGGCACCGCGACTGCCAGTGCGACGCGCACCGCCACGAGGACCGCTACGGCCACCGCGACCGCACCGCCGAGCGCGACGCGCACCGCTTCGGCGAGCGCCAGCCCGACACCGACGGCGACAGCGACCCGCAGCGCGACGGCGACGCGCACCGCGACGGCGACCGCCAGTGCCACGCGCAGTACCACTCGCACCGCCACCGCCACCGCGACCGCACCGCCGAGCGCGACGCGCAGCGCTTCGGCGAGCGCCAGCCCGACGCCCACCGCGACCCCGACGCGTAGCCGCTCGGCGACGGCGACGCGCACGGCGAGCGCGAGCGCGACGGCGACGCGGACCGGGACGGCGACGCAAAGCGGGACAGCGACGCGCACGGCGCCGCCGACTGCCACGGCGACGCCGGAGGCGACCCGCACGATCACGCCCATCGTCTCCACCACCACGCCGACGCCAAGCCCGTCAGTGACCCGAACCACCACAGCCAGCTCGACACCCCCGTCGAGCCCCACCGCGAACTTGAGCGCGAGCTTCAGCCCGACGCGTACGCCAACCTCCAGCGTCACCGCGCCGCCGCCGCCAACGCCCACCGCGAGCGCCGTGCCGACGTCCTCGCGAACAGCCAGCGCTACGGCGACCCTCGTACCGAGCGCCACGGCGTCCGGCGCCGTGCCGAGTATGACTCCAACCATGGTTACCCCGGCTACCCCGACCGCATCGTCGCCGCCGAGTCGGACGGCGACGTTGGCGCGCCCGTGCGTCGGCGATTGCGACGGCGACGGACGCGTCATGATTGCCGAACTGGTCAGCGCCGTCGGCTTTGCGCTCGACGGCGTCGCGCCGACGTCCTGCCAGGCCATCGACGCCAACGGCGACGGACGAGTGTCCGTCGACGAGTTGGTGCGCGCGGTCGGCAATGCCCTCAACTCATGCGCCTGAGAGCGAGAGGACGGGCCGGACACCGGTCGGTAATCATCGAACGGGAGCAGCGGAAACGCCGTGCAGCAGCGCAGCGGGAATGATAGCGTGAGGCCCTTATGACGACTCGGATCCGACCTCGGCATGATGGGACCGCTCGTGAATGCCGGCAGCCGCGCTTGGGGCGCCGGCGGCTGGCTGCGGTCTCGGCACGTCTCCGCGGTCTATCCGCCCGTCTCAGCCTGCTGGCTGGCCTGCTGCTTGCGACCACCTCGCCGGCGGTGGCGGTATGGGACGTGGGGCAGACGGGGCAGGCGGGGCAGATGACGGTCTACAACCGCACCGCCTTTGCCTCGCGGTTGGGGTTTCCGTTGGCCGGCGGCGACGTCAACGGCGACGGTTTCGACGATCTGATCCTCACCCCGATGAATGCCGACAGCGGCCCCCGGCGCGAGCGCTCGAGCGCCGGCGAAGCGGTGATCCTGCTCAGCAACGGCGCGATCGCCGGCGAGCGCGACCTGGCCGCTCTCGATCCGGCCGCGCTGCCCTCCGACACGGTGCTGATTTACGGCGCCGATCTGTACGACAACCTGGGCACGGAGGTGACCGCAGCCGATCTGGACGGTGACGGGTACGCGGAAGCGATCATCGGCGCGCAGTATGGCGACGGGGTGGACAACCAGCGGGCCAACAGCGGCGAGGTGGCCATCATCTGGGGCAACGCCGCACCCGGAGGCCGGGTGATCGATCTGGCCGCGCCGCCGCCGGGGGCAGTGACGCTGGTGGTAGGCGCCCAGGCGGGAGATCGCCTCGGCGTCTGGGTCAGCGCGGGGGATTTCGATGGCGACGGTTTTCCGGATGCGATTCTCGGTGCCGACCAGGGCTCGGGGCCACCGGGAGAGATTCGCTTTCACGCCGGCGAAACCTATGTGCTGTACGGCGGGGCTGAGTTGCGCGCGCGGACCACTATCGATCTGGCCAATCCGGAGACGGCGCTGACCGTGATCTATGGGATCGACCGAGAGGATCACAGCGGGTCGACCGTGCGCGGAGCAGACGTCGATCGCGATGGGGTGGACGACGTACTCATCGGCGCCGGACTGAACCGGCTGTCGGCGCAGAGCGGTCCCACCGGTGTGCTCGATGCCCATGGCACCGCCGGGGGAGACGGGCGCAACAACCAGTGTGCACCGCAGGGGCTGAACTGCGAGATCGGAGAAGCGTACATCGTGTACGGCACGGAAGGGGTGCGTCCAGCCAGCATCGATTTGGTGTCGCCGCCGGCCTCGACCGCATTCATTTACGGAGTGGAGCGGTTCGATGCGTGGGGGGAGGAGCTGTTCGCGGGCGACTACAACGGGGATGGGCGTGCGGATGTGGCGATTGGGGCGTTGACCGCCGATGGGCCGGGCAACACGCGCTCGGCCGGTGGCGAGCTAGCGCTGATCCTGGGCGATGCCAACGGACTGCGAGGGGCGGTGATCGATCTGGCGATTCCGCCAAGTAACGCGATGTTCTTTCAGGGCGCGCGCCGCTCTGCGATCGGCGGCGATACGGCCTTGTTCCTCGACCTCGACGGCGACGGCAAGGACGAGCTGGTGATAGCCAGTCCAGGTGACCGAGTGGGCGCCATGGTGAACGCCGGGACCGTCTTCATTCTCTTCGGGTCGGCAGAGCCGCTGCCGGCAACTGTCGACCTGGCGGCCGTGCCGAGCTCGCTGGCGCATTTGTTCGTCGTCGCGGCCAGTGGCGGCGACCAGCTCGCCTACAGCATGTCGCTCGGCGACGTGAACGGCGACGGATTGCGCGACCTGATCCTCAACGCGATGGGGGCCAGCGGGCGCGATGATCTGCTGCAGACGGCGGGGGACTCCTACGTGCTCGAGGCGGGAGCCGTCAGTCGTGCTGCCGGACGGGAGCCGGTGACCACGCCCATGCCGACCGTGACGCCGACACCTTCCCCGCCGGCGCCCTGTGTCGGCGATTGCGACGGCGACGGCAACGTCATGATCCACGAGCTAGTGGCCGCGGTGCGCATCGCGCTCGGCGAGGCGTTGGCGCTTTGTCGTCCGGCCGACGCCGACGGCGACGGAACGGTGCAGGTGAACGAGTTGGTGAACGCCGTCGGGCACGGGCTGAACGGCTGCTGAACCTCTGCCGCCGCGCGGTTGAGGATGGCCCCGCGCGCATGCTTCGACGGGCTCAGGAGAGCGGGAACTGCTTGTGCCACAAATCGTTCCGCTCACCCTGAGCCCGTCGAAGGGTGGGCGGAACGCGTTTTTCAACGGGCTGCTAAACCCCCGCGCTCCGCGTTCTCTGCGGCCTCCGCGCCTCTGCGTTGAATTTCTTTTTTGCCGATCAAGGTTGGTCTGGGGCTCAGCGTACATGCCTTGAAGTCGCGTGTCGCACTCCAACGAGCGCGTCTTCGAGGCGGCGTCACGCCTGGGCGAGTGCCGCGTTGACGGCGCTGATCAAATCACTGATGGCGACCGCGCCGCTGCCGTCTGCGTCGGCGGCGAGACAGGCGGCGAGGGTGATTTCTCCCAGTGCGATGCGCACGCTGGTGACCAGCTCATCCACGCTCACTCGTCTGTTGCCGTCGCAGTCGCCGGGCGGTCGCATCAGCCAATCGATCGCTGCCTCGGCATCGATGACGCCGTCGCCAGCCTCGCGGTCGCGCCCCGGCGCAGCGATGTCGGTCGCGCTAGCGCGCATCGCCGCCACGATCGCTCCCGGCGGGCGTTGCGGGGCCGCCTGCCACATCAGCGCCGCGATCGCGGCGGCGTGCGGTGCCGCGGCGGAGGTGCCGATGAAGTTGGGAAAGCCGTTGGCATCGATATCGAAGCCGAAAAAGGCGGTATCGGTGCCGTCGGCGGCAGTGAGATCCGGTTTGAAGGTCGAGAGCGGGGCGTCGGGCAGCAGGTTCCCAGCCCGGTCGAAGTAGCGTGGCACCAGACCGCCGCGGGCGCTGAAGCCCTCGACATCGACCTGTTCGACCGGCGGGGTGAACGCGCCGCCGCTGTCGATCTCCCGATAGTCTGCTGCGGCCATGGTGATGACCTCTGGCGCGGCTTCGTGACCATAGGTGGCGGCGGCGCCGAACACGCCGGCTTCGAACACGTACGGACTCAATCCCGGCAGGCACCGCGCGGTGACGGCGACGAGTCTGAAGCGCACCGATTCATCGCCGCAGAAGTGATCGACGGCCGCGTGCACGGTGCGCGGGGTGGATCCGCCGTTTTGGAACAGGAGAATCTCGAACGGATCGCCACCGCGTCCGCCACCCGGCCTGGCGCAGCCCTGGGTGTCGGTGCCGCCGGCGAGCAGGGCTGCCTCGGGAGAGTCCGCGGTGTACAGGTAGAGGTCGAGGTCCGTCGCGGCCCCGGCGCCGAGCATGCCCGAGAAGGGTTCGTTCCACTGCAGCACCAGGCGGACGCCGCAACGCGGTGGCACGGTGATCGCTGCGAAGCGATCGCCGGCACCGAAATCGTGCAGGTCGACGCCGCTCGGGCGGTCGGCCGTGTCATCGGCGGGGTCGGCATCGCGGTAGACCTGGTCGATGCCGCTGTCGCCGAGGTTGGCTGCGGCGGTGAAGAAGAGGGCGCCGTCGGCGACTGCGTCGGCTGCGGCCTGGGCGATCGGCCCGGGTTGGAACATGGGCTCAGCGAAGAAGAGGATGTCATCCGCGAGCACGTCGGCTCCACAGGCGCGCAGGGCCGTGATGTTCTCGGCGAACGTCGCCTCGTCGGGATAAGCCGAGGCGAAGAGCAGGGCGGCGCCGGGCGCGAGATCGTGGACGAGCTCGGCCATCGCCGCCCCTTCATCGATGCCGCTGTTCGGGCCCCTGTCGATGACCGCAATCTCTGCCGGCAGGTCCTCTGAGAGCTGTGGGGCCGAACCGGTGAGAACGCGGTGGCAGCCGCTACCGCTATAGGTGCCGCCGAGATCGGCATTGATGGTATCGGAGAGGATGCCGACCGTGATGCCACTGCCGTCGACCGCGAAGCGCTGGCGTGCCTGGTCGACGCGATGCGAACGCACCGCTTGGCTTTCGACGCTGCCGGTCGATTGCTGGGCGCCGTATAGAGGGTGGATGGCGGTGAGGCCTGGTAGCGCCGCCAGTTCGGGAAGAGCGGCGAGCGGGGCGCGGGCGACCAGACGCGCGTAGCGGTAGGAGACGCGGATCGGCTGCGCCCCGAGGGCGGCGGCTCGGGCTGCGACGGCTGGTGCGAGAGACGAGAAACGCAGCTCGATGACTGCCTCTTCGCGACTGAGCCGCAGTGCTGGCAAGCCGGGCGTCAACGGCGGGAGCGGCGCCGTCAGTGCGCGGGCCGCGCGCAGCAGGTTCGATACGGCCGCCAGGCGGTTGTCCGCGCTGGGCCGCGCCTGTGCCGGCAGAGACATGACCGCCACGGCCGCGGCGATCAGCATGAGGGCAGCGCCCCGGCGCTCGCGCCGCACCCGCCGTCTTGCCCAGCCCGCGTCGGAGATCATCTCTCATCTCCATCACAATCTGCCACGCAAAGGCCAGCGCAGAATCAGGAAGCTCCGGAGAAGGGGGGAGAAGGGGACGTTGGGCCGAGTGGGCCGGGTAGTCTCTACCCGGCCCACTCGGCCCAACGTCCCCACAAGATGCCCCTCAAGATGCCTCAAGATGCCG
>CAYYWP010000172.1:0-10199 GCA_964475125.1 uncultured Binatia bacterium (SeqCode) | reverse complement strand
GTTCTTCGAGCACTTCGTCGCCATCGTCGACGCCATGAATGCTCTGGGCGGTACTGGGCTCTGGGATGAAGCCGACGGCTTCTACTACGATCAACTCCACGTCGACGGGCGCCAGATCCCGCTGCGCGTGCGCTCGCTGGTGGGGCTGATCCCCCTGTGCGCCGTCGAAGTCCTCGATCAGGAGCAACTCGATCGCGTGCCCGGCTTCACCCGCCGCCTGCACTGGTTCCTGGAGAATCGCCAGGACCTGCGCCGCTACATCTCGTATGCCGAAAGCGGCGTGCACTACCGGCGCGGCGCGCGGCTGCTCGCCATCCCGTCGCGCGAGCGTCTCGAGCGCGTGCTGCACTACCTGCTCGATGAGGGAGAGTTCCTCTCACCCTTCGGCATTCGCTCCCTGTCGCGCTTCCACCTCGCCAACCCCTTCGTGCTCGACCATGGGTGCGGCGAGTACCAGGTGCGTTACGTCCCCGGCGAGTCAGAGACCGGGATGTTCGGCGGCAACTCCAATTGGCGGGGGCCGGTCTGGTTGCCGCTCAACTACCTACTCATCGAGGCCCTCGAGCGCTACTACCACTTCTACGGCGACACCCTGGTGGTCGAATGTCCGACAGGGTCCGGCAAGGCGATGAACCTCGCCGAAGTCTCGCGCCACCTGGCGGCACGCTGCAGCCGTCTCTTCCTGCCCGACGCCAATGGCCAGCGGCCCTGCCACGGCAACGATCCGCGCTTCGCCGACGACCCGCACTGGCGCGACCTGCTACTGTTTCACGAGTACTTCCATGCCGACACCGGCCGCGGCCTCGGCGCCAGCCACCAAACCGGCTGGACGGCGCTCATCACCCGGCTGCTGGGCGTGTGAAGGACTATTTGGCGGCGTGGAAGCCGCCGCCGCGACTACATGAAGTAATACTCGAACGACGCCGTACCGATCGCGTCGGCCCGGAAGCCGTCGCTCGTCACCGGCACGTTGACCGCCCCGCCGAGCACGGCCCCCTTGAACAATCGCACCTTCACGCCGAAGAGCAAGTCGACGAAGTTGGTGCCGAGCTGGGTGGCGCCCGGATCCACCGCTTTGATCGTCACCGGTGTCCCAAAGCTGTCGACCCCCCGAGCGTTCACCGGTGTCCAGCGGATGCCCTCATCGAACAGCGACCCGCCCACGCCGGCGTCCACCGTGGCATTCTTGAGCGGCACCGAAAACCCGATGTTCCACACGAAGCGGCGCAGCTCGGCGAGGTCGAAGTCGTAATCGTAGCCGACATCACTGTAAAAGCGCAGGCGCGGGGCCGCTTCCACCTTGCCGATCAGGCGCGGCAGGATCGACGGACTGTCGGAGCCGGCGTACTCGTCCTGGCTCGGACTGTTGATGAAGAACTCGGTTGAGAAGGCAACCTCGGCCACGTCGTTCGCCCATAGCGAGCCCTTGCCGCCGAGGCTGATGCGGCCGAGGCCGACCTGGTTGCCGGTATTAAAGTCCGCCCCGAGGGCGCCGAAGCTCAACGTCCGCAACGCCACATCGCCCGCCGCCAGGGCGGCGTTGAGGTTGTCCACCGACCCCGACACGGCGGCAACCTCCGCGTCCCTGGCGGGAGGAAAGGGGGGCGGGAAGGTCACGAAGGTCTGGAACCCCTTCGCCTGCACGACACTGAACGGGACGTTCACGGTTATCTCGATGCGGTCGGTGAGGCCGTACGTCGCCGCGATGTTGAAGAGCGTGACGTTGGCAGAGGCCTTCATGCCGAACTTGGTGAAGTAGTTCTCCGGGTCGCCCTCGAAGTTCACCTGGTAGTCGATCGGATCCAAAGTTTCGCCGAGCTGGAAGAACGAGGCCGCGAAGCGCAGGCTCAGCCGATTGCTGCCGATCACCGTCGGCGAGCGCAGCACGGTCGGGCCGAGCTCCGTCGACGGAACAAACGTTCCGAGCTCGGTATCGTATTGGTAGTTGAACGCTTGCCCAGAGGTCGGTGGCAGCGACGACACCCCCTGCTGCACCCCCAGCACGATCATCTGCGAGGCGGCCTGCGCGCGCTGGTCGATGCCGAACTGATTCTGCTGCGCCGAGACTGGCGGCGCCGCGGCCAACAGCATTGCCACCACTGCCACTGCTACGAGGACAGTACACGCCAGTTTCCTCATGAGATCCCCCCCTTTACAGTAAGTCAGCCAATAGCGACGTGCGTCTCCATGCGACTCAGCCAGACCCTCCAGGATTTTACCCTCAGACGTCCCTCGCCGCAATTGTCGCGAACCTCGCATGGCTCCGCCGGAGTCGGCGCTACCCGGCCTCTGCGCTTTAAGCGTTGAGCTGCACCACACATGCCAACCGCGCGCCGCCACGAGCCCCCCAACATGCGGCTACTTAAAATAGTACTCAAGCGATACCGTGCCGATGGCATCGGCCCGGAAACCGTCGCTCGTCACCGGGACGTTGACCGCCCCACCGAGTACAGCCCCTTCGAACAATCGCACCTTAATGCCGAAGAGGAAGTCGACGAAGTTGGTTCCGAGCTGTGTCGCGGTCGGATATACCGCCCTCAGCGTCACCGGCGTGCCGAAGTTGTCTACAGATGTGCTGTTCACAGGCGTCCAGTGAATCCCCTCGTCGAACAGCGACCCGCCCACACCGGCGTCGACCGTGGCGTTCTCGAACGGCACCGACAACCCGATGTTCCACACAAAGCGGCGCAGCTCGGCGACTTCGAAATCGTAGTCGTAGCCGACATCGCCAAACATCCGCAGGCGCGGGACGGTCGGCACACTTACCTTGCCGATCAGGCGCGGCAGGATCGACGGACTGTCGGAGCCGGCGAACTCGGCCTGATTCGGGCTATTGACGAAGAACTCGGTCGAGAAGGCGACCTCGGCCATGTCGTTCGCCCACAGCGAGCCCTTGCCGCCGACGCTGATGCGGCCGAGTCCGACCTGGTTGCCGGTGTTGAAGTCCGCGCCGAGGGCGCCAAAGCTCAGCGTCCGAAAGGCCACATAGCCCGCCGCCAGGGCGGCGTTGAGGTTGTCCACCGACCCCGACACGGCGGCAACCTCCGCGTCCCTGGCGGGAGGAAAGGGGGGCGGGAAGGTCACGAAGGTCTGGAACCCCTTCGCCTGCACGACACTGAACGGGACGTTCACGGTTATCTCGATGCGGTCGGTGAGGCCGTACGTCGCCGCGATGTTGAAGAGCGTGACGTTGGCGGAAGCCGACATGCCAAACTTGGTGAAGTAGTTCTCCGGGTCCCCCTCGAAGTTCACCTGGTAGTCGATCGGGTCAAAGGTCTCACCGAGCTGAAAGAACGAGGCCGCAAAACGCAGGCTCAGCCTATTGCTGCCGATGACCGTCGGCGATCGCAACACGGTGGGGCCGAGTTCCGTCGACGGGACGAACGTCCCGAGCTCAGCGTCGTATTCGTAGTTAAACGCCTGCCCAGAGGTCGGCGGCAGTGATGAGATTCCCTGCTGCACGCCGAGCACGATCATTTGCGATGCGGCCTGAGCCTGCTCGGCCGGTACCCCGAGTGCGATCGGGGTCGGGCCCTGGGCTTGGACTTCAACCAGCAATAACGTCTCAACTGCCAGTGCAGTGCACACAACCACTACCATCCTATTCATAAAGCCTTCCCCGTACCACGAACCCACGTCGCTGACCGAACCATCACCGGTCGTCTAGGGCAACACTCGGCCTACGGTTCGTGTATGCCTCAGTGAAAGTCACTACAGCAGACATTCACAGAATCTACTCCGTCTACCTCAGCGAATAAGCAGCGACATGTCGTCTGAAAACGAGTTCGCGACAACGATATCCAGCCTGCCGTCACCGCTCACATCCGTAACAAGAAGGCCGTTCGGATAGTCACCGACGCTATAGTACCGAGCCGTTGTGAACGTGCCGTCACCAACGCCGAACATTACAACCAGGCTCTTGCTACAACAGCTAGTCAGCAACAAATCTAGGCGACCGTCATCGTTCACGTCGGCTAACAGCGACGAATTGTTGAAAGGGCCCCCGCTGAAGCGGCGCTGTTCCGCGAAGCGTCCCCCGCCGAGGCCGAGCAAGATCGACACATCCCCGCCGCCGGAATTCGCGACCACGAGGTCGACTGAGCCATCCCCGTTGATGTCGCCGACATCCACTTGGTCGGGTCCGTCGCCGGCACTGTAGTAGACCGCCTCGGCGAAATTCCCGTCCCCACGGCCCATGAGAACCGCGATTCGGTCCTCGTCGCCCGCACCGCAAACGATATCGAGGATCGCGTCACCGCTCACATCGGCGACACGGATTAAGTCCGGCACACGGCCTACTTGATGCCGGCCGATATCGGTGAAGCCGCGCGCGCCGTCGCCGCGCAGGATGATGATCTGGGCGTTGAAGAAGTCCGCTACGACGAGGTCCGGACGACTATCGCGATCCACGTCCGCCACCTCGACGTCAGACAGGAAGGTATGTGGCTGGATTACGAGCGTGTTCCGCGCCGGGAAGGCACCTGATCCGTCGCCGAATAGCAGTGTGAGGGTGCTAGCGTCCGCATCGTTGGTCACCGCATCGAGGTGCCCATCGCGATCGAAGTCGCCGATTGCAATTCCTTGCGGACGGTCCCCGACTTCGATGCGCTCTTGGTTCTCGAATGCCCCACCGCCAACGCCGAGGAGCAACGACACGTCATCCGATATGACGTTCGCCACGATCAGATCGGGAACGCCATCTTCGTTGAAGTCGCCACTTTTCGGATGAGCCGGGAAGTCTCCCGCGCCCAGTCGTACGTCAGTGGCGAAGGCGCCTCCGCCGACCCCAGGGATGATCGACAGATCGTTGGTGCTCACGTTGCAGGCGATAATGTCTTGATCGCCATCGGCGTCGACATCGGCGATGGCAGCGTCAAACGGCGAGATCCCCGCGCTGACTTGCTGTTTGGGCGTGAACGTACCGTCGCCAGCTCCCAATAGGACGGCGATCTCCCCTCCCACCACGACCGCGTCCGGTACGCCATCGCCGCTGAGGTCGCCGGCAGCGCCCGATACGGGGTCGTCGCTGTCCGATAACTCCGTGAAACGCGCCGACTCAAACTCGCCGCCGCCTCGGCCCAGCAGTACGGCGAGATTCTTCGAGATGAAGTTCACACTCATCACGTCCGGACGGCCGTCGCGGTTGAAGTCGCCGCCAATCAAGCGGAACGGTCCGGCGCCGACTGGCAGAACAGGACCGTAATCGAACCCGCCGCCGGGCAACGCGAGCAAGAGCGTGACCGTGCCCATGTGGTAGTTCGTGGCCACCACGTCATCCAATCCGTCGTCGTTGGCATCGAGTGCCAATACCGCGGTTGGATATGCTGCGACCGTGTACGTTTCGACCGGAGCGAATACGCCGTCATCGAGGTTGTACAGGATCCCGACCGCATTTGATCCGCCGCTGGCAGTGGCGAGGTCGAGGTCGCCATCGCCATCAAAGTCGCCGCTGGTGATCCCCTCCGGCTCAAGGCCAGCTGGTAGCCGAAGCTCGAGAGCGAAGGTGCCATCGCCGTTGCCGAACAATACCGACACATCGCCCGAGCCGATGTTCGCTACGGCGAGATCCGGTTTGCCGTCGTTGTTCAGGTCGGCGGCGAGGGCGTCGCGGGGCTTATCTCCGACTGGAAAACGGCGCTGCAGACTAAAAGCTCCGTCGGAACGCCCCAACAGCACCGAAACGTCATCAGACCCCTCGTTGCTCGTGATCAGGTCGAGCGTGCCATCGCGATCGATATCGGCGACGGTCACCGACCACGGTGCGTTGCCAACGCCGACGCGAGGTTCCAGGTTGCGAAGAATGGTCGCCCGCACCTGCGGATCAGCACTCGCTACTCGCTCAGCGAGATCGGCGCCGGCGGCGGCGTCCTCGGTCACATACTCGACTTGCTGCGTAGCAGTATCGACAGCCGCCAACACCTCGGGCACGCCGGACGGCACGAAGCTCTCCAGACCATAATCGTCGATCAGCCGTACCCCCGCCTCTGAACCCGGGGAGATCTGCACTTCGATTTGAGCCAACCCGTCCTCGAGATTGCCCTCGCCTGTTGTCGAGGCAGATTGGCCACCTTGGCCGGCCGGCCCGGCCGACATCACTCGATAAACCGTCGCCCCCTGGATGTCGGCTTCCAGGATCAAGGGAGTCTGTGGGGCCGTAGCCGGATTCAACCGAATTGTGAACCGCCCCTGAGCGGCGACTTGTGATTCACCGACCTTGGTGCGCCCGGCGAACGCTCTCAGACAGGAGGATCGATCGTCACATCGAAACGCTCGCACGGCCGTGCCGATATCACAGGGCAACAGTCCTGCCGGCCCAGGCCGTCGACACGCCCCTGTCACCTGGCCAATCATCGGAGCCGATGGGGGCGCGCAATCGGTGAGAGCGCGGTTCACCGCACTGATCAGCTCATTGATCGAGACGCGCCCGTTGCGATCCGTATCCGATGTCATGCAGTCGTCCAGCGCTACGATCCCGAGAGCGATGTTGACCGCTTTGATCAACTCGTCGATTTCCACCTGGCCATCCGCGTTACAGTCCCCTCCGCAAACCTGCCCGCTCACGGGCGCCGCCGCAGCGAAGGAGAGCCAGACGACCAGTAGCGCCGCGAGCCTATTCGACAGTACCTTCATGGCTGGACTCCTTACCTCGAGAGGTTGTCAGCGAGGCTCGAGATCGATGCATCGCGCATAGTGGCGGGCCTGTCATGAGCATGCGCCCTCGCCGCCGATCAATACCGCCCCGGCAAGAGGCGCTCGGGTTGCGGGGCCAGCGGTTGCACGGCGGGGACGCCGGGGGCCGGCGGGCCCATGAGGGTGGGGTCGTAGGGGCGGACGAACTCCTCGGCCTTGCTCGGCGGGGCGTTGGCGACGGTGTAGAGCGCGCCGTTGCGCAGGAAGAGGGCCTCCATCTCGGCGCGCGTGAAGGGGCGCGAGCCGAGGCGGCCGAAGACGGCGATCTGGTTGCCGGTCTCGTCGACGGCGCGGTCGCGGTCCATGCCTTTCGACAGGGTGAGGGCCGGGCCGTGCGTGGGGTAGGTGGCGATGAGGCGCGGCATGGGCGGCGGGCTGAAGCCGGCGGCGTAGGGGTTCTCGTTCGGCGCCGCGAGCTGCAGGACGCGCAGGCCGTTCCGCCCGTCGGCGACGTAAGCGAAGGCGCTGCCGTAGGTGCCGCCGACGCGCACGGCGCGCGCGTCGTTCAACTGGCCGCCGGCGTCGTACATCATGTACAACACTGGCGCGGCCGGTTTCTCGACGTCGACGATGGCGAGGCCCTGGCTGCCGGCGGGCACGTAGGCGTAGGTGCGGGCGACGTAGACCTCGCCGGCCTCGGCGATCGGCAGCGCGCCGGCCAGGCGCGGCTGCGCGGGCGCGGTGACGTCGAGCACCTTGAGGCCTTCCGCATCGGTGGCGAAGGCGTAGCGGAACTGGACGGTGATCGACTTCGGCTCGACCAGGGCGGGCGCGCCGAGCTCGGCGAGAAGGCGCGGGTTGAGCGGGTCGTCGAGGTCGACGACCACCAGACCGCGCGCGCAGAGGACGTAGGCGGTGGTGCCGGCGAGAGTGATGTAGCGCGCGCCGTCGAGCGCGCCGCCGGGGTTGAAGGTGGCGGCGCGCTCGAGGAAGTTGTTCTGCGGATCGCCGTCGGCGAGCATGTCGACGTCGACCACCACCAACCCCTCGTCGCGATCGCTGACGTAGGCGTAGCGATAGAGGGGGTGCATGGGCTGCTCCTGGTTGGCCGGGTTGCGCGTGCGCCCGTAGTTGATCGGCTGGTTGGTGGGCAGCGCCACGCCGGTGGCGTAGGCGGTGCGCACGTAGGCCTGCTGGCCGAGCGGCGACACCGGCGCCGAGATGGTGCGCTCGGAGAAGCCCTTGTTGTCGGCGTTGGCGACGTCGAAGGCGCGCAGCCCGCCAGCTCCGGTGGCGGCGTAGAGGTACTCGCCGCGCAGTTGCAGGCCGAGCACCTCGTTGCCGCGCAGCAGATCGGTGAGCGCGTCGCCGGCGCCGTGGTGATAGGCCTCGCGCAGGACGAGGCCGCGCTCTTCGTGGCGGCGGAAGTTGTCCGGGTAGGCCAGCCGGTGCAGGTTGCTGCCGATCACCGCCTGCGGTTCGTCCCATTCGGTCACCGCCACGCCCTCGAAGCCGTCCGTCCCCTCGCCCACCCAGGCGTAGCGGCCGATGAAGTTGACGAAGTTGGTACCGAGCGTCAGCACTTGGGCGAGCCAGGCGTTGTTGTCATCCGCCGCCGAGACGTGGCAGTCGACGCACTGGCGGGTCTCGGTCTTGCGCACGGTGTGGGCGAAGTGGGCGTTGAAGGCCTGGCTCGAGTAGCCCTCGGCGGACACCGGCGCCTGCTGGGCGTAGAGGCGCTCGCGGTTGGCGTTGACCGTGCTCAGCACCAGCGCGCTGGAGGAGCGCGCCGGAGCGATGATGTGGTTCTTCGTGCTGCCGTGCTTGGCGAGCATGAAGATGTCGGTGCGCAGTACCTGCGGGTTGTACGAGGTCCAGTTGCGCGACTCGCCGCCCTCGAAGTGCTGCATGTCCTTCTTCCAGTTGGCCTGCTGCGGCAGGTGGCAGCCGAAGCAGCTCGTCACCCACGCGGTGTGGCAGGTGTAGCAGGCCATCCGGCTGTCCTGGTGCGCGAGCTCTGCCGGCGCGGCCGGCAAGGCGCCCCAGGTAGTGCCGTCCTTCTGCAGGGTCTTCGCCAGGCGCGCTTTCTCGTTGTAGCGCGGGTGGGTCGGGTCGAGGCTGTCGATCACCTGCGGCACCTTCCAGCTCAGCTCCGGCTTCAGCATCGAGCGCTGGATGAGGTCGGGCCCGTCCCACTCGAAGCGGCGCTCGCCGGACGGCGTCGTGCCGGCGAGCAGATCGCCGCCGCCCGGGCGCGCCGCCGGGCCGCTGGTGCGCAGCGTCGCCTTCGCCTCGATGGTGCCGTGGCAGTCCTGGCACTGGATCTCGATCGCCGCCGGGTATTCGCCGTAGAGCTTGCCGTCGCCGTGCGCGTCCTGCTCGAAGTGGCAGTCGACGCAGTGCATGCCTTTCTCGGCATGGATGTCCATCAGGTGCACCGCCTTGCGCAGCTTGGCCGGATCGTCGGGCGGCACAATCTGCCCTTTGGCATCGAGCAGGTTGCCGCGGCGGTCCTGCGAGAACACGCCGCGAAACACCCAGCCGTGGCCGTGGTAGTCGGCGAAGATCGTCTCCTTGCTCGGCAGGCGGCTGACGTCCTTGAGGAACTCGACGTCGGTCCACAGCCCGCGCGTCGCCGCCTCCTCGGGGTTGTGCTCGAGGCTGGCGTGCTGGGCGGCGAAATCGGTCTCGTTGAACGGTGTCGGCTCGTCCTCGGTCTTGAAGCGCTGCTCCTTCGGCCACAGCAGCTCGCCGTCGGTCTCATAGTCCCACATCTGGAAGCCGAGGTAGGTGTTCACGAACGAGTTCGGCTGATGCATGTGGCAGACCATGCATTGGCTGGTCGGGATGGCGCGCGTGAGGCGATGGCGGATGGGGTGGCCGGGCTCGTCGTGCGGGATGGTCGGATCGTCGCCGTGGTAGGTGCCCATGTTGCCGAACTCGGCGTACGGCCCGGCGCTGACGGGGCCGCGGTCGTTGGCATAGACCACGTGGCAGGCGGTGCAGCCGCTCGAGCGGTAGTCGCCGGGCTGATCGTTGGTGCCGAGGAAGGAGAGGAACGGATCGTTCAGGCGACTCTTGTGGATGTTGAGCACGCCGGCGGCGACGCGCAGCTCGGTGCCGAGGCCGCGCGAGCTGAGCTTCATGTCGGGCCGGCCGGGCTCCTCGAGCGACGGCCCGAGGTTGGGATTGCCGATTTCGGCGGGGTTCGAGCGGTCGACCCGGCCGCCTTTCTCGAAGGCGCGGAAGGGGTCGGCGGGCTGCACGACGTTCCACGGCGGCAGCGGCACCAGCGACGGCCGCACCCCCTTGGCCAGCTCCGCCTCGCTCGGCGGCGGCACGGTGTTGATCTGCCGCGGCGTGCCATCGGCTTCGTAGGATTCGCCGAAGATGTAATTCTTGACGCTGACGATGCCGTTGTTGTAGGCCGCGCCGCCCCACAGCATCGCCGAGGTCGTCATCAGGCTGCGGTGGACGTTGTGCGTCTCCTTGGTATGGCAGGTGCCGCAGGAGAGGTTGCCGCCGCAGAGCGCCGAAGACGCCGTTCGCGAACTCCAGCGTGTCGCGAG
>CAYYWP010000171.1:0-10232 GCA_964475125.1 uncultured Binatia bacterium (SeqCode) | reverse complement strand
CCAACACGCCATGTCCGGCGACCGCGACCGGCCGCCGCGGCGGTGTCGCCTCGCTCGCCAGCTCGCGCGCCGCGACCGCCAGGACCGCTTCGGCGCGCCGCTGCACCATCGCCGGCACCGAGTGGGGCGGATCGACCATCGCGCGCAGCCGGTCGCGCAGGCGCTGCAGCGCCGCGATGCAGGCGTCACACCCGCCGACGTGTGCGGCGATCCCGCCGCGTTCATCCGCGCCGAGCTCGGCGATGGCGTACAACACCAGGCGCTCCTCGCCGATGCAGCCGGAGCCGCCGACACCGCCGCCGCGCGGCACCTCACCGGCACCAAAGCCGGCCCGCAACCGCTTCGCCAAGGCGCGACACGCGGCACAGGACTCGAGATGTGCCGCCACCTGCGCGGCGCGGTCCGTCTCGAGCTCGCCGTCAGCGAAGCACGACACCGTCTCGAAGCCCGGGCAGGTCGGGTCCGGGTCGGGGTGAAGCAAGTCGGTCATCGACGGAAATCCTCTCTGCCGCGGCGGCAAGCGCCGCAGCCCTTTTTTTCGTGCTGCCAGTCGCTACGAGCGTGCCGCGTGATCCAGCCGGTGGTCGTTCAGCGCCGGCGCGGTCGAGCCGATCTTGGTGAGCAGCTCGCGCCGCAGGCGGGCGATCTGCGAGCCGACGTTGCCGATGCTGGTGTTGAGCATGGCGGCGATGTCCTTGTACGGGGCCGTCACCTTGCGACGCTGCGCCTGGGCGAGCAGCTTGGTGCGCTGCTGGCGACGGCGCTGGATCTTGCGCTCCAACTGCTGGCGCTCCTCGCGCAGGCGCTCGGCGGCCGTCGAGGTGGGTGGCAACGTCGCCAGGTCGTCGCTGATGCGCTGCACGCGCCGCTCGTACAGCTGCACCCAGGCCTGCACGGCATCGAGGGCGTCCTCCATTCGCTTGAGGCCGGCCTCGCGCTCGCGCACCGTCGCGCGCAGGCGATCGATGCGGTCGAGCACCTCGGCCACGTCGTTCCCCGAGACTTGCGCGAGATAGCGCACCTCGGTCGGCTGGAACTCGTAGTCCTCGACGTACAGGAGCTTCATCACCACGGATTTCGCCGGTGACAGCTCCCTCAACATCTGGCTGAACGACGCTCGATCCATCAGCCCTTCGCCTTCATCGTTTGTGGCGCGGTCGGCATCCCCCGGATCGGGAATCTCGCCGAGCGTCTCGATGGATACGGTCTCGATCTCGCGCACGCCGCGCTTCCATTCGAGTACGAGATCGTCGAGCACGAAGCCGAGGAGATAGGCGCGGAAAGGCGCCCGCCCCTCGTACGTCCGCACGCGGCGGAAGATGCGTCCGCGATCGAAGGCAAACACGTAGAAGTCCCCGGCTTCGTCCGGCGGCACCCGGTACACCCGTATCGGGTAGCTGTAGATGAGCTCGCCATACTGCGCCTGAAACTCCTGCGTCGCTTGCAGCTCCCCCGCCAGGCAGCGGCCGATCAACCGCTGCGCTTCGCGCGCCTCCCCCGGCGGCTTCAACCCGCCCTCCGGCGCGGACGTATGCCCGCACACCACATCCTGCTTCCATGTGCCTCTAGGGGCGAGGATGCTCGGGAAGCGCATTTTGCTGCGCCAGCTGGGCGCCGGGGAGGTCGAGGCCCGGCGGCGGCTTGCGCCCGCCGCCACCGGCTCGGCTTGAGAATTGGCGCCATCCCCGGCAGATCACAGGAGATCCCTCTCGCATGCAAGAGATGACAACGAGCCTCCATCCCTGTGGCGGGGGAGTGGCGTGGATTGCGCAGCCGCAGGGGCCGGCGTAGGGGGGGCCGGGGCGCGCCATGAAGGCGGGTGGGCATTTTGTGCTTGCGGGAAGCGGATTGGCAGTCGGTGCGCTGGCGGTCTGGACGGCGTGGAACGGGTCGGGCTTGGAGCGCGCAGCGCCTTCGGCGCCGCAACCCGTGGCGGTACGAACCGGCGCTGGCTCGGGGCCGGTCCTCTGGGTACTGGCCATCGGCGTCAGCCGCTACGCCGATCCGGCCCTCAGCCTGGAGTATGCCGATGCCGACGCGCGCGCCATGGTCGAGACGCTCTCGGAGGCCGCCGCGCGCGGCCCCTACCGAGAGGTGCGCACGATGGTGCTCACCAACGAGCAGGTCAGTCGCGAGAGCATCCTCTCGGGTCTGTCGCGCTTTCTCGGCCAGGCGGGGCCGGAGGACGTCGCCCTCCTCTTCGTCGCCGGGCACGGGATTCGCGACCTCACCAGCGGCAGCTACTACTTCCTGCCGCACCCGGCGACGGCGGATACGCTGCTCAGCGACGGCCTGCGCATGTCGGATTTCGACGAGATGCTGCGCGTCGTCCGGCGCAATGTGCGCAACGTCATCGTCATGCTCGATACCTGCCACGCCGGCGCCCTGGGCATCCCGGCAGGGCGGATGGTCTCCGCCGACGAGATGGCGGCCGAGATGTCCACGGGCGAGGGGTTCTTCCTGCTCGCCGCCACCAAGCCGGGGGAGGAATCGAAAGAACAGTCCGGCCTCGGTCACGGCGCCTTCACCTACGCCGTCATCGAGGGCCTGCGCGGGGCGGCCGACGCCAACAGCGACGGTTCGCTGCCGCTGTCGGAGCTGTTCGGATATGTCGCCCGGCGCGTCGCCGAGCTGACCCAAGGGCGCCAGCATCCGTACAGCAAGATGGAAGGCACGGACTTCACGTTTCTGCAGGTCGGCGCCCCAGCGGCGCAGCCCGTCACCCCGCGCCCGGCGCCGACCGTCGCCGGCACCTCGGTCAGCAACGTCATCGGCGTGATGGAGTTCAAGAACCTGCGCCAGGACCCGGCCTATGACTGGATCAGTCAAGCGCTGCGCCTGGCCTTCAATACCGAGCTGAGCAAGGTGCACGCCTTGCGCGTCTACTCGCCTGAGCTGATCGACCGGACGGCACACGCGCGCGGCACGGATCCGCTCTTCACCGCCCGCGAGCTCGGCATCGGCCGGCTGCTCACCGGGGCGTACTACGTGCGTGAGCAGACGCTGCGCATCGACGCCCGCATCGTCGATGCCCGCAGCGGAGTCAATGAGGCCTCCGACAGCGTCGAGGGCAACCTCGACCAGTTCTTCGACCTGCAAAAGCAGCTGGTGCTGAGCATGTTGCGGCGCCTGCGCGTACAGCTCTCGCCGGAGGAAGGTGCGTCGATCGAGAACCAGACCAATACCGATGTCGACGCCTATCGGCTCCTGCTCGAGGCCGAGGGGGTCGTCGAGCCCTCGCCGCGCGCCGCCCGCACCCACCCCAAACCCGAACGTCGTTCGGCGCTCGAACCGCAGGGCCTGCCCGGGCTCGACTGGTTCATCGGTGCCGCCTTCGCCGACGAGGTCACCCCGGAAGTCGAACAGCAGGTGCGGGCCCTGCTGGATCGCTACCGGCTCGCCCTCGAGGCCAAGGACATCGATGCGATCGCGGCGACCTACGTGTCGTTCTCCGAGCGCCAGCGCCGAGCGCTGGAAAAGTACCTGGCCGATGCCAAGGACCTGGTGGTCGAGATCAACGAGATCACCGTCACCCCGCACGAGGGCGGCGTGGACGTGTCCTTCGTTCGCCGCGATCGCTTCACCGATGCGGAAAGCGGCCGCCCCGTGCGCCTCGAGGTGCGTTTGACTAAGCTGCTCGTCCAGGAGCAGTCGACCTGGAAGATCGGGAGCGGACAATAGTCGGGTACGACACCTCGCCGGGCGATCCGACCACCGGTGCGGCCGCGCGTGGCCGCGCGCGGGCGGCTGGCACACGCCGGCTGTGGGCCACTGGCGCCGCGTTGCTGCTCGCCGCGCTGTGGCCGTGCGGCGCCGTGGCGAAGCCGCTCGACCAGGTCATCCCGACCCTCTTCGGCGGCACCCTGAACACCACCATCGACCAGAGCGGCAGCGACGTCAGCCGCCAGCAGCCGAGCATCATCAGGCGCTTCAGCGACTTGTCCGCCCAGCTCGCCACGGCGCGCTCGCAGGTGCCGCTGCCGTCGGCCAGCGGCGCCTTCAGCTTCAACTGGGACTCCGACGTCGACACCTTCGTGCGCTTCGAGCAGAGCCTGGGCTCCGGGCTCGCCGAGCGCGCCCAGACGATCGGCCGCGGCCGCTTCAACGTCGGCTTCTCCTATCAGCGCGTCGACTTCAGCACCCTCGGTGGCGATTCACTCGGCGACATCAACTCCGTGCAGCCGGCGTTCACGCCCGAGTACTTGGCCAATTTGCCGATCGAAGACCAGATGATTTACGGCGACGACGTGGTGACCACGGCACTCGACATGTCGTTCAGCTTCGACCTCTTCTATTTCAGCGCCGCCTACGGCCTCACCGACACCATCGATCTCAGCCTCGCCCTGGCCATCAACCATGCCCACATGAAGGGCAACGCCCTGGCAATGACCCTCGATCCCGATAACGACGGCCACGGCCTGGTGGGCAACTTCACCGCCAACCAGCCGGGTGTCATCACCGAAGGCAGCGGTCCGGTCTGCGGTCAGCCGTTTCGCTGCGCGCAGGCCCGCTTCGATGAGTCGGCGACCGGCACCGGCGACATATTCCTGCGCGCCAAATGGCACGTCGCCGACACCGCCTACGCCGATCTGGCGCTCGCCGGCGTGCTCACCATCCCGACCGGCAACGCCGACGACTTCCTCGGCTTTCACGACCCGACCTTCACCCCCTGGCTGATCGCCTCGAAGCACTTCGGGCGCTTCTCGCCCCACTTCAACCTCGGCTACGCCTTTCGCAGCGGCCAAGACGTCAGCCAGCTGCAGTGGATCGTCGGCGGCGATGTGCTGGTGGCGAACTGGTTGACGTTGTTCAGCGACTTCCTCGGCTACCACGACGACAATCGCGACGGCATCAACGATGACGTCATCCAGTCCGCCGTCGGCTTCAAGCTCAACCCCTGGGGGGGCTTGGTGCTGAACGGCAGCTTCCAGTTCCCCGTCAACCGCGACGGGCTGCGGGCCGACGTGATCTACACCGGCCAGATCGAGTACAACTTTTAGCGCCGGGCGCCGCGGCGCGGCGCCCGGCGCGCGTATGGCTTATCGCCTATCGCGTATCGTCGGAGGGGTCGAAGGGGCGGCCGAGACGGATGGTGCGCTGGCGTCCGTTGCCCTGCTGAGAGGGTTTCTCTAGAGTCTCGCGCCGATGCGGATCCGCGCGCTGTTCGATCGGGCCGAGCCGGTGTTTTCCTTCGAGTTCTTCCCGCCGCGCAGCGCCGATGGCGAGCGCGCCCTGCTGCAGACGATCGGCAACCTGCGCGCCCTCGACCCGAGCTTTGTCTCGGTCACCTACGGGGCGGGCGGCAGCACGCGCGAGAAAACCATCGAGATCGTCACCCGCATCAAGCACGACTTCGGTCTCGAGGTCATGGCGCACCTGACCTGCGTCGGCCACGACCGCGACCAGATCGCCGCCATTCTGGCGCGCCTCGACGCCGCCGGGTTCGAGAACCTCCTGGCGCTGCGCGGCGACCCGCCGGGCGGGGTGATTCCGTTCGTGCCCGCGCCCAACGGCTTCGCCTACGCCAGCGAGCTGGTGCAGTTCATCCGCCAATGCGGCCATACCTTCTGCCTCGCCGGCGGCGGCTACCCGGAGGGGCACCCGGAGTGCCGCGACCTGGTGCGCGGCGTCGAGCATCTGCGCCGCAAGGTCGAGGCCGGCATCGAAGTGATCATCACCCAGCTCTTCTACGACAACGCCGACTACTTCGCCTTCGTCGAGCGCGCCGGTCGCGCCGGCATCGCCACCCCGATCCTGCCCGGCATCATGCCGATCACCAGCGTGGCGCAGATCGAGCGCATCGCCAGCCTCTGCGGGGCGCGCATTCCGCCGCCGCTCCGGCGGCGCCTCGACGCGGCCGCCGGCGACGACGCGGCCGTGCGCCGCATCGGCATCGAGCACGCCCTGGCGCAGTGCCGCGCCCTGCTCGCCGGCGGCGCCCCGGGCATCCATTTCTATACGCTCAACCAATCGCCGGCGACGGCCGCCATTCTCACCGCGCTGCGCCACTGACCCCCATGCCGACCATCGTCACCTTCACGCCCCTCAAGCCGCCCGAGCGCACCAGCGCGACCGGAACCGGACGCTCGCTGGCACACGAGTGTCGCGATGCCTCAGGCCACGTGCACCGGCAGCGTCTCGCGCTCGGCAGCGTGCGCGGAATTTACTACCTCGATGCGCTTTGCCTGCACTGCGGCGCGCACTTCATGTGGGTCGAAGATGAGGATTGACCCGGGTTCGCGCCCCGCCTGAGCATGGCGCGCTGCGTCGATCCGCCGATGTCGATCTTGTTTCGCTGCCGTGCCGTCGCCGCCGGCCTGACGCTGTGCCTGGCTCTCACCGGGTGCCCACACCCGCGCACGCCACCGCCATCGCCTGACACCTCCGAGGACGGTCGGCTCACCGCGGTGCTCATCAACGGCGGCGGCAACAAGCAGAGCAACTTCCAGTCGCACCTCACTCACGTTCGGACCCTGGTCGGACTGCTGCGCGATGCCGGCGTACCGGCCGAGGACATCGCCGTGTTCGCCTCCGACGGCAACGATCCCGCCGTCGACCTGGCGACGCGCAGCAGAGCCGAGCCAGGAGACGAGTGCTGGCTGATACCAGAGCCCCTGGCCGACCACCTGCGCCCGGTCGAGTACGTCGACTCGCGCCTCGCCGAGGTGCCCTTGCTGCCCGCCAGCCGCGCCGCGCTGCAGACCTGGTTCGCCACCGCCGGCAAGAACCTGCGCAGCGGCGATACCCTGCTCCTCTACGTCACCGATCACGGCGAGCTCAACAGCGGCTACGACCCGAGCAAGGGTTTGGCGATCGACGGGTGGTCGTATCGGCCGGGCGCGCAGCGCGCCAGCGATGAAGGTCGGGGCGCCGGCGATCCGAGTGCGCCGTAACGGGATGCGAAAGAACCCGCCGCTCACCCCTCGACGAGCCCAGGGCCCGTCATGAGCATGGCGAAGGGGGAGCGGAAGAAGAACGAGAAATCGGCGCGGGGGCGCGAGGTCCTCGTGGCGACGGCGCTGTTCGTGCCGACGCTGGCCTTCATGCTGTGGTTCCGCAACGAAGGGATCTTCCACCTCGACGCGATCTTCCTCGCCCAGGCGGTGGAGGACATTTACACCGGCAACGGGTGGAACGCGCACTGGCGCTTCGCCGCCGTGTTGGCCAATGCGCTGGTCTACTTCCCGTTCTGGCTGGCGGGTGAATCCGCCGAGCGCGCGACGGTGCTCGCCAGCGTGCTCTTCCATGCCGTCTCCGTGCCGATGACGTTTTTCTTCGTCACGCGACTGTCCGGCAGCCGAGTGCACGGCGCGCTGTCGGCTGGCCTGCTGGCCTTCGCACCGGTCTGCACGATCTCGAACAGCTTCGGCAAGGAGTACGGGCTGGCGATGTTGCTCGTCGTCACCGCGCTCTGGCTCGCCGTGGTGGCGCACGACACCGGCAGCGCGTGGCGCGCTGCCCTGTCGGCCCTGCTGTTCGCGCTGTCCTATACCGTCTGGGAAGGGCTGCTGGCCGCCACACCCATCTATCTCGTGGCGCTGCTGATGCCGCGCGCCAGCCGACTGCGCCTGCCCGCCCCGCCGCGTCTCCGCCGTCTGCTCGCCGGCGCCACCGTGGGTTACGCCATCGGCCTGGCCGGTGGCCTGGCGACCTCGCTGCTGGCGATGCTGCGCGTCTACGCCGTGGCGTCGCACATGACCGCCTTCACCGGCCTCGGCGCGGCGAGCCTGCTGGCCGCAGTCAGCGACCTGCTGCGATTTCTCGGCCGGCTCACGCTCGTCGCGGCGGCGCTCGGCACCGTGTTGGCGTGGCACGATCGGCACTCCCGCCGCGTGCTGCCGATCGGCGTCTTGCTGATCGCGACCATCGCCTTCTACGGCAGCCTGTCCACCTACGGCCCCCGCTATCTCGCCCTCGGTGCGCTCGGCTTCTCCATGCTGGCCGGTGCGACCTACCACTTTCTGCTCGGCCAGCCACCCCCGCTCCGGCTGGCAGCGATGGCGGCCTACGGGATGACGGTCGCGGCGATGGTCTGGGCCTCGTATCCACTCCTGGAGCCGCGACGCACATTCAACGGCGCCAAGCGCTTCGCCCACTTCATCGCCGAGGTCACCGAGCCCGACAGCCTCATCATCGTCATGGACGACAGCCGATTCGTCGAGTACTACGCGCGCCGCGCCACACGCGGCCACCCGATCGGCGACCCCGCCGCGACGGCGGCGTGGGCGCGCGCGCTCGCCCAGGAGGCGCGCCGGCGGCCGGTCTACCTGACCGATTCGGGTCTGACCTACGATTCCGAGCGGACCGCCGCGCGCGCGCTGGACGACGCCTTCACGCGCGTGCTGGTCGGCACGCACGCCACCGAGGACTATCACCACGCCGAGCGCAGGCTGCAGTTCTACCAGGGGCACCTGTGGCGCCTGGTCCCGCGCTGAGGCGCGCGGTGAACAGTCGGTTGAAGAACGCCTTCCGCCTACCTAGCAGTCAGTTGAAACAGGTCGCGCTCATCCTTCGACGGGCTCAGGACCTGTCCTGAGCTGGTCGAAGGATGAGCGGGCGGTGCTTGTGCCGCAACGTGTTCCGCTCACCCTTCGACGGGCTCAGGGCATGTCCCGAGCTTGTCGAAGGATGAGCGGAAGGCGTTCTTCAACTGTTTGGGGCGCAGCTCATCCCTGGGTCAGGATGCGCGACAGGTACTGGCCGTAGGTGCTCTGCTGCATCTCCGCCGCCAGGCGCTCTACCTGGGCGCGGTCGATGTAGCCCATGCGCAGGGCGATCTCCTCCAGACACGCCACCTTGAGCCCTTGGCGTTCCTCGATCGCCTGGATGAAGTTGGCCGCCTGCAGCAGCGCCTCCTGCGTGCCGGTGTCGAGCCAGGCGATGCCGCGCCCGAGCTTCTCGACGTGCAGCTCACCGTCGCCGAGGTAGGCGAGGTTGACATCGGTGATCTCCAGCTCGCCGCGCGCCGACGGCCGCAGGCGGTGGGCGATCTCGACCACGCGAGCATCATAGAAATACAGCCCGGTGACGGCGTAGGGCGAGCGCGGCTGGGCGGGTTTTTCCTCCAGCCCGACAGCCTGTCCATCGGCATCGAACTCCACCACCCCATAGCGCTGCGGATCGCGGACCCAGTAGCCGAACACCGTCGCTCCGCGCTGGCGCGCCGCCGCGCCGCGCAAGGTGTCGGTGAACCCATGCCCGTAGAAGAGGTTGTCGCCGAGCGCCAAGGTCACCGGTTGGCCGGCGATGAAGTGCTCGCCGATCAAGAACGCCTGTGCGATGCCCTCCGGGCGCGGCTGGCCGGCGTAGTGGATCTCGAGCCCGATCTGCCGTCCATCGCCGAGCACGCGCCGAAACCCCTCCTGCTCGTGCGGCGTGGTGATGATCAACACCTCGCGGATGCCGGCCAGCATCAGCGTCGAGAGCGGATAGTAGATCATCGGTTTGTCGTAGATGGGCACCAGCTGCTTGCTGACCGCGCGCGTCAGCGGGTACAGCCGCGTCCCCGATCCCCCGGCCAAGATGATGCCCTTGCGCATGCTCTCACTCGCTCGCGTCTCTGCGTTGAATTTCTTTTGCCCGATCAAGCCTAGATCAGACGCGGCGCCGTGCCGAGGCGCTCGCGCTCGTAGCCGCCGACCTGCACCGCCGCGCACCAGTCGCGATTGGCGACATACCATGCGGCCGTGGCGCGCAGGCCGCGCTCGAGATCGAAGCGCGGCGCCCACCCGAGCGCGCGGCGAATGTGCCCGGCATCGATCGCGTAGCGGCGGTCGTGCCCCGGGCGATCGGGGACGAAGCACTTGAGGTCCGCGTAGCGACGCACGCCCTGCGCCGCCAGCCGCGGGTTCGCCGTCGCCGGCGCCAGCTCCTCGAGCACCGCGCACAGCTGGTCGACCAGCTCCAGATTGGTGCGCTCACAGGTGCCGCCCATGTTGTAGCGCTCGCCGGGGCGGCCGCGCTGCAAGACCAGTAGGATGCCGGCGCAGTGGTCGTCGACGTAGAGCCAGTCGCGCACGTTGCCGCCATCGCCGTAGATCGGCAGCGACCGGCCCTCGAGGGCGTTGAGGATCATGAGCGGAATCAGCTTTTCCGGAAACTGGTACGGGCCGTAGTTGTTCGAGCAGTTGGTCAGCAGGGTCGGCACGCCGTAGGTCTGGTGGTAGGCGCGCACGAGGTGATCGGCGCCGGCCTTGGAAGCCGCATACGGCGAGTTCGGCGCATAGGCGCTG
>CAYYWP010000170.1:0-10269 GCA_964475125.1 uncultured Binatia bacterium (SeqCode) | reverse complement strand
CCACCGGGCGACGCGCAGCGTCGCCGGCGGGCACAGGTCCCGCGGCTACGGCTCGCTCCGGTGCGTTCACCGGTAGGCCGCCGTGGTGGGTTCTCTGGCACTCTGCCAGGAACCGGAAGCGTGATGGATCTGAAGTGGGGCGTCACCGCTGCCTTCGTGCTTCTTTCAGCGTCGGGCTGGATGCTTCTGATTCGATGGCGCCGGCGTGTCAGCGCCGGGGGTGCCACGCCGTGGTTGCGCGCCATCCCGCCGGCGCTGCGCGGCGCCCTCATCGCGCGCGGGCTGCTGACCGGACTGGCCGTAGACGCGCGACAGGATTTCGCCATCTGGGAGAACGCTCGCTACGTACCGCGCCCGGCGCTGGCCCATGCGATGGCCCGATCGGCAAGTATCGAGCCTGGGCCTCGCAGTCTTTCGCCTGAGCACAGCTCGCTCGGGATCGCGCCGTGCCGGAGGGCTGCTCGGGGGCGGGGCGCGCCGACCTGCAGCTGGCGCCGCATCCGAACCCGAAACTCCGTCCGGAGGACACGCATCGAACCAACCGACGCCCCTGCGGAGCGTCCTCGATCATTCGGTCGAGCAGGGAAGCCTCGTGAAACCGCCGGAAACGAGCGACGTCGAGAACGCCCCCGCACGTCGAGACGGGCCCGATTCGAAGGCGCCCGCGGCCGGCTTCGACCGCTCCGAGATCACGCCGCAAACCATCGCCGAGCTACGCGGGTACTTGCGTCGCGGGCTGCGCAAGGCGCTGGGGGGCATCGCCGACCACGAGATCGACGACTTCACGCACGACGCCATCGTACGCATTCTGCAGAATCTCCCCAGCTACAGAGGCGATAGCCAGTTCACCACCTGGGCTATGACCGTGGCCATCCGCGTCGCGTTCAGCGCGCTGCGACGGCGCCGCCATCGCGAGCAGCCGGTGGAGGCCGATGCCGAACTCGACGACCTGGCGTTCGGCGCGATTCGGAGCGACGCGCCGGCGTCGGTCGTGGAGCGGGAGGATCTCCTCGCGGCCCTGCGCCGGGCGATCACGGAGAAGTTGACCGAGCGCCAGCGGGTCGCCATCCTCGGGGAACTCAGGCAGGTCCCGTCAGAGGTGCTCGCCGAACGCCTCGGAATCACCCGCAACGCACTCTACAAGCTGCACCATGACGCGCGGAAGAAATTGAAGGCCGCGTTGATCGAAGCGGGATTCACGAACGCGGACGTGTGGAGCGCTGATCGGTGAGGCCGGAAGACGCAGCGGCGTGCGCGCCGGTGCGCGGCAGCGGCGGGGTACTGTCGCTCACAGCGCCCGCGCCGCTTCGCCCAGCGACCACAACGCCACGCCGAGCAGCACGACGTCCTTGATCAGGAACTGGCCGGGTAGCGCCGACAAGGCCGGGAACCCGAGTGACGCTTCCCACCCCGGCGTCGAGAGCAGAAACGAGAGGGTGGTGAGGAACATGCCGACCGCCAGGGCACTGCCGATCACAGTGGCGCGCGCGGACAACGCACGAAGCGCGATCAGTGCCGCGATCAGGAGCTCGACGCAGCCGAGCGCGCAGGAGAAGCCCTGCACGCTGAGCACGCCGTATACCCACGAGAGAAGCGGGCTATTGGCGACCAGCGGCTCGATGCCGGCCGCTTCGTAGGCGGTGAACTTCATCGCCCCGATCCAGGCGATGACCAGGACCAGTCCGTAGCGCAAAACGACGAACGCACACCCCTCGATCCGAGCACCGAGATCGCGCACGGTGCTCCAGGGGTTGGCAGCCTCGGTGGAATTGGAAAGCATCATGAACTCCCGGTCGACATACCCTGAGGTTCGAGCTGATTTGATGCGCGCCGCCGGCCGCGGTGTCGCGAATGCCGGCCTTTGGTCCGCCAGGGGCGAGACCGGTATTCCGGCCTGCCCCTGGCGCCGGATCGCCGACTACAGGTCCTTGATCGGGGTGTGGGCGATCGTCTGCCACTGCTTCTCCGCCTTGGCGACGCTGCCGGTCACGTCCTGGTTGAACTTCTTGGCGATGTCCGCGTTGAGGTTCAGGTAGAGCATGCCGTTCGCGATCGTCCAGAAGCGCGGGTCGCCATCGAACTTCTTGCCGACCGACACGCCGTAGGCACAGAACCCGCCGAAGGCGGGCGCGTACTTGTCCGGGTTGGCCGTGAAGGCATCGCGGTTCGCCGCGCTGGCGAAGTAGTAGGTGGCGCCGTCGTGTACGGCGGCGAATTGCGCGTCCCCCGGCGTCGGCGTGGAGACGGTGAAGAAGGCCACCGGGTCGAAGCCGTGAACGGCGAGGGGGGCGCCGGCCGCGGTAAGGCCGTTGGTGGTGTTAACCTCATCGGCGGCGAGGGCGGTTCCGGCACCGGCGATCATCAGGGCGCTCGCCAGTGCGAGAGTGCGGATGCGGATGTAGGTATTCATGTCGTTCTCTCCTTTCTTCGATGCGTGGATGTCAGGTCGCGGAGGCACGGTGATCGCACCGCCGCGCGGTTGAGATGTGCGCGCATTCGGCCGCTGCGTTGCGTCCCTAACCGGGTGCCGTCGGCGCGCTGAGAATCGTGTCGAGCGTGCGGCTCTTTTCACTCATCGCTTTCTCCTTTCTCGGGCTGCGCCCGTGTTAAGTGGTAGCGTCGGGGAGCGCTGGGTGCCCCGAAGCGGTAGCAGGCCCCGGGGTCACTCGGCGTCGGGATTCGTCGCTGCCACGGCCCCGAAAACACCGAGGCCCATGACGGCGAAGTAGGCGCGCGCGATGCCGTCGAAGCCGAAGACAAACGGCGCCGCCAGCAGCACGACGCCCGCCGTCAGATCGAAGGCGAGGTGCGTGCGCACCGCGAAGACCTTCGCGAGGCTGAGCGCATAGTCGGTCAGCAGGCTGTAGGCGACCAGCAGCCCGCCGGCGGCGACGGAGAGCGCCCGAGGGCCTGCCGAGAGGCCGAGGGCGAACGGGGCGCCGAGCAGCGCGGCGGCAGCGCCGTAGTCGAGTATGCCGTGCCAGCGCGCCGGTACGATGCGTAACGTGCGCCGCGCCACCGAGCCGATGCGCGGCGCGCTAGCGATGGCGGTTGAGGTCGCGAGGTCTCGTTTCATGGAGGCTCCTTTCAGCGCCGGGGTCGCTGCCGCCGGCGGTGTGTGGGTTTGCCCCGTTGGACACCCGAGACGCCGGGTTCTTACGCGCGCTCGTGGAGCGCCCCGCGTATCGCGCCACGGCGGTGCCTCGCTTGACGCTCAGGGACCGTTCTCGTTAAGGCGAGCGGCGATGTCCGCCCACCTCGCGATTACGCGCGCATGACCGGCCTTCGCACGGACGCGGCCCGCTCGGGGGCGGGCACCTGTACCCCGGGGCAGGGCATCGCGCCAGCGAGGTGAGAGAAGTAAGAACGGAGCGCGCTCAACGGTCTGGCATACGATGCGATCGACGCGAGAACGTTTGCGGGAGCTGCTGCGCATCCTCCAAGCCACCCAGCCCGAGGAGCTGGACTGCGAGCAGTTCCTTCATCGAGCGGCGGCGCTGCTCGAGGCGGTGCAGGCGGACGAGATCCTGCCCGACGCGCTGCGGCCGGTGGCGCAACACCTCTCCGTCTGCCCCGAATGCAAGGAGGAATTCGACGCGCTCCTGCGCGCGCATGGGATCGAGGCCTGAACCGCGAGCCGAGCGCGACTTGTGAGATCGGTCGCAGGCGCACGCATCGCGCGGCCCGCAGGGTCGCCGGTTTGGCAGCGCAATCTCGCTTGCGCTCGCGGTCCGTTGTCAGGACGGGCGGCGACCGCTTCCGCAGCCCTGGGGCCTCGAGGCCGGCGAGCCCTAGGCCGTAGTAAGCAAAGGGGCTGAGCGGAGGAAGGAGCGAAGACGACGCGCAAGCGGCTTGAGATCGCGCTGCACGAAGTTGGGACCTATGAACATCTCAGGTGCTCTGCCTCACAGACAACTCGAACTGCTCGGAACCGACGTCCCCCCCTGCCCCCCGTCCCCCCGGGCATCCACCACGACACTAACCAGGCCAGTCCGGTGCTGGTACGTTAATTTGATAGTCGACTCCGCCTTCCGTAATCCTCCATACTCGCGCGCTCCGAGACTCTAGATTCCCCACTCCCTTCCCGTCCACGTCGCACACTTCCACGCGGGTGAGAGGACCAGTCTCAGACACGGGGTTCGACACGATCCAGAAGAGCTTCTGGTCCGATGATATCCCGAATTCCCTCACGAACTCCGGCTGCTTGATTTTGGCGACCTTGTTGGCGTCCGGATCGATCAGCACACTCTCCGTTACGATCACGTGCGAACTCTTCTGGGCCAGGAGAATGCGGCTGGACTGAGCAAGTATGTAGTCCGTCCCGACGAAAGAGATGTGTGGTCCGATCCGATGCCCTTCCCAATTGAAGATCGACAGCACCTTGCGTTCCCCCTCGAATAGCTCTTCCGTGCGAACGACGATGACGCGGTAGTGTCGTGATTGGTGGTGGAAAAAGAAAAATGGCGTCATCATCCGGCGAGTTGATCCACAGCTCGCGCCCGCTGCCAGGCGGGTACCGGAGGATGACGCCATGGGAAGCGATAGCAAGAAGGGGTTGAGGGGAGAAGAGTTCGGACCGGACTCGATCGAACGCGCAATGAGGGAGCGGATTCGGGAGACCATCGAGGCGCTGGTGGATGAGGAGCTCGAGATCGCTCTGGGGGCGGCACGCTCCGAGCGAGTTGGGTTGCGGTCGGGGTACCGGCACGGGATCAGAGCGCGCACGCTGACGACGAGCCTGGGACCGACGACCTTCGCGATGCCGAGGGCGCGTGTGCACGGTGCTGACGGCGAAGAGCGCGAGTGGCGCAGTCGGACGATCGGCCGCTATGAGCGGCGGACCGAACGCGTCGACGAGGCGTTGCTCGGGGTGTACCTGAGCGGAACCAACACGCGGCGGATCCGCGGCGCGCTGGCTCCACTGCTGCGCGGCGCGCCCCTGTCGAAGGACGCGATCTCGCGCCTGGTCGGCCGGCTGCGCGAGGACTTCGAGAGCTGGGCGAAGCGGGATCTGGCGGAGCACCGAATTCGTTACGTGTTCCTTGATGGCTGGTACCCACGGGTACGCATCGGGAAGAAGCGCGTGCGGGTTCCGGTGCTAGTGACGTTGGGCACGACCGCGGACGGCGAGCGGGTGATCCTGGATCTGCGGATCGCAGGGGAAGAGAGCGAAGCGTCGTCGAGCGGGGTGATCGAATCGTTGATCGCGCGCAACGTGGGGTGCCCGGTCCGCGCGGTGATCGACGGGAATCCGGGCTTGGAGAAGGCGCTCGGCAAGACGTGGCCGAAGATCGACATCCAGCGCTGCACCAACCACAAGCTCTGGAACCGTATCGCCAAGGCGCCAGCGCATCTGCGCGAGGAGCTCGCCGAGGACTATCGCCGGATGATCTACGCCGAGACGGCCGAGGCGGTCGCACAGGCGCGGTCGGCGTTCGCGCGCAAGTGGAAGATTCGCTGCAAGGCAGTGTTCACGAGCTTCGAGGAGGCCGGGGACAACCTGTTCACGTTCCTGCGCTATCCGGCCTCGCAGTGGAAGTCGCTGCGAACGACCAACGCGCTCGAACGGATCAACGAGGAGTTCCGCCGCCGCACCAAGACGCAGGCATCGCTGCCGAGCGAGGACGCGGTGTTGCTGTTGCTGTTCGGGTTGCTGCGCAGCGGGCAGATCAGGCTTCGGCGAATCGTCGGATGGAAGGACATGGGGAACGGCATCAACGAATCGAGGGCCGCGTAGGAGCATCGAGGATCAACCGATCAGCTCACCGCCGATGACGTCAGCACTTTTCCACCGCTTGACCGACACCACCCGATGACGCGGTGCCACGAGTCGACGATAGTCGCTTTGCTGTCGACCGATACGGACTCCTGCAATTTGCGTGCTTGAAGCGGGTCGTCGTGGAGCCGAACATGTGTAGGGATCTGCAGGTTCCTTCCTTTCGCAAATCGAATAGTTTAGTCCGCGATTGACGGTCTCCCGGGGGTGTCCTCAGAATGCACCCTCCGACTAGCCGCGACTGAGCTGATCAGCATCAGAACAATGCCGATACGAATGCCCATACTGGTCACAGTATCCGGCCCCAGTGGCAACCGCGCCTCGCCATCCCGATCCACGTGGTGGCCTGCCAGGATTCTGCCGTTGCGCGGGTGACGCTGCTACCTCGCACGGCATGGACTTCTCGTCCGCCTTCTCGGGGGTTGGTGGACACGGCCTTAGCCCCGGATTCTTCACACTTTCGGCGGAACCGCCAGTTTCGACGCGTAGATGTTGTGCTGTTGCGGCGGCGGTCACATCACGCCGGGCAACCCCGCCGCCCGGCGACGCGCAGCGTCGCCGGCGGGCACAGGTCCCGCGGCTACGGTTCGCTCCGGTGCGTTCACCGGTAGACCGCCGTGGTGGGTTCTCGGGCACTCTGCTAGGAACCGGAAGCGCGATGGGTCTGAAGTGGGGCGTCACCGCTGCCTTCGTGCTTCTTTCAGCGTCGGGCTGGATGCTTCTGATTCGATGGCGCCGCGCGTCGGTCGCAAGACTCGCGGCGGCGCTGGGTGCCACCAGCCGAGGGCCCTCCGCCGCCGGGTGGAATGATGGCGTCGCCTGGTGTGCACGGAGCCAGTTCACGTCTGACTACGCGCCGGGCCTGCTCTCGCTGAGCGTCGGCTACGGCGGTCGGAATTCTTTCACCATCTCGCCTCGCTCCCAGCGCCGTTGGTGGGTGCCGAGCTTGCTGCGCCCCGCGGTCGGGAGCGGTGACGCTGCGTTCGATCGCGAGTTCTCGATCCGCAGCTCGAGACCCCGCTCGGCGAGCACCGTCGCGATCACGGCGCCACAGCGTGAAGCGATTCGCGCGCTCTTCGCGCTCGGTTGTCGGCAGCTGTTTTTTCTCCCTCCCGTTCTCCAAGGGCGTTGGGTCGGCCGCGACGCGGTCGACCTTCCTGTCCAACTCGTGAAGGCAGCATTGACGGCGCTGGGGCGCATCGCCCGCGAGAGCCCTGGCCCGTTCAACGGTCCCGACGAATTGGTCGCCTTTCTCACTCGAACCGAACGCGCCGTGTGGGCGAGCGCAGGAGTCTTTCTTGCCACCTTCGCACTTCTGGGCTGGAGTCTTTACTCCTATCCTCCACTTGATGATCGCCTCCTCTATTCTGTCCTGTTGCTGAGCGCGCCAGGCGTCGTGTTGGCCGGCGCTGCTCTGTGGCTGTGGACTCGAAGATGGATCATTTCGACCGGCGAGCGGATCGCTTGGATCGCAATCATGATCTTTCTCACACCCTGTGCGTCGATCGCGATCATTCTGTGCGCCAACGGTGCCCTCGACCGTGGCCCTGAGAGCGTTCATGTTGCACCGGTGCTCAGCGCAATCTCAACGCGCGAAACTGGTTTGGCCGCTTGGCTCATTCCGCTCCCACCCCGCTGCTCCGCACGCTTTCCCTCGTGGCGACGCGAGGGTGAAACGGAGAATGCTGGAGTCGATTTTCAGGTATGTGAACGGCTCCGATCGGAGCCTGTTCTACTGCGGGTTCACACCAAACCCGGCCGCCTGGGCTACACCTGGGTGGTGCAGGCCGCACCTGAGTCCATCCAGCGTGCCGGATCAATCCGCGGCGCGAACTGAACCACCCCCTCCGGTCTTGATCGGGACTGACCTTCCGGTCAGCGACTCTTGACCCCAACGGCTCGGCTCGCCTATAAGTCCTAACCGCGCGGTTAGTGTCCTCCTTAGGAGAGCTCCAAGGGTAGCCTAACCGCGCGGTTAGCAGCATCGCCACTATGATCGATTCCAACTTCCATCTGGCCGACTTGCGAGCCGCTACGTCGCCTGACTGGTGCGGTGCGGCGGCGGCCGGCCTCGGGAGGCGCGATGGCGCGCCGTGAGTCGCACGCGGCCAGCGTGCTGCGCGAGCGCAAGCGCTCGCATCTCGACCTCTGCCGCACCGACGCGGTCGAGTATCGCGGCAAGACCACCCTCTTCGAGGAGGTCGAGCTGCTGCACAACGCCCTGCCGGAGCTGGCGCTGGGCGAGATCGACGTCGGCGTGGAGTTTCTCGGCAAGCGCCTGCGCGCGCCGCTGCTGATCACCGGCATGACGGGCGGCACCGAGGATGCGTTCGCGGTCAACCGCGACCTGGCGCTGGTCGCCGAGCGCTGCGGTATCGCCTTCGGGCTCGGCAGCCAGCGCGTCATGCAGCGCGATCCGGGCACCGCCTGGACCTTCGCCGTGCGCGAGTTCGCGCCCTCGACGGTGCTGCTCGCCAACCTCGGCCTCAATCAGGCGGCGCAGCAATCGACTGCCGCGGTGCGGGACCTGATCGCCGAGGTCGGCGCCGACGGCCTCTGCCTGCACCTCAACCCGGCGCAGGAGATAGTGCAGGCCGAGGGCGACCGCGACTTTCGCGGCGGCCTGGCGGCGTTGGCACGCCTCGGCCGTGAGCTGGCCGTGCCGGTGATCGCCAAGGAGACGGGCTGCGGCGTGTCGCGCGCCGTCGGCCTGGCCCTGCGCGATGCCGGGGTGCGCTACGTCGACGTCTCCGGCGCCGGCGGCACCTCGTGGGTGCGGGTCGAAGCGCTGCGCGGCAACGCCCGCAGCCGCGCCCTCGGCGAGCTGTTCGCCGGCTGGGGCATCCCCACCGCCGCCTCGCTCGCCATGGTGCGCGACCTCGGCCTCGAGCTGATCGCCAGCGGCGGCGTGCGCGACGGACTCGAGGTGGCCAAGGCGATCGCCCTGGGCGCGCGCCTGTGCGGCACCGCGCTGCCCATCTATCGCGCCTATCGCGACGGCGGCATCGCCGCGGCGACGGCGTTGATCGATCACTTCGTCGAGGGTCTGAAGACGGCGATGCTGCTGACCGGCACGCGCAGCCTCGCCGAGCTCGGCCGGCAACCGATCATGCTCGGCGCGCAACTGCGCGCCTGGACCCAGACGGCCGGGGCTCACTGAAGCGGCGGCGACAGGCGCGGGAGGAGAGTGCATGCAGAACACGGCGCGAGCCACGATCATCAGCGTCCCCGACGCCCTGAACGAGCGGCTCAACACGGCGATCGCGCGCAGCCAGGCGACCTTCCTGCGCTGGCAACACGGCGAGGGCTACTGGCACGCGCCGCTGGAAGCCAACGTCACCATGGACGCGCAGTACCTGATGCTCAATCGCTTCATGGGCCGCCAGCTCAACCGCATCGACCGGCGCATCGTCGATCACATGCTCGCCACCCAGCAGGACGACGGCGGCTGGCCGCTCTACGCGCGCGGCCCGAGCCACCCCAGCAACACCATCGAGGCCTACTTCGCGCTCAAACTGGCGGGGCTCGCCGCGGACGAGCCGGCGCTGCGCCGGGCGCGCGACTTCATCCTCGCCAATGGCGGCTTGGCGCGGGCCGGCGTGTTGACCCGCGCCTATCTCGCCTACTTCGGCCAGTTCCCCTGGTACGGGCTGCCGGCCATGCCGGTCGAGCTGATGCTGCTGCCGCCCTGGTTCCCGCTCAACATCTACGCCATGTCGAGCTGGGCCCGTGCCACGGTCGTGCCCCTCACCGTGCTGATGGCGCTGCGGCCGCAGGTCCCCGTCGACCCTTGCGAGCGCATCGACGAGCTCTGGCTGCGCCCGCCGACGCGCGCCGGGCTCGGCTTTCCGCGCAGCCCCGAGCCGTTCTCGGTGCGCAACTTCTTCCTCGCCGTCGATCGCGCCCTCGACGTCCTCGGCCACAGCCCGTGGAAACCGCTGCGCCGCCGCGCCCTGCGGCGCGCCGAGCAGTGGATGCTCGAGCACCAGGACGTCAACGGCGGCTGGGGCGGCATTCAGCCGCCCATGCTGGGCTGCGTCATGGCGCTGCGCGCCCTCGGCTACGCCGATTCCCACCCCGCGGTGGTCAAGGGCCTGCACGCCATCGACGATTTCATCAGCGCCGACGGCGATCTGCTCTTCTTTCAACCCTGCGTGTCGCCGACCTGGGATACCGCGCTGATGGCCAAGGCGCTGCTCGACTCCGGCGTGCCCGCCGATCACCCGGCGCTCACCCGCGCCGCCGACTGGCTGATCGACAATCAGATCTTCAAGCCGGGCGATTGGTCGATCTACAATCCCACTCTGGCACCGGGCGGCTGGGCCTTCGAGTTCGCCAACGACTGGTACCCGGACGTCGACGACAGCGCGGTCATTCTGATGGTGCTGAACCGCATCGGCGGCTGCGATCCGCAGCGGCTGCGCACATCGATCGACGCCGGGATGAACTGGACGCTCGGCATGCAGAGCCGCAACGGCGGCTGGGCGGCGTTC
>CAYYWP010000169.1:0-10548 GCA_964475125.1 uncultured Binatia bacterium (SeqCode) | reverse complement strand
ACCTCGCAGTTATTGTCTGCCGAGATTGACAGGTCGTTCCATATCAGCAGCCCGTTGAAAAACGCGTTCCGCCCACCCTTCGACGGGCTCAGGACGTGTCCTGAGCTTTGTCGAAGGATGAGCGGGAAGTGCTTGTGCCGCAACGTGTTCCGCTCACCCTTCGATGAGCTCAGGACATACCCCGCGCCCGTCGAGGGGGGGCGGAACACGTTTTCCAACGGGCTGCTAGTGTCCTGAGTCCGAAATTCGCTGCATATCTCGGCGAGGCATCGGCGGCCCTGGCCAGGCGGCCGACGCAGGAATATCTGGCTATATTCCGAGGAGGCCAACGCCGCCAGGGGCGCTGAGGACCGCCGCGATATGCAGCGAATTTCGGACTCAGGACACTAGTCCCGAAGCGGGCACGCGACCGAACGGCCGGCGCGCGGCGGCGCGTTCCGGTCCGCTCGGTCGAGTGGTGGTTCGGGGCGTGAAGAGATGCGAGTGTTCGTACGGACAGCAACGTTCCTCTCGTTGATCGCCTGTGCCTCTCAGCAACCAATCGGCGACGCTACGATGAGTGATGACGGCACCATCCACGTCCGGCTTCGCGCCGAGCCGCCCGGTGGCGGCCACGGCGACGCCTCTTTCGCGGTGGCCCCAGTGACGCGCCAATTTACGATGACGACGAGGCAGCGCCCCAACTCATGCACGCCGCCACTGTGCCCCCCGCTGACTCTGCGTCGCGTTGAGGTTTCGTCAGACCAAGGTTAGTACGAGGCCACCGGCATCGTGAGCGTTTGCGGGCAATGAGCGTCCTCGAAGATCTCCAACGTTGGTATGCGTCACACTGTGGCGAGTCGTGGCAAGAAGAGTTTGGAGTCGAGATCCGGACGATCAGCAATCCCGGCTGGATGGTTTCAATCGATCTCACCGGCACAAATCTCGAAGGGCGCTCGTACCCGACCTTCGAAAGGACTATCGATGACGACCATGACTGGATCACGTGCCGCGTGGAGAAGGGCAAGTTCCTCGGCTTTGGCGATCCCGCCAAGCTGAAAGAGATCATCGACCGCTTCCTGATCTGGGCCAGAGCCAGCAATGAACACTGGCTCCTGCCGCCGCCTCCTCCCACTCCCGAGGAGCAACAGCGAACGGATGACGAGCAGTTCTGGCTATCGCTAGGCGAAGAGGTGGGCTCTGACACATGCACGACCGCCGGATGTTCGAGGAAACGCATACCCCTCAGCGTGAAGTGCCGCACCCACCACTTCGAGATGGTAAAAGGGCGTCCGCCACCGCCCACCAACGCACGCTAACGAGGTCGCCCCAGACCGACCGCCCGCGACGGCTGAGCTCCACGGCTACTGCCGTTTGCGGGTCGTCATGCTGCTGCTCGCCCTCATGCTCTCGAAGCGTGCTATCGCAGCTGACACGGGCGGCGGGGCGGCCCTGCCAACGGGAGCCGGCGGGATATTGTTCCGGACGGCGTCGTCGCGGGGTACATCGACCCCCTAGCGCCGCTGGTCGATGTCCACGAATGGGCGAGCGTACAGTCTAAGTTCGTAAAATTCGCCGAGCGGCATCCAAGCGTACGGGTAACAGTCGCTCAAATCGGTCGCTCCCACGGGCACGGATGGGGCCGACAGACCGCTCTACTACGCGAACCTCCTGGTCGTCGAAAACGGTCAGCTGCTGTATTCGTTTGCGCCGCTCGCGGTTCCGCAGTTCGATCCACTCAGGACAGAACCGGTCTTCTACATGGACGACATTGGCGTGGACGCGGGCTGCCCACTCGAACTGCGCGACGTCACGGATGACCAGGTTCCGGAGATCATCTTCCATTCGGGTTGGATGGGCGCATCCGATCACGTCACGGACATTCACGTGCTGCAGTATACGGATGGACCCACGCCGCGGTTTCGGGACATTCGAGCGAACAACTTCGCCGAATCGTAGTGGACTGGGGTCCGCTTTCTCGATCTCGGCGGGCGGGCATTCGTAGTGGTCGCAGAGCCAGTCGATCCACCCCTCTCACCGGGTGACTTTGTCTCGCACGGCCAACCGCGATTCCACAGGTACCTGGTGTACGCTTGGAGTCGCAGGGCGGGACGATTCGAACTACTGCACACGATCTCTCAAACCCAGCAGTTGCATGATAGTGCGCAAGCAGGTTTTCAGGCAGCCTGCAGAGAACGCGGAGTACGAGGGTCTAGATCGTGAACCCCGCACCCAATCAACGATGACGATGGGGCAGCGCTCGAGCTCATGCACGCCGCCTCTGTGCCCTCTGCTGACTCTGCGTCTCTGCGTTGAGGTTTTTGTCAGATCGCAGTGAGACATGTAGGGGGTTCTGCTGGTAATGGCTCGAACCGTGTTCGGCGCGCCGCTGCGACGCCTGCAGGACGAGCAACTGGTGCGCGGCGCGGGGTGCTACGCCGACGACCTCACCCTGCCCGGCCTGCTGCATGTCGCCGTGGTGCGCAGCCCGCACGCCCATGCCGGCCTGCGCCGCATCGACACGAGCCGGGCGCGCGCCCTGACCGGTGTGGTCGACGCGGTCACCCATCGTGACCTCGGCGCGGCGGGCGCGGCGTTCCCGGTCATCCTCGACCATCGCGGCCTGATCCCCGCCACCTGGCGGGCGTTGGCGGCCGAGAAGGCGCGTTTCGCCGGCGAGCCGGTGGCCGCCGTCATCGCTACCAGCCGCTATCTCGCCGAGGACGCCGCCGAACAGGTCGAGGTGGACTACGAGCCGCTGCCAGCGGCCGTCGACCTCGAGCGCGCCGTGCGCGACGGCGCGCCACTCGTCCACGACCACGCGCCGGGCAACGTCGCCCTGCACGTCGTGCAGCGCTACGGCGACGCCGACGCCGCGCTGGCCGCCGCTCCCCGGCGCTTCGCCGAGCGCTTTCGCATCGCGCGCGGCAGCGGACAGCCGCTGGAGACGCGCGGCGTCGTGGCGGAGTACGATGCGGCGCGCCGCGCGCTGACGGTGTGGTCGTCGACACAGGAACCACACACCGCACGCCACACCATCGCCACCGTACTCGGGCTCGCCCTCGAAGCCGTGCGCGTGATCGTACCCGACACCGGCGGCGGCTTCGGCACCAAGCTCAACGTCTATCCGGAGGAAGTCCTTATTCCCTGGCTGGCAATGCGCCTGCGGCGGCCGGTCAAATGGATCGAGGACCGCCGCGAGCATCTGCTCGCCGCGACCCAGGAGCGCGAGCAGATCCACGACGTCGAGGTCGGCTTCGACACCGACGGCCGCCTCCTGGCCTTGCGCGACCGCTTCCTGCACGACACCGGCGCCTACGTGCCGCGCGGCGGCGCCGTGCCCTACAACACCTCGGCCGCCGTGCCCGGGCCCTACGCCGTGCCCCATTACACCTGCGAGATGGCCGTCGTCTTCACCAATCTGGCCACCGTCGGGCCCTACCGCGGCGCCGGCCAGCCGCAGGCGACGTTCGTCATGGAACGGGTGATGGATCGGATCGCCGAACGGCTCAGCATGGATCCGGCGGACGTGCGCCTGCGCAACATGATCCCCGCCGAGCGCCTGCCGTGGAACACCGGCCTGACCAACCTGCTGGGCCGCGCGGTCGAGTACGACAGCGGCGACTTCCCCGCCACCCTGCGCCGCGCGCTCTCCACCGCCGACTATCCGGCGCTGCGCCGTGCCCAGCAGCTGGCGCGCCAGGCCGGGCGGTTCGTCGGCATCGGCATCGGCTGTTACGTCGAGCTGACCGGCCGCGGACCGTGGGAAGGCGCGACCGTGCGCGTCGACCGCGAGGGCGGCGTGGAAGTCATCACCGGCGCGCCGAGTCAGGGGCAGGGTCACGAGACGACACTGGCGCAGGTGTGCGCCGCGGCGCTGGGCGTTTCGCCCTTCGACGTCACCGTGCGGGCCGGCGACACGGCCCTCATCGAGCGCGGCATCGGCACCTTCGCCAGTCGCGTCGCCGTGCTGGCGGGCAACGCGACACACGTCGCCGCACTGCAGGTCAAGGCGCAGGTGCTGGCCATCGCCGCCCGCCTGCTCGAAGTCGCGGCGACCGATCTGACCGTCGAGGACGGACACGTCGTCGTCCAGGGCGTGCCGGCGCGCCGCGTCGCCCTGCGCACCGTGACGCGGGCCGCGCCGGCGGACACCCCGCTGCACGCCACCTGCTATTTCGACGGGCCGAAGACCGCGTACTCGAACGGCGCCCACGTGGTCGGGGTCGAGGTCGACCCCGAGACCGGCCGGGTCACGTTTCTCAGGTACGTCGTCGCGCACGATTGCGGGCCCGTCATCAATCCGGCCATCGTCGGCGGCCAGATCCATGGCGGGGTGGCACAGGGCATCGGTAACGCGCTGCTGGAAGAGTGCGTCTACGACCCGCACGGCCAGCTCCTGACGGCCTCGTTCATGGACTATCTGCTACCCACCGCTGCCGACGTGCCGGAGATCCAGATCGCCCACCTGGAATCACGCTCGCCGTTGAACCCCCTCGGCATCAAGGGCGCCGGCGAGGCCGGCGTCATCCCGGTGGCGGCGGCCGTCTGCGCCGCGATCGAAGACGCCCTGCGGCCCCTCGGCGTGCAGCTCGCACGCGCCCCCCTCAGTCCGACGGACATCCGTCGCGCCATCGAGGCGGCGATCGGACGGCGCCGGGCGGGTTGACGGTCATCGGAGCCAGCGGTACTCGCAGCTTTCACTAGAGAACACGAGTGTCCGGGCTCAGGACCCCAGTGCCGGAGACCTCATCACCTCCCGACCCCTGACGCCCGACACCCGACACCCATCGGCACAGAGGGGGCGCCCGTGCAGTTCGATCTGAGCGACGACCAACGCACCATCCAGGACGCCGTGCGCCGCTTCTGCGAGCGCGAGGTGCTGCCGCACGCCCGCGCCTGGGAGCGCGAAGGCCACATCCCCCGAGCGGTCCTGCAAGCCATGGGCAAGCAAGGGTTCTTCGGCGGCGCCTTCGCCCAGCGCTGGGGCGGCACCGAAGCGGGCTTCGTCGCACAGTCGCTGATCATCGAGGAGTGCACGCGCGCCCATCTCGGCGTCGGGTTCGTCTTCAATGTCCAGGCGATGCTCGTGCCCATTGCCATCCACGATTTCGGCACCGACCAGCAACGCCAACGCTGGCTGCCGCGCCTGCTCGCCGGGCAAGCGACTGGTTGCTTCTCCCTCACCGAGCCAGGTGCGGGATCTGACGCCGCCGCCATCCGCACGCGCGCCGTGCGCGACGGCGACCGCTGGGTACTGAACGGACGCAAGATGTGGGCGACCTACGGCGACATCGCCGACGTCACCGTGCTCTTCGCGCGTACGACGCCCGATGGAGGGCACCGCGGGCTCGGCGCCTTCCTGATCGACCGCGACGTCCCCGGCGTGACGCGCACGGTCATCCCGTCCACGGTCGGGAGCCGCTGCGTGCACTCGGTGGAGATCGCCCTCGAGGACGCCGTCGTCGCCGAGGCGGATCGCCTCGGCGAGGAGCGCGGCGGCTTCGGCATGGCCATGCGCCTGCTCGACTACGGGCGCCTCACCGTCGGCTCGCGTTGTCTCGGCATCGCCCAGCGCTGCCTCGACGCCGCCGTGCGCTACGCCACCGAGCGGCAAGCCTTCGGCCAGCCGATCGGCCAGTACCAGATGGTGCAAGACGCCGTAGCGCGCGCCATCGTCGCCACCGAGGGGGCGCGCTGGCTCGTGCGCCGCGCCGCCGCGCTGGCCGACGCCGGCCGCCCGTTCGTGCGCGAGGCGTCGATCGGCAAATACGCCGCCGCCGAGGCGGCGGTCGAGGCGGCGCGTATGGCCATGGACGTGCACGGCGGCATGGCGTTCTCCGAGGAGTTCGCCGTCAGCGACTGGCTCATGGCCGCCAACTTCATGCGCACCGGCGAAGGCCATGCCAACATCCAGAAGAAACTGATCGCCGAGGACGCCCTCGGCTACAAGAACGCCAACCGCCACCCGCCGGCGCCGCGGCGGTTTTGATCTGGAACAGCGCAACAGAGAAACGCCACGGATGAACACCGATGAACACCGATCGGAGAGGCGATGGGAAGCCTGTAGGCGGCTGGTTGGAAGAGGCACACGGAGTTTTTCAACAGCCTGACTAGCCGCGCCTCGAACACCGCCACGGACAATTGGCGCCCGGAGGGATCGGTGGACGCGCTGGAGGCGTAGCGCTGGCGTCACCGCGAGCATCTTCGCCACCACCTGCACACGTCACGGTGTGCGTCGGCGTCGCGGTGGCGGTCTGGCTCGACGTCGATGTCGCCCTCGGTTTCGCAGCGTGCTTGCCCCGACACCGCGACCGCGGTTATACTTTTGGTATGAAGACGGCGATCTCGATTCCCGACGACGTGTATTCCGGCGCTGAGAGACTGGCGCGCAAGCTGCGGAAATCGCGCAGCCAACTGTATGCGGAGGCGGTGGCGGAGTATCTGGCTCGGCATGATCCCGACGCCATCACGGAAGCGATGGACCGCGTCTGCGAAGAGGTCGGTGCACAGGGCGATCCGGCAGTGTCGGCTGCCGCGCGACGCATTCTCGAACACACCGAATGGGAGTAGTCGCACAGGGGGACGTGTGGTGGGCCACCCTCCCCGAGCCGACTGGATCGGGTCCAGGATTCCGCCGCCCGGTGGTGGTGCTGCAAGGCGATGCCCTCAATCGCAGCCGATTAGCGACCGTCGTCTGCGTTCCACTGACGAGCAACCTGCGCTGGGCAGATGCACCGGGAAACGTGCTACTGCGAGCGCGCAGCACGGGGCTGGCAAAGGACTCCGTGGCTAACCTTTCTCAGGTCATCGCCATCGACAAGGCTCTGCTGAGCGAGCGAACGGGGCACGTGTCGCGAACGCAGATCGAGCTGTTGTTCGCCGGACTCGATCTCGTGCTCGGGCGATAGCCCTCACGCCGCCAGTGTCCGCCGACGGCTTGGCATCGCCCGAACGCCAGGTCGCGAACTGATCCTCGCGTATCCCGTATCTCGTGCACGCCCGACCCGACCTAGTGTCCTGTATCCGAAATTCGCTGCCTATCTCGACGGCCCTCAGCGCCCCGGGCGGCGCTGGCCTCCTCGGAACATAGCCAGATATTCCTGCGTCGGCCGCCTGGCCAGCGCCGCCGATGCCTCGCCGATATAGGCAGCGAATTTCGGATACAGGACACTAGCGGGCACCAGGACCGCTTCCTGCGGTGACTGGCACACCATCGCCGTGATATGGGAGTCGCACCGTGGCTGGTGATTCTTCGGCACTGCGCGTCCGCAACACGCAACCGGATGACTTCGAGGGCATCGGCGACCTGTGCCGACGCGTGTACCCGGAAACGTCGCCGTGGAACGCCGAACAGCTCGGCTCGCACCTGCGCGTCTTCCCGGAAGGCCAGTTCGTCGCCGTGTACGGCGAGGACGAACGGGTGGTCGGCATGTCGTCGTCGCTCATCATTCACTGGGACAACTACGACATGTTCGACAACTGGGATGAGTTCACCGCCCACGGCATGCTCACCAACCACGACCCGGTCAAAGGCCACACCCTGTACGGCGTCGAGGTGATCGTCGACCCGGCGCTGCAGGGACATGGCATGGGACACCAGCTGCTGCGGGCGCAGAAGGAGCTGGCGCGCCACAAGCAACTGCGCCGCATGCGCGGCGGGGCGCGTCTGCGCGACTACCACAGCCACGCGCGGCGCATGCGGGCGCCAGATTACGTCGTCGCCGTCGTGCACGGGCAGATCGTCGACCACACCCTGACCTTCCACCTGCACGAGGACTTTCACATCCTGGCGGTGGTGCCGCATTACCTAAGCGACGATTCGGAGACCATGGGCTACGCGGCCCTGGTCGAGTGGCTCAACCCCGACACGGTTCGGCGCGAGCACTACGCGGCGCGGCCGAAGCGCTTCCTGCACCGCGACGTCGCGGCGCGCGACCACCCGCCCGACTAGCCGGCCCGTCAAGCGCGCTTCCCCCCGCTCGCCCTCCGACAGGCCCAGGGTATGTCCCGAGCTTGTCGAAGGCTGGTGCGGAAACTCGGTAAAAACCTCCCGGCGCACGGCCGGCGCCGACGGCGCGAAGCCCTCAAGCGCCGATGGGCGCACCGAGATTGTCCCATCACCCCTTGCGGGGTCTAAAAACACGCCCTCGCGTCGCTGCATCCCGCTCCCCCTGAGCCCGTCGAAGGGTGAGCGGACAGGCGCGTTTCGACGCCCGGCAAGACGCGCTCGAATCCCTTCACCGCGAACAGCCTAGCCGCCAACAGCCCGCTTCATCTCGTTCTCGCTGTCGAGAGAGATCACTCAATCCATTTTCACTCCTGAGAAATTCGCCACTCCACCGTCATCCTGTAGCAGCGAGAGTCCGAGTGGCAGCCGCTTTGCTCTCGGGGTGCAGGCGGCAGGGAAAGGGGCGGGCATGAGCAAGCGTAACGAGTGGATGATTTCACGTCGCCGGTTTCTGCAGATGGCGGGCGCGGCGGGGTTCGGCGCCGCCGCCTCGCCGAGCGCGCTGTTCGGCCAGTACGGATTTCTCGCCCCGGTGAAGGTGGACAACCCGCTTGCCGCCTATCCGAACCGCGACTGGGAGCGCATCTACCGCGACATCTTCCGCACCGACAAGTCGTTCGTCTTCCTCTGCTGTCCGAACGACACGCACAACTGCCTGCTGCGCGCCTTCGTCAAGAACAACGTCGTGGTGCGCATCGAACCCACCTACGGATACGGCAAGGCGCGCGATCTGTACGGCAACAAGGCCTCGCCGCGCTGGGATCCGCGCTGCTGCCAGAAGGGCCTGGTGCTGTCGCGCCGCTTCTACGGCGATCGCCGCATCAACGGCGCCTTCATCCGCAAGGGATTCAAGGACTGGGTGGACCAGGGCTTCCCGCGCGACCCGAAGACCGGCGCCGCGCCGCCGGCGTTGATGAAGCGTGGCTGGGACTCGTGGCTGCGCGTGCCGCACGACGAAGCCTACCGCTACCACGCCGCGGCGCTGCACGACGTCGCCAAGACGTACAGCGGTGAAGCGGGCAAACAATTCCTGCTGGCGCAGGGCTACGACCCCGACATGGTCGAGCAGGTGGGCGGCGCCGGCGTGCGCGTCTGCAAGTTTCGCGGCGGCATGGCCAAGCAGGGCGCGGTGCGCATCTTCGGCGCCTTCCGCTTCGCCAACAGCATGGCCCTGCTCGACGCCAAGCTGCGCGGCGTGTCGCCGGAAGACGCGAAGGGCGCCGGGACGTGGGACTCGTACTCCTTTCACACCGATCTCCCGCCCGGCCATCCGATGGTCACCGGCGAGCAGACCAACGACTTCGAGCTCTTCGATGTCGAGCACGCCAAGCTGCTCATCGCCTGGGGGATGAACTGGATCACCACCAAGATGCCCGACAGCCACTGGCTGACCGAAGCCCGCCTGAAGGGCACCAAGGTGATCGCGGTGACGGTGGAATACTCGGCCACGGCCGCCCGCTGCGACGAGGTGGTCGTCATCCGCCCCGGCACCGATCCCGCCCTGGCGCTTGGCGTGGCGCAGGTGATGATCGCCGAGAATCGCTACGACAGCGATTTCGTCAAGCGCTTCACCGATCTCCCGTCGCTGGTGCGCATGGACACCCTGCAGCGCCTGAAGGCGAGCGACGTGTTTCCGAACCATCAAGAGCATGCGCTGGCGAACTGGACCAACGTCGTCCCGGCCGGCCAGAAGCCGCCGCCGACCACCGAGCAGAGGGGCGTCCAGATCCCGCAGCCGCTGGCCGCCGAGTTCGCCGACTTCGTCGTCTGGGACGAGAAGGCGAAGGCGCCCGCCGCGGTCGCGCACGACCAGATGGGCGAGCATTTCGACCGCCTGGGCATCGATCCGGCGCTGGTCGGTCAGTTCACGGTCACGCTCGCCGACGGCAAGAAGATCGAGGCGCGCACGGTCTTCGACCTGACGCGCGAATACCTGAACGCCAACATGACACCCGCCCAGGTGAGCAAGCTCACCTGGGCCCCGCCGGAGGCGGTGACCTCGCTGGCGCGCCAGATTGCCGGCAGCGAAGGCCGCACGCTGATCGCCTGCGGCATGGGTCCGAACCAGTTCTGGAACAACGACAACAAGGACCGCGCCCTCTTCCTCGTCCTGGCGCTGGCCGGCAGCCTCGGCCGCCACGGCGGCAACATCGGCAGCTACGCCGGCACCTACAAGAACACCCTTTTCTCCGGCGTGCCGAGCCGCTACGTGCTCGAGGATCCGTTCCACCCGCAACTCGACGCGGCCGGCGCGGTGACCCCGCACCCGTACATCCGGCCGGAATCGATGCACTACTGGGCCAACGGCGAGCGCATCATGAAGGCCGGAACCAAGACCATCACCACCGGCCCGCACTGCCCGACGCCCACCAAGGCGATCTGGCAGGTCAACTCCAACTCGAGCCTCGGCAACCAGAAGGGGCATTTCGACGTGGTCTTCAACACCCTGCCGCGCGCCGAGTGCGTGGTCTACAACGACTGGTGGTGGACGGCGTCGTGCGAGTACAGCGACATCGTCTACGGCGTCGACTCCTGGATGGAGTTCAAGTACCCGGACA
>CAYYWP010000168.1:0-10593 GCA_964475125.1 uncultured Binatia bacterium (SeqCode) | reverse complement strand
GCGCGGCGCGCGGCCCGGGGGGGTGGGGCGCGACCACGACATCCCGGCGCGGCCAGAAATCGGCGGGCACCTCGCGCAGGCCCCCCGCCACCGGGCGACGCGCGGCGTCGCCGGCGGGCACAGGTCCCGCGGCTACGGCTGGCGACGCACGCTCGGTGCTAAGCCCGTCGAAAGGCGCGCGGCGAGTTCCCGACCTGTGTGCGGGCGTGGTAACCAGGCCCCGTGCCGCCTCGCGTTCCCCTCCTGCGCTTTCTCGGCGCGACCGGAACAGTCACCGGCAGCCGTTTCCTGCTCGAGGCGCCGCATTGTCGCGTGCTCATCGACTGCGGGCTCTTTCAGGGTCTGAAGGAGCTCCGCCTGCGCAACTGGTACGAGTTTCCCGTCGCGCCGTCGAGCATCGACGCCGTGGTGCTGACGCACGCGCACGTCGACCACAGCGGCTACCTGCCGGCGCTGGCTCGCAACGGGTTCCGCGGGCCGATCTTCGCCACCCCGGACACGGTTGCGCTCTGCCGCATCCTGTTGCCCGACAGCGGGCGGTTGCATGAGGAAGAGGCGACCTATGCGACCCGCAAGGGCTACTCGAAGCACGCGCCGGCGCTGCCGCTCTACACGGAAGCCGATGCGCAGCGCGTGCTGCGGCAACTGCACGGGCTCGATTTCGACGTGCCGGCGGCCGTCGGCAAGGGCGTCCGCGCGACCTTTCGACGCGCCGGCCACATTCTCGGCGCGGCGAGCGCGGTGGTGACGGTCGACGCGACCCCGGCGCGCACGATCGCGTTCAGCGGGGATCTCGGCCGGCCGACACATCCCATCTTGCGCCCGCCGGCCCCGGCGCCGCGCGCAGACGTCATCGTCATCGAATCAACCTATGGCGATCGCCGCCACGACGACGAAACGGCACTGCGCACGTTCGAGGACGCGTTGGTGCGCTGTGCCCAACGCGGCGGCATGGCGGTCATTCCATCCTTCGCGGTCGACCGCACCGAGGTCGTGCTCTTCCACCTGCGGCGCCTGGTCCGCGCCGGGCGCCTGCCGCGCGTGCCGGTGTACGTCGACAGTCCGATGGCGCTGGCTGCGCTGGACGTGTACCGCGCCGCCATCGCCGAGCGCCACGCCGACTTGCAAGCGGGGCTGGACGCCGCCGATCCGTTCGATCCGGGCACGCTGCGAGAGGCGCACACCGCCGAGGAGTCGAAGGCGCTCAACCTCGTGCGCGGTCCCGGGGTGATCATTTCCGCCTCCGGCATGGCATCCGGCGGGCGCGTCTTGCACCACCTCGCCAAGCGGCTGCCAAACCCTGACGATCTGGTGCTGCTGCCCGGCTACCAGGCCGAGGGCACGCGCGGCCGCGCCCTGGCCGACGGGGCGAAAGCGGTGAAGATGCTCGGCCATTACGTCGGCGTGCGCGCCGAGGTGGTGCACGTGCCCGGGTTCTCCGTGCACGCCGACGGCGATGAATTACTCGCCTGGCTGCGCGGCGCGCCGCAAGCACCCGAGTCGGTCTTCGTCGTCCATGGTGAGCCGTCCGCCGCCGCCGCGCTGCGCCAGGCGATCGAGGCGCAGCTCGGCTGGACGGCCGTCGCGCCCCGCTACCTCGAGCAGGTGCGGCTCGATTGAACCGTCGTCGCGCGGTCACCGCCAATGCGCCGCGCGGTCATTGCCGCACGCCGGCGAGGCAGTCCACCGAGAGGTAGTGCAGGCGAGGCGTTGAGGTCGTCGTTGGGGCGGTGGGGTGCTGCAGAGTGCTGCGACCGCCATCCCGACAAGCGCGGATCGCGCTCGTTTGCTGCTCTCCTACCGCGGGTTGGACGCTGCCACGGGTGCTTCACCGGAGCCGGGGGCCACGCGGCGCGCCGGGTTGTTCGTCCACCCGGGGCGCCGCGCGCGGAGGCAGAGCTCGGCTCACTCCCAGAACAGGATCTTGCGGACCGGCTCCTTCTGCAGGTTTTCCACGTTCACGATGTCGCGCGGTAACTTGTCGTAGTTGATCCAGAAGTCGATCATGTACCAGGACATTGTGAACCCGGTCTTTGGCTCGGCGAAGTATTCTTGCCCCCAGATGATCTGCCAGTCCTCGAGCCCCGCGTAGGGGTTTTGCAGGCGTGGATCGCCTTTGGCGATGGAGCGGCGATTGACCCGCGTGCGAGTCACTTCGCCCTTGGAGTCGAAGACGTTCTCCCACCAACTGCTGCCCGTCTTGATGCCGATGATGCGGCGCTGCTTTGCATACCAGTAGGACGATGAATGCGGGGTGATCTCCAAGACCCAACTCGGCTCGCCGACCCCATCCATGCCCATGCCGAGCTGCTCGCCCCTGCTGTTCATCGAGAACCCGAAGGTCCCCTCCGGCTGGCCCTTGTAAAGGGTCGTCCCGACCACTTCGTAGTCGATGTCGGGAAAAGGCTTCACTTGGGGAAAATCCTCCCAGCGGACGATCGTCCCAGGAATGATGTCCTGTCGGGCCGCCTGCGGCAGGCGGCGCACCTTGCGGGTCGACGGCGTGTACAGGAACTCTTCGTTGAAGCGGTCGCCATGAAAGATGGTGGTGGTGATGCCCAGGCCACGAACGTCGTCCGGCGAGATGAACGTGAACATGTAATTGGCCCGTACTTGGCCGACCTGATCCGTTGGCAGGCCGGTTGGATCGAGTCGGTAGGCGACCATCCACTCGAACAGCTCCTTGTTGCGCGGCGTGCCATCGGGTGAACTGAGGTCGATCGCCCAGCGCGTGATGTAGTTCTGCCCGAACTCATTGAAGTACAGCGCCGTGTAGGATCGATCGTGGATTTCGCGCCCGTCCTGCCGCTCCCGCTCGGCCAGGGTTTTCTCCCACGGATAAGGGAGGTCGGGCTGCATCCACCGATCGTACAGTGCCGGACCCATCCGCTTGTAGTCCGGGTGGTGCCACGGTTTGGGTTCCCACACCACGCTCTCATCGCCCCAGGACACGTTGAAGGTCCCGGGCGTCTCACCCGGGGTGATCTTGTACGGCTTCCCGAAGATCATCTGGACGTAGTCCTCGCCGACGACTTGCTTGGCTTCATCGTTGGCTGCAGGAGCACTCGCTGGGTACGCGAACCCTGCGGTAGAGAGGATCAGCGTAGCCCCCAGTGTGAGGCACCCCCGCATCATTCCGTGTGCCATGGCGGTTTGCTCCATTGTAACCCTCCATTCTGCCGGTCACGCCGGCGACGGTGTGTCCGGCGGCGTTTGTCCCCGGACCCGATCTGGTATGGCCATTTCTTGCTGCGCGCGTTCACGCTGCGCGGTGCCCTCCTGGTACGGGACTTAGACGTCAATGCTGCCAGTCGATATATGCCGAGGCTCCGAATCTCTTGCTCGCAACGCCAATCCCGGCGCGCTGAGCGAGTTTGGACACTCCCCGCCTGCAGACACGCACGGGTTTCAAGACGACCGAGGCAAGGCTAAGATGCAGAGCGGGTGAACCGCATGGATCTCGTGGCGGACCTCTTGCGCAACGTGCGCGCATGCAGCGGCGTGTTCATTCGAGCCGAATGCACTTCGCCTTGGGCGCTCGAATCACCCGATGCCGAGCTCCTCGCTTCCGTCCTCGGCCCCGAGGCGTCCCATGCGGTATTCGTATGCGTCCTTACGGGCGGGCAGTGTCTCGTCACGCATGCGGGGCTGCCGCCCGCCAGGATGGAAACGGGAGACGCGATCATTCTCGCTGGGGCCGAGCCGTTCCTCGTGTGCGACGACCGTGGAGCGCGCCCGGTTTCGATGTTGTCGCTGTTCTCGCACGGGGCCGCGGACGCGCTGTCGCAGGTGACACTCGGGGGCGGGGGGAGGGCATCGCAGCTGATCTGCGGTTGCGTGGGCTGCGACCAGCGCTTCGATCTGCTCGTCGACGCGGTACCGGCGATGTTGCTCGTGCGCCGCCGCTCGGGCGATGCCTTCGTGGAGGCAATCGATACGGGCGATCTCCAACCCGTTCATGTTTCACGAGGTTCAGCTGCGCTGCTGCGGGCGACGCTCGACTTTGCCGTCGAGGAGGCCGATGCCGCGCGCCCTGGAACCGTCACCACGCTTGGCCGGCTGACCGAGCTGGCGCTGATCGAGATCTTCCGTAACTACGTGACGCAGTTGACGGCCAACCGCCGCAGCTGGCTCCGCGGAGTGCAGGATGCCCACGTCGCGAAGGCGTTGCGCTTGATACACACCGATCCCGCACGCCGGTGGACCGTAGCTCAGTTGGCGCGTGAAGCAGGGGTGTCGCGCTCGTCGCTGGCGGATCGGTTTGCCCGCCTGCTCGGCGAACCGCCCAAGCGGTATCTCGCCACGTGGCGGGCCCAGCTTGCCAAACGGCTGCTGCGTGACAGTTCGGAATTGACCGTGGCGGAAGTCGCTGCGCGCGTTGGATACGCGTCTGAGGCCGCGTTTGTTCGGGCCTTCAAGCGCGTCGCGGGCAGCCCCCCGGCCGGCTGGCGCAAAGGGGCTGTCAACGCGCTGATGCTCGCGACTTCATCCTCCGCGACGATGAAGGTAGAACCGTACCTCGCCATGGCGTGTGCTGGGCTTTGAAGCATCAGCTCGCAGAAGATCTCCTGCCGGCCACAAGCCAGGGTGGAGCGTCAGGCGCGCCGCTGGCCGCAGCCGAGGCGACCGCGTGCCGCATAGGCCGGCCTCGACGCGAGCCCCAGCGGAGCAACTGGCGTGGTCGGGTCCTGGGACGACGACATCGGCACCACTCGGCAACCATGGCGCGATGAGAGCGACCGGCTGATGCAGATGGCTCCCCTGCCACGGACAAAAATCGTCGCGACGATCGGTCCGGCAACTGCTGCGCCCGACCAGATCGACGCCTTGCTGGATGCCGGCGTGAGCGTCGTGCGTATCAACTGCGCGCACAGCGCCGATGACCAGACCGGGCGTACGGTTCGGGTGTTGCGGGCCCGCGCCGAGTTGCAGGCGAGACCCGTGGCGATTCTCGCCGATCTCAGCGGACCCAAACTGCGGATCGGTCGCTTCCGCAACGGCGCCGTCGCACTGCGCAGTGGCGCGTCCTTCGTGTTGACGACGACGGAAATTCTCGGAACGGAGGAGCGCGTCACGGTGGCGCATCCGACGCTACCGCGCGAGGTGCGGCCGGGTGACGCAATCTATTTGAACGATGGGATGCTCGCGCTGAGGGTGACCGGAACCAGCGATTCCGAGGTGTACACGCGCATCGAAGTGGGCGGCGACCTGAGCGATGGCAAAGGGCTCAGCGTACCCGGCGTGGATCACCACTCTCCCTCGTTGACCGCCAAGGACCGGCGCGATTTGGACCTGCTAACTGCGGACGGCGTCGATTACGTCGGCATGTCGTTTGTCCGCTCGGAGGGCGATCTCGTGCAGCTGCGCGAGGCCCTGGCGGCGCGGAACCTGGCGGTCCCTATCGTCGCCAAGATCGAAAAAGCGCAGGCGATTCCGCGTCTCGATGCGATTGTCCGCGCTGCCGATGCGGTCATGGTTGCGCGCGGGGACCTCGGCGTGGACTGTCCGATCGAAGACGTGCCGCTGTTGCAGAAGCGCATCATCCGCCTGTGCAACCGACTCGGCACGCCAGTCATCACCGCCACGCAGATGCTGGAATCGATGACCACTAACCCGCGGCCGACGCGCGCCGAGGCGAGCGACGTGGCCAACGCGGTATTTGACGGGAGCGACGCCGTGATGCTGTCGGCGGAGACGGCAGCCGGCCGGTTCCCGGTCGAGGCCGTTCGCGTCATGCGCCGCATTCTCGCCGCCGCCGAGGCGTGCGCACCGCCTGACGGGGTGCGCGTGCTTGAGGCCGGTGAAGCGACCGACCATGTCGGACAGGCGATCGGCCGCAGTGCGTGCCTGGCGGCGCGGGCGGTGGGCGCGCAGGCGATCGTCTGTCTGACACGCAGTGGGGCGACTGCCCGCCAGGTGGCCCAGTGGCGGCCGAGTCAGCCGATCCTGGCCGTGACGCCCGAGCTGGAAACCTGGCGACGCCTGTCACTCGTGTGGGGAGTGGAGCCGATCCTCGTAGCAGACTTCGGTCCGGATTTTGACCCCGCATGCACCCGCATCCTTCGCCTGCTGCGCGAGCGCGAGCAGCTGGACACGCAGCGCACCGTCGTGATCACCGCGGGGCTTCCTTTCTTGACGCATCGCGGCAGCAACACGGTGCGCATCGAGATGCCTGTCTGAGGGCTGCGCGTCGCGGAAGGCGGTGTCGCTTCCCATTGGAGCCGGGCCGCGAAAGGTGCTTCATCTGTCCGCGGCACGCCGCTTTACGGCAGCTCGAAGGTTCGGGTCTGGGCGCGGGCGACGAGGACATCGCAGGTCGCGCCGCGGGTGACCGCCTCGGCGACGCTCCCGACGAGGATGTGGGTCAGACCGGAGCGCCCACGGGTTCCGAGGACGAGCAGATCGGCCTGCCGCCGGGCCGCTTCCGCCAGAATGACCGCGCGCGGATCGCCCGGGCGCACGGTGACCTGCCAGCGCTCGGCCTGGTCGCCGAACGCGGCGAGAAAATTCGCCAGGGCGGTGCCCTCGCGTTCCTCGGGATCGCCTCCCGCTGCCGCGGTCCAGGAATGCACGACTTCGAGCGGCTCGGCCTGCGGGTCGATGACGCGGAGCGCAAGCTCGAGGGCCCGTCGCGACGTGTCCGACAGGTCGACGGCGACCATCGGCCGCCGGTACGCTCCGTCCGGCGCGCCGCTGACGATCAAGGTCGCGACATCGCCCTGGCCAAAGACGCGCTCGGCCGTCGAGCCCATGAGCGCGTCGCGGAACGTCCGGTGGCCGTGACGTCCGAGCACGACCAGCTCGGCCCGTCCGTCGCGCGCCCGCCGGATGATCTCGACGAAGGGCGCCCCGTAGGCGAGCGCGGTGAACACGTCGATCTTCTCGGCGGCGAGCTCCGACAAGCGCGCGGCCCCCGCCGCGAGGTTGCGCCGAAGCTCCTCTTCCCCTGCCGCTTCTCTGGCGATGGACGGTCGAGCGAGGCTCTCCGGGACGACGTGCAAGAGCGTGATCGACGCGCCGCGGGTGATCGGGAGTCGCGCCGCCCGCTCGATGACGGCGGCCGAGGAAGTGGAAAAATCCACTGCCACGAGGACGTTGCCAAGGGGCGGCGGAACGGTCGTCATCTGAATTCTCCTTCGCGTTGGCTCGCGCGGCGCTTGCCGCCTCTCGCGAATCCCTCCAGTCCGGGGAAAAAGTATAGCACGCGGTCAGCGGACAGGGGCCCAGTCGTTGACGAGTACGCGCCGCCCATCGATCGGCGGCAGGCTGGACTCGACCGTCTCCGGTCCCACCTGGGTGGCACCCTTGGTCAGCAGCGCGCGGGCATCGGTGACGTCGCGCGCGCCGGCGAACAGGGGCAAGCGCGCCAGACGAGGCCTGCGTTTGCGGTGTCCGCTTCGGCGCCTGATCGACGCGCCGACTCGCACGTCATCCGTGCACTGCGCTCGGATGCTCGGCGAGTCGGATGACCCGCTCCGAGGGGTGTTCCAAGAAGAGAAAGAGCAGCAGGTAGTCGCGCACATGGCGGGTGAGCAGGAAGTTCATCCGCACGTGCTCGCGCCCGTTCTCACCCAGGCGCTTCGCGTACTCCGGCGAGCTCAACAGCTGCTTGATCCAGAAAGCGGTGCCTTCGACGGTGTGGGTGAGGATGCCGTTGTAGCGATGGGCGATCTGCAGCGGAATGCCGCCCACCGCCCCGGCGATGACGGGCTTGGCCTTCCACAGCGCTTCGCTGACGGTCAGGCCGAAGCCTTCGCGCAACGACTTTTGCAGGACGATCGACGCGGCGCGCTGCAGGGCGTTGATCTCGATGTTGGCGGTGGGGGGGAGTTCGAGCACGTGGATGTCGGGGTCGCCGTTGGCGGCCTCGTGGACGGCGGCGAGCACCTGCGCGCCTTCGGGATCGTCGGTGGCACTGCCCCCGGCGAGCACGAGGCGGCAGTGCTTGTAGCGGCGCACCAAGCGAAACGCCTCGATCACGCCGACCGGATCCTTCAGCCGATCGAAGCGCGACACCTGGGTGACGATCGGCTTGTCGCGCGGCACGCGCAGACGCTCGAGAATGCGGTCGACCTCGGCCGCGTCGAGGGCGCGATTCTTGTCGCTAAGCGGATCGATCGACGGCGTGATCATGACCTGAGGCATGGCGAGATCGCGGCTGAACTGTGGGGCGGAAAACACCGCCGCGTCGTAGCGAGAGACGTAGTGGTTGAGAAAGCGCCAGACGGCCGTCTGTGGGGCGGAGAGGTCGATGTGACAGCGCCACGCCCACCGGCCGCGATCCGGCCGGCGCGCCTCGATCAGCCCTGCCGGTTGCGGATCGTGCACGAACACGACGTCCGCGTCGAGGTCCATGTCGGCGAGGTTGCTGGCCGTGACGTCGCGAAAGATCGCCTCGTCGTGCGGCGAGAGCGCCTCCGGTGCGCCGTGCAGCGCGTTGTGTATGCGCTTGGTCACGGCGAAGAAGTCCTCCCCGCCCTTGATGACGTCCCAGCGCAGGTCGACGCCCAGCTCGTGCGACAGCGGGACGAGTCGGTTGAGAATTTCCGCCACGCCGCCGCCGACGGCGGTCGAGTTGATGGTGACGATCCTGCGGCCGCGCAGCTGCTCTCCGAGCAGGCGCAGCTCCTCGATGGTGCCGCGGCCGACGAACTCGGCGTAGGCGTCGAGGCTCATGTCGTCTGCTCCATGAGCCGGCGGCGGACCAGGCGGATGATCTCACGGCGCAACCCGTCGACGGTATACGTGTAGGGATCGAGCGCCGCGATGTCGCGGGCGAGGTCGTGCTCGCCCAACTCCGTCACCAGCCACTCGGAGAAATCATTGCGGCCCTTCTCCAAGCGCAGGCAGGCGTCGAAGATGTGCAGCGAGATCGATCCGAAACCGATCTGCTCCATGCACGCGGCGAGCTCCGCCAGGTCATGCGCCACATGCGGCGTGGGCAGGATGAACGACGCGGACTCGCGGAAGTGGAACTCATCGCCCTCGGGCGCCGTGCGCAGCGCCGTGGCGGCTGCCAGGTGGCGTTCGATGACCTCGATCAGTCGTTCGCGCAGGGCGCGAATGGTGTGGAACTGAATCACGTCGATGGCCGCCAATTGCTCGCCCAGCCGCTCTTCCTGCAGCACCTGGGACACCCAATAGGCGAAGTCGTTGGGCGGTTCCGGTGAGAGGGATTGGTGCTGCACGAGGTAATGATGCGTGTGGTAGTAGACGACGGAGCCCGAGACCACGCGCAGGTGCTCGAGGAGCTCGGCCAGATCGCGGGCGCGCCGGTTGGTCAGCAGCGTGAGCTGAAGGCTGGACTGAAAATGAAACGGCTGGGGCACGGCTAGCCCGCCTTCGCGCCGCGACAGGCCAGCACCCAGCGGAGGAAGCGTTGCACCTCAGGGGGTCCCGGCAGGCGGTAGCGCGCCGGCCCCGACCCATTGGCGGCTCCCACCTGAACCGTGAGCGCGTCGGCGGGCAGGGCGCGAAACGCATCGGCGTCGGTCTCGTCATCGCCGACGTAGATCGCCAGCGACTGGCGGACACAGGCCGCCAGCAGCACGCGCACGGCCTGCCCCTTGTTGACCGTCGCCGGCCGGATCTCCGACACGGCGTGGCCGCGCAATACCGTCACCGGAACCCCCCGCCGCCGATAGGTGCGAACGATCGCCGCCACGGCGTGCTGCGCCGAGGCGGCGTCTGCCGGTGCGGCGAGCCGGTAGTGACAGGCCAGGGCCGCGCCCTTGTCCTCGATCATTATGCCCGGCCGACGGTGGAGCGCCTGCTCGAGGCGCTCGCGAATCGATGGCAGCGCCGCGCGCATCAGGCTGGCGCCGGGGGCCAGCCAGCGCTTGCCGCTCGCCCATTCGATCTCCAGCCCGTGGACGCCGACGTAGTGGACACCCGGCACATCGATCAGACTCCGAACGTCGGCGATGGTGCGCCCGGTGATGATGGCGACCTCCGTCGCGGGCGCCGTGGCCAGGCGGTGCAACAGGTCCGCGGTGCCGGGTAACGGGTGGGCCTCGCCGGGCGTCGGCGCGAGCGGGGCGAGGGTGCCGTCGTAGTCGAGCAAGCACGAGAGGTGCGCCGCGTCGCGCAAGCGGCGCGCGGTAGCAGCCTCGCAGTCGGTCAGCACGGGCGCCATGAGGCGGACCACACGCGCCGGCGGACATTCGCCGCCGGCGGCCGTCGATCAGTGGAGCCACGCACTCGATCCACGATGCCTCTCTTTCGCGCCGTCGCGCGGCGCGTCGGCCTGTGCGAGCCGCCCCGTGAGCCGCTCGCGATCGCGCAGCCGGGCGGCTTCGACCAGCATGCGGCCCGCCCAGCGGTAGACGTTGAACTCCGAGACGTAGGCGCGCATGGAGGCCATGCGCGCCCGTTGTTCCTCCGCCGGCATCTGCAGCGCCGCCGCGAGCGCGGCGGCGGCTTGGTCCAGGTCGTACGGGTTGACGATCAGCGCCTCGCTGAGCTCGCGCGCGGCGCCGGTGAACTGGCTGAGCACGAGCACGCCGCGTTCGTCGTCGCGCGCGGCGACGAACTCCTTCGCCACCAGGTTCATGCCGTCGTGCAGACTGCTCACGTAGCAGACGTCGGCGGCCC
>CAYYWP010000167.1:0-10663 GCA_964475125.1 uncultured Binatia bacterium (SeqCode) | reverse complement strand
GGCTGCTCGCCGGAGCGCTACAACGGCGACCTCAAGGACCGCATGACGCTGGCCGAGTGCCTGGAGGCGGTCGACGACGCCGGCGCCCCGGTGGTGTCGATCTGCGGCGGCGAGCCGACCATCTACCCGGAGCTGCCGGAGCTGGTCGACGGCATCATCGCCCGCAAGCGCCACATCTACTTGTGCACCAACGGCATCCTGCTCGAGCGCTTCTACGCCAAGAGCCGTCCGCACAAGCGCCTGGCGGTCAACGTCCACCTCGACGGCCTGCGCGAGACGCACGACTTCGTCGTCGATCGCGCCGGGGTGTTCGACAAGGCCATCGCCATGATCAAGGAAGGCAAGCGGCGCGGCTACACCATGTGCACCAACACCACCATCTACCGCGAGACCAACATGGAGGAGATCGAGCAGATGTGCGAGCTCCTCAAGGGCCTCGGCGTCGACGGCATCCTGCTCGCACCCGGCTACCATTACGAGAAGCTCGGCGGCGACCACTTCATGTACCGCGGCGAGATCCACCGCAAGTTCCAGCGCGTCCTCGCCCTCGCCGACCGCTACCCGATTTCCTCGACGCCGATGTTCCTGCAGTTCGCCGCCGGCCAGCGCGATTATCCCTGCACGCCGTGGGGCAACCCGACGCGCACGCCGAAGGGCTGGAAGGGCCCCTGCTATCTGATCGAGGACGCCTACTTCCCGACCTGGCAGGACTTCTGGAAGGGCGTCGACTGGGACTACTGGGAGACGCGCCAGGATCCGCGCTGCCAGAACTGCCTCATGCACTGCGGCTTCGAGCCGTCGGTGATGCGCAAGCTCGGCGAGAGCCCGCGCGACATGTGGGCCATGGCGCGGTGGATGCAATCGCGGCCAGCGTAGAAGCAGGTTGTTACGTTGTTAGGTTTGGCCTCTTCCTAACAACCTAACAACTAACAACCTAACAACCCCATAGCGCCCAGGTTTACTTACACTCAACTTTCGGGAGGAAAGACCAATGGCTGACCTGAAAGCACTGGAGAAGGAAATCAACGACGCCATCCTGTCGGGCAAGGGGATGGAGGCATTCGAGAAACTCTACGCCGATGACGTGGTCATGCAGGAGAACACCCAAGAGCCGACCCGCGGCAAGGATGCCAACCGCCAACGCGAGCAGGCGTTCTTCGCCGCGGTCGAAGCGTTCCATGGGGCCAAGCTGGGTCACAGTGCGGTCGGCGACGGAGTGAGCTTCTCCGAGTGGGAGTTCGACCTCACCTTCAAGGGCGGTCAGCGGATGCAGATGAACCAGGTCGCCGTGCGCCGCTGGCGCGACGGCAAGGTCGTGCACGAACGCTTTTACGGTCCCGCCCACTGACGGTCGGCTGATAATAACCGCGCTCATGCTCCGACAGGATCCGGAGCGCGGTGTAGTGCCTGCGCCGCCAAGCGTTCTGCTCGCCCTTCGACGGGCTCAGGACATGCCCTGAGCCCGTCGAAGGGCGAGCAGAACGCTTGGTTTAGCCGACTGCCGTCAGTGCGCCGTGTCTGGGGGGCGGGACGACTGTCCGCCCCGAAGGATCTTTCCCGAGGCACGCCCGGCTGGGCCCGGCTCGCGGCACCCCGTAGCCTGAGCGACGGCTGGCGCATCCCACCCGTATGCGCCATGGGTCGCGGTACGACGCATGCGTCGGAACGTGCAGGGGAGGGTCGACAGGATGGATACGCCGTCGGTGTCGATGATGAACCGTCTGGCCTGGGTGCGGCTGGGGCGCGGCATCCGCAACTTCATCGCCTCCGAGGTCGGGGCGCGGGCCAAGTTCCTGCTCGGCGCGCTCTTCCTGCAGCTCTTGGCGATCAACGCGCTGAACATCGTCAGCAGCTACGTCGGGCGCGATTTCATGACCGCGATCGCCGAGCACAACATGCCCGGGTTCCTGCGTTACACGGTGATGTACGTCGGCGTCTTCGCCGCCCTCACCGTAGTGGCCGTGTTCTACCGCTTCGCGGAGGAGCGCCTCGGACTGTTGTGGCGCGAGTGGCTGACGCGCGGACTGATCGGCGCCTACCTCGATCACCCGGTCTATTACCGTCTGAGCGATCGACTGATCGCCAACGGCGAGATCGCCAATCCGGACCAGCGCATCACCGAGGACGTGCGCGCCTTCACCACCACCTCGCTGTCGTTCTTGCTGCTGGGGCTCAATGCCACCTTGACCGTGTTGGCGTTTTCGGGCGTCCTCTGGTCGATCAGCCCGCTGCTGTTCGCCGTCTCGGTGGGCTACGCGGCGGTGGGCTCCTGCCTGGCGTTCCTCCTCGGGCGACCGCTCGTGTCGCTGAACTACCGCCAGGCCGACAAGGAAGCCGAATTCCGCGCCGACCTGCTGCACGTGCGCGAGCACGCCGAGTCCATCGCCTTAGGGCACTACGAGCAGCGCCTGCAGGCACGCCTATTGCGTCACTTGGCCGAGGTGGTGGGCAACTTCAAGCGCATCATCGCCGTGAATCGAAACCTCGGCTGCAGCACCACGGGCTACAACTACCTCATCCAGATCATTCCGGTCGTGCTGGTGGCGCCGATGTTCATCCGCGGCCACGTCGAGTTCGGCGTCATCGCCCAGGCGACGATCGCCTTCGCCCAACTGATCGGCGCCTTCTCGTTGATCGTCACCCAGTTCCAGTCCATCTCCTCCTACGCGGCGGTGGTGGCGCGGCTCGACTCGCTCGCCGGCGCGATCGAACAAGCGCGGGCCGCACCGGTGCCACTCACCGAGGTGTGTCCGCACCACGAACGCACGGCCGAATGCCCGATTTGCCTGGCAGACATCGTTCCAGTCATGGCCGCCACCCGGGTGCGCGAGGAAGTCGATGGACGCGTCGCCTACGAGCGGTTGACGCTGCTGGAGCCTGAGAAAGGCGAGGTGTTGATTCGCGACCTTTCGATCTCGATCCCGCGTGGGACGAAAGTGCTGGTCACGGGCCCGAACGAAACCGCCAAGGAGGCGCTGTTTCGCGCCACTGCCGGTCTGTGGCACACCGGTGATGGCAAGGTCATCCGACCGCCGCTCGAGCAGGTCCTGTTCGTACCCGAACGACCCTACCTGCCGCCGGGCAGCTTGCGCGAAGCACTCGCCCCGATGCGAGCGGAGACCGAACCGCCCGACGCTCGTATCCTGTCCACCCTCGAGTCGCTGGGGTTAGGCGGCGTGCTGCAGCGGGCCGAGGGACTGGACACCGAACGAGACTGGCACCGCTTCATCCCGCTCAGCGAGCAGCAGCTCCTGGCCTGCGCCCGCCTGGTGCTCGCTACGCCGACGTTCGCTTTTCTGGAGCGGCTCAGCAATCTGCTCAGCCCCGAGCAAATCGATCGCATCCTCCAGGCGCTGTCCGCCAACGCCGTCACCTACGTGTGCCTGGGTGGAACGACGGAACGGCGCGACTACTACGACGCCGTGCTCGAGGTCGCTCAAGATGGCACCTGGCGGTGGGAAGCGGTCGAAAAGGACCGCGCTCATCCTTCGACGGGCTCAGGATGAGCGGGGAGTGCTCGTGCCGCAACGAGCTCTTTGCAGGATGCCGAAGGCCCCCGTGCTTCAATAGGTTCATGAGAGCGGAACCCCACCCGGATCCTTTCCGCTCACCCTGAGCCCGTCGAAGGGTGAGCGGCGGGTCTTCCAGGATCCTGTTAGAGCCCGAACAGGGTGACCCTGTTAGAGCCCGAACAAGGTGACGATGATGCGCAGGCGCTGCGGCGGGCTCTCGCGTCCACTCTGGTCGGTCACGGTGACGAAGTAATCGAAATCCGTATCCGGGCAGTCGCCGGACGGGCAGGCGAACGGATTGAAGTTGACGAATATCGTACCGCCCGACGGGGTCTCGATCGGGCCGTCACCGGCGGCGAATTCGAAGCCGTCGCTGCGGCGCACGGCGCGCATGTGCCAGGCGGTGGCGTCGCCGTTGGCATCGACGAAGCTGAACGGCAGGGTAAACGGTTCGTCGATCACCACCACGCACTCTTCCGCCCCCAGGCAGGTGAACGCCGTGACCACCGGCCCCAGGGAGTTGGGCGCCAGGCACCAGCCCAGCAGCGCGCCGGTGTCGTCCTGAGCGCGATCGGAGACGTTGAGCCGCCAGGTACCGGCGATGCTCTCGCCGGCGAACGCGCTCAGTGGCTGGCTCGGTTTCACGCTGCCATCGATCGTCGCCAGCGGCGCGACATCGGCGATCGCGCAGCGGTCCTCGGCGGCGCGGGTCGAGGCGTCATCGAAGGTGGCAGCGACGTCATCGCGACCGCAGCCGCCGTTGGGGATGGCCGGGACACCCGGGCGGTCCAACAGGAGAACGGTGCGCCCGCTCTCGACGTGGGTCAGCGCCACGCGCAGGTCGCCGACCCAGGTGTGCGCGATGTTCAGACGCACGTTCAGGTCGGCGATCGCCTGCGTCGCCGACACGACGATCGTATTGTTGATTCCCGTCGGATTGTTGTCGGGGATGAGCGCGGGCCCAGAGAGCGAGTCACAGAAGAGCTGATCGGTGGGAATCGGGGTCGAGGTGATCGTCGGCGTCGGGCTCGGCGTCGCCGACCGCGTCGCACTCGCCGTCGGTGTGGGGTTGGGCGTGCCGGGGGTATCGATGCGCGTCGCAGTCCCGGTCGCGGTGCGGGTCGCCGTCACCGTAGCGGTCGAAGAATTGGTCGGCGTCACCCCCGGGGTGGAGGTCCTGGTCGCACTCGGCGTCGGGGTCGACGGGCCCGGCACCGAACACAGCAGCGACGGGTCATGGCACGACATCAGCTCCTTCTCGCTGACGTCATCGGCGTTAGCGTCGATACCGACCTTGCCGCCGGGAAGGTAGAACACCTGCGACTGGGTCATTCCGGCGCTGATTTTCAGTTTTCCACCGCCTGGACAGGACGCTCCGACAAGCTGCTCGAGCGGCTGGACGGTATCGAGGGTAGCCATGCCTCCGGCGCAGCCGGCGCTGAGGCCGCCATCGATCTCCGTCTTGGTCGGATTGCTGGTCGCGTCCTGCTTGACCACGAGGTTGGTGAACATCACCTCGAAGGGCAGTGTGGCGGTGGCGGCGCCGGCGCCCGCCGCCTCGACCGCGATCGTCGCCGGGCCGTTGAGCGTCATGGTGTAGTTGACCGGCACGCACTGCGCGTTGAAGGCCGCGATCGACACGCCGATGCCGATGTTGTTGAAGGTCAGGCTGGCGCTGATGCCGTCGCCGAACGTCGCCCGTAGTGTGCCGGTCACGGCCAGCGCCGCCCCGGTGGCGCGGCAGCTCCCGCCGATCTGCGGGTTGATCGTACCGGTCAGGTCGGCGGTCGCGGTGAGCAGGGTCGCCGCCTGCGGGTCGCGGAAGACCGCTTCCAGGCCGACGCTCGCCATCCACGGCGGCAGCACCGCGGTGGGACAGAACCCCGTCCCCTGTAGCGTCACTTCCGGCGCGGCGCGGAGCGGTGGCGGGTCGATCGCGACCGAGCCGGAGGCGGTGGCGACGCGGCAATCGTCGAGGGCCAGATTGAGCGTCACACTGCCGGCGCCGGTCGTGCAGCTACGCGTCGCCGTGCCGCCCAGTGGGCAGGCCCCGGCGGCACCGCCGACATCGGGCTCGTACACCAACGCCTCGCCGAACTGCAGGCCGCTGACCAGCGCGGTGATGACCGCCGGGATGACGCCCATGCCGTTGGCAACCGCCACCGAGCTGCCGGCGAGCGCTTCGGCGGGGCCGGGAGCGCCGAGCGTTGCCGTCGGCGTACGACTTGTAGTGGCGGTCGGTGTCGCCGCACCGGTAAACGACGCGGTGGCCGTCGCGCTCGGCGTCGCCGGCGCGGTGAGCGATGCGGTCGCGCTCGCGGTCGGCGAGCGGCTCGGCGTGGCCGTGGGCGAAGCGGCGCCGGTGGCGGTCGCCGTGCTCGACACCAGCGGGGTGGCGCTCGCCGTATGGGTCGAGGTCACCGGTGGCGCCCGCGTCGCCGTCGCCGACGCGGTCGGAGTTCCGTTCGACACCGGCGTGGTGAAGTCGGCGCAGTCGAACAGATTGGCGGCGGTGGCGGCCAGATCGGTTGCCGTGATCGAGCCGTCCTGGTTGGCGTCGGCGCCGCCCGCGGGCGTGCCGCCAGCGAGAATGCGCAGCAGCGCGATGAGGTCAGCGGCCGACACGCGCCCGTCGCCGTTGCCATCGCCTGGCAGCACGGCCGGGCGCTGGCCGCCGAAATCGCGCCCGCGGATCACCAGGCCGCTGGCCGAGATCGCCACCGCGTGGCGCCCGGGCGGCGGCGGGAAGGTCTGGCGGAAGCCGCAGCTCGGGCGCGCGCGCACGGCGCGGGTCCCGGCGGCGAGACCGCGCAAGGTGTATGTGCCGCCGGCACCGGTCGCAGTCGCAATCTCCCCTTCGTCCAGGGCGCTGTTGAGGTTGTCGTCGGCGAAAATCGTCCAGCCTGGCATCGCGGCCTCGCCGGGGTCGCGGTTGGCGTTGCCGTTGGCATCTTCAAACGCCAATCCCTCGACCGCGCCGAGGAGAAAGTTGCCGAAGTGCACGTCGGTCACCGAGGCGGTGTCGTCTCGCAGCAGCACATCGACCGCGGCGGGCGTTGTACCCGCCCAGCCCGGTTGCGGCACTTCGCGCACCGCGTAGATGCCCGGCTCCAGGCCCGTCAGGCGGTAGGCCCCGGTGGCGTCCGATCGCGTGCAGCGTTCGATCGCCTGCGCGGTGCAGGCGCCATCGCCGCCGCTCGGGTTGTCGAGCACACCGTCGCGGTCGCTGTCGATGTACACCGTCCAGCCGCTCAGGCCGGGGTCGCTCGCTTGCCGGGTCGCATCGCCGTTGCGGTCTTCGAACACCACACCGCTCAGCTCCGCTGCCCCTGCGGCGGCCGCCGCGAAGGCACCGAACAGGGGCAGGACGAGCACCAGCCGAGCGGCACGGCGCCGGCCGAAACGCCGAACGACGCCGCCGGCGCTCTTGAGTTCCGCCGATAGATACCTGGACATCCTCCACACCGAGCCCCAAGCAGAGCCGATGTCATGAACTTGTACAAAGACGGCGATTCTTTGCAACGTGAAACCCTCGAGTGTGGCGCGATTCTGCGCGCGATCAGCGCGCTCGCGTCGGCGTCCTCGAGGACGGCCACGCGACGACGGGCCCGCGACTCCACTCGAGGTGGTCTCGGAGCGCCGCGCCCACAGCGGCGCGGCGCTCCGGTGCGCGCACGGCGCCCCCGGGGAGGAAGACGCCGGGCGTGGGGAGCCGGGTCGCCGCCTGCGGCGCACGCGCGTCCCGGTCAGCCGGCGGTGGCACGACGTACAAGTTCGACTGGCGGGTCGCATCGAAGCCGCGCTGCCGCAGGACCTGCACGAGGGCGTCGGGTTCGGGCGTGACGACCAGCAAGGCCCAGTACGCATGACGCGCGCAGCGCGCACCGGGTACCAGGAGGGAGGCCGGAACCTCTCGCGCCAGCGCACGGCCAGCCGCCTCCCGCTCGGCGAGGCGGCGCGGATCGAAACGGCGAATTCGGCGAGCCAGGAGCCGCAACAGCGCGGGCGATGGGCGGCGCCGGATGGCATCGAGCAAGTGCTCGCCCGGAAAGCCGCGCACGGCGGCTTGCAGATAACACTGATGATCGACGCCGGCCATGGCGCACAGGCGGACGAGTGCGCCGTAGACTGTCGGGAGCGTGAGTGCCTTCAGGGCCATGCACTTGGCGACGCGGGCGGCGAACGTACGACGCGACTGCACGGGATAGGTGGCGTGCTGAGCTCGCATTCGCTCCAGCCGGCGCGGTTCTCGCACGCGCGCAATGCCGCCGCCGAGGGCGGTCGCGGTCTTGATCGTCCCGAAACTGAAGAACGTGGCGTCGGCGTCGGGATGGCCGCGATACGCGGGGCCCGCATAGGCTTGCGCGCAGTCCTCGAGCACCGCCAGGCCATGCCGCCGCGCCAGCGCGATGATCGGTTGCAGATCGATGACGCTGCCGAAGAGGTGCGCTACCAACACCGCGACGGCGCGCCGGCGAGCGGCCCACGCCAGCGTATCGAGGCGGGGAGCGAGCGTCGCCGGATCCAGGTCGACCGGGACGGCGACGAGGCCGTGCGCCTCGATGATGCGGACCATGTCGGGAATGGTGATGGCCGAGACCAGCACCTCACTCCCCTGTGGCCAATCGGCGGCAGAGAGGAAGAGATCGAAAGCGGTCCGCACCGACAAGCAGACGATCGTCTCGTCGGACTTCGACCAGAGGGCGCCGATGCGGTCCTCGGCGCGGCGGCCGTCGCCGGGGCGGAGACAGCCGAGGAGGCCGCTGGCGCAGTCGGTCCAGCCGATGTCGAGGCGTTTCGGTGCATGCATGCGGGCCGGGAGCCGCGGCAGCAGGACCCGAAGCGCATCACCCTGCACCTGCATGTCGACGGCACAGGGCATCAACCGCGCCAGCGGCGCCCGAAACGGATTGCAAGCGCTGGCGCCTTGGCGAATCGCGGCGCCTTGACAGCAGATGTCCGTCGTCCGGACGCTGCGTGTACAGGCTCGCGCACACGAACCTCGCTTCGCCGCGAGGGGCAACCGGCCAGATAGGCTCAGCGAGAATCCGTCGGGAGCCGCGCCGCAATCGCTAGCCCGCCGAGCTGGGTTGGAAGTCGAGCACCATGAGCCGCCCGATGGCGCGGTAGTACAAGGCGACCATCGAGGCGCGCGCGCCGGGGCGGGCGCCCTGGCGCAGCGCCTCGATCAGCTCGCTCGGACCGACGACGTTGAGGCGGAACTGCGAGGTGCCGAACTGATCGTAGTAGATCGAGCGCCCCGGCATGTCGCCGGTGATGTCCTCGATCTCGACGTCGTCGACCAGCAGGGTGTGGTCATCCGGCAGGATGAGGGCGAGCCAGCGGGCGCGGTTTCGCTCCGCTCCCTCGGGCTCCGCGGCGACGAACTGCCACGTCAGGCGGATCTCGCGCGGCCCGCCGCCGCGCACGGCGAGTGCCGTCTGCGCCCATGCGCCGGCGAGCAGGCAGAGTACCGCACAGGTGAGGCGCATTGCGCGGGCGGTCGTGCGCGGTCGCTCTTTCATGGGCTCATCTCCTTCACTCGGCCGGCGCCGGCGCGGCGCCAGAAGAGGCAAAGAGGCCGCCTTGCCGGTTCATTCCGCCTACCAGTCCGTTGAAAAAGGCCGCGCTCATCCTTCGACGGGCTCAGGATGAGCGGGAAGTGCTTGTGCCGCAAGAGCACTCCGCAACCTTGAGCCCGTCGAAGGGCGAGTGGACGCGTTTTTCAACCGGCAGCTATACCGCGCCGCAATAGGGCGCCAGCCTGACGGCGAGATCGAGCAGCGCCTCGTCGGCGCCGGCCCAGCCGATGAACGATAGCCCGACCGGGCATCCGGAGACGGTGCCGACGGGGATGGAGACCTGCGGCAGACCGGACAGGCCGGCTAGACAGGTCAAGCGCATGACCCGCGCTCGAAACGATTCGTAGGCGGCGGCAGGGCCGTCGACGGCGGGGGCGATCGAGGGCACCGTCGGCAAAGCCAGTATCGTCCCGGGCGCGGCCAGCGAGCGCATCCGCGCCCGCGCCTGCGCCTGCAGGGCGCGCCCCGCCTCGGCGGCCGCGGCGGTCACCGTCGCCGCGAACGCCATCCGCTCCTTGATTCCGGGCCCCAACGGCGGCGCGGCTGTCTCGATGAAGGACCCATAGATCTGCCAGATCTCGTACGCTTGGACGATGCGAAACGCCTCGCGCCAGTCGTCGGCCTGATCGCCCGCGGCGCGCCCGCGCGCGGTCTCGGGCAGGTCGCTCGCCGCCAGCACCGCGTGCAGGAGGGTTGCGACCTCGCGATCGGCATTGTCGAATGCGTCGTCGAGCACGACCAGTCGGGTGATCGGTGCCGCGACACCGCCATCCCCCAGGAGGACGCTGCCGACGGCGCGAAACACTCCCGGGCCGGTAGCGAACCAACCGCAGACGTCGAACGAAGGTGCCATCGGCATGGCGCCGGAGAGATCGACGCGGCCGTGCGTCGGGCGAATGCCGTACAGGCCGCAGTGCGCGGCCGGCACGCGCACCGAGCCGCCGGTGTCACTGCCGAGGGCGAAGTCGCAGGCGCCGGCGGCGGTTGCCGATGCCGAGCCGCTCGACGATCCGCCTGGCAGCCGGCCCGGGGCGCGCGGATTGACCGGGGTGCCGTAGTGCACGTTGATGCCGGCGATGCTGTAGAAGAACTCGTCGCACACGGTCTTGCCGATGACCGTCGCGCCGGCGTCGAGGAGGCGTTGCACGGCGGCGGCATGGCGCTTGGCCGGGTGCTGCGCGGCGAGCCAGGCCGGGTTCCCACCGCCGGTGCACTCGCCGGCGATGTCATACATGTCCTTGACCGCCGCCGTGAGCCCAGCCAGCGGCCCCGAGACTGACCCGCGCAGCGGCCGCGCGAGGTCGTGCGGGACAAAGGCCGAGCGCAAGCGGATCGCCGACTCCTCCACCCGATCCTGTTTTTCCATCGCCCTCCCTCCGACCACGCGCCCAGTGGCACGTCGTCACCGATCATCTGATCGCCCGTGAGAACAAATGCAAAGGGCGGATGGAACAAGTGGAACAAGGGGGGGAACAAGGAGGGGAACAAGGGGAACAAGGGGACGTAGGGGGAACAAGGGGACGTAGGGGAACAAGGGGACGGAACAAGGGGACGTATGGGACGGAACAA
>CAYYWP010000166.1:0-10687 GCA_964475125.1 uncultured Binatia bacterium (SeqCode) | reverse complement strand
CTCGGCCAGCGTCGCCAACGCCCGCCGCGCCAGCTCCACGTCGACGCGGAGCTGCCCACCGAGGAAGTAGTCCGGGTTGATCACGCCCGCGACCAGCTTGGCGTCGGTGACCGTCGGCTCGGTGCCGCCGCGGCCGTAACAGGCGGGACCCGGAGCCGCGCCGGCGCTGCGCGGGCCGACGCTCAGGGCGCCCGCGTCGTCGAGCCAGGCGATGCTGCCACCCCCGGCGCCGATCTCGACGATATCGAGCACGGGTACCTTGACCGGATAGCCGGCGAAGTCGGGGCGCCATTCGATCTTGTAGTCGGTGGTGATCTTCAGCTCCCCACCCTCGATGAGCGAGCACTTGGCCGTCGTCCCGCCGATGTCCAACGAGATGATGTTCGGCTCGCCGACGGCGCGCCCGATGAGGGCCGCCCCGGCGACTCCCGCCGCCGGGCCGGACTCCAGGAGGTGGATCGGCGTGCGCTTCGCGGCGGAGAAGGTTGCCGTGCCGCCGTTGGACTGAATGACGTGAAAGTCGCAGCGCGCCCCCTCGGCGACCAGGTTCTCCTCCAGCTTGCTGAGGTACTGCGCGACGATGGGCTGGACGTACGCGTTGAGCACGGCGGTACTGCTGCGTTCGTATTCCCGCCACTCGCGCGTGATTTCCGCCGAACAGCAGACGGCCACGCCGGGGAGCGCCGCGCTCAGGACGCGCCGGGCCTGGGTTTCATGCTCCGGTAGCGCGTACGAATGCAGGAAGCAGATCGCCACCGCCTCCACCCCGTCCTCGCGACACGCCCGGGCGACTGGCTCGAGGTCTTCCAAGTGGATCGGCTCCAGCACCTGGCCGTCCTTGTCCACCCGCTCCCGCACCTCGAAGCGCAGGGAGCGCGGCACGAACGGCACCGGCTTACGGTAAGCCAGGTTGTACATGTCCGGCCGGTTGTTGCGGGCGATCTCCAGGACATCCCGGAACCCGGCGGTCGTCACCAGCGCCGTTCTGACACCCCGCCGTTCCGTGATGGCGTTGATCACCACCGTGCAGCCGTGGACGAAGTCATCGATTTCCGCCAGTGACAGCGCCGCCAGCTCGATGGCCTGGGCGACGCCGCGCGAGAAATCGGCGGGCGTGCTCAGGGCCTTGCTCAGCCCCAGCTCGCCGCTCTCCTCGCGGAAGAAGGCCAGGTCGGTGAAGGTGCCGCCGATATCGGTCGCGATCCTGATCGGCATGAATGGTCAGGTCGGGTGCGCATCGCGGGCCCGCCGCCGGCGCGTCGCCGCCGCGTCCACCGACCCGGATGCGTCGTCGATCACAACCCCGTAATCCCGCTCGGCCTCTTCACGCGTGACGTAGCCGTCGCGCCAGTCGCGCAGAACCAGCTCCGGCTCCCGTTCGAGCGGATCGCCGAAGCCCCCGCCGCAGCCGGTGACGACGCGCACGAGATCGCCGCGGCGCACCTCGGCGTTGGAGATCCGGCCGTGGCAGAGGCGGCCTCCCGAGCCCAGCACCTCGAAGAAGTTGTTCGATCCGTCGCGCCCGCCGCTGGCGCCCCACGGACGCCGCTTCCAGCCGCTGCAGCCGCTGAACACGAGGCCGCGGTCCGACAGGATGCGGTACTCGCGGATGAGACCAAAGCCCCCGCGCCGCTTGCCCGCGCCGGTCCCTGTGCCCGTGTTCAGGCGGTACGACTCGATCCGGAACGGCATCCTCGCCTCGATGACCTCGACGGGGATGTTGTAGAAATCCCCGTTGGTGGGCGGCGTGAGTCCGCTCTGGCCGTCCGCGTCCGGCCCCGCTCCCCATCCGCCGGCGTTGCCCTCCATGTCGACGAAGAAGCTGCCGTTGCGGTCATCCACGCCCGAGATGACGTTGACGCAACAGCTGATGTAGTTGCCCGCGGTCAGCCGCTCGGGGACGACCGGCGCCAGCGCGCGCCACACCAGGTCGATGACGAAGGCGAACCCCTCCAGGTACCAGCTCACCGGAGCCGGCCGCACGGCGCTGAACACCGTTCCGGGCGGTAGGACGACGGTGAGCGGCCGGAAGCAGCCATCGTTGGTCGGCAGGGAGGGGTCGGTGATCGCCTTCAGCACGGCCTTGCAGGCGCCGTACGCCACCGGCTCGGTGCAGTTGACCGGACCGCGGGTCTGGGGCGAAGTCCCGCTGAAGTCGACCGTCATCGCGTCGCCCTGGATGGTGACCGCGACGCGCACCGGGATCGGGTCGTCGCTCAACCCGTCGCCGTCGATGAAGTCCTCGGCCGCGTAGGTGCCGTCCGGGATCCGGGCCAGCTCCGCCCGGGTGCGGCGCTCGCCGTAGTCGAGCATGGCCGCGAAAGCCTCCCGCACCACCGCCGGCGAGTACCGTCGGCACACCTCCTCGATGCGCTTCTCGGCGATGTTCACGGCCGCGATGCTGGCGTTGAGGTCGCCCATGGCGTTGTTCGGGAGCCGCACGTTCGCCCGGATGATGTCGAGCACCGGCTGGTCCAGCTCGCCCTCGCGCGCGACGCGGATTCCGGGGATCTGCAGCCCCTCCTGAAAGATCTCGGTCGCGTCCGGCGCCATGCTGCCCGGTGCCTTGCCCCCGACATCGGCCCAGTGCGCGATGACGACGCCGAAGGCGATCACTCGGCCGGCGTCGTAGATGGGCTTGACGACGCACATGTCGGTCAGGTGGGAGGCGCCCTCGTAGGGGATGTTGGTGAGGAAGACGTCCCCCGGCCGCATGCCGTCCAGGCCGAATTTGCGGATGATCCACTCGACCTCCGGGGTGAAGCTGCTGGTGAACACCAGGTTGGTGTCGGTTTGCGCGATCACTCGCGCCGCGGCGTCGGTCACCCCCGTGCAGCAGTCCAGGATCTCGTAGACGATCGGGGACATGCTGGTGCGGGTCAGCACCACGAGCATCTCATCCGCGACCGCCAGGAGCTTCTGCCGGATGATCTCTCGGGTGAAGGCATCCGCGGTCGCGGCCATCACGCACCGGCTCCTTTCTCACCCCGAACCGTCACCAGTCACCCCGCTCTGCGAGGAGCTGCACTATAGGTCGAGGCGCCTCGCCCGGAAAGACGCTGAGTGTCACCGGCTGGCGCTCGGAGGCGCCGGCGCCGAAAACCGCGGCTGGACCCATACGGAGCCCCCCTGAAGCTCGCTTCGCGCCCTGCGCTGAGTCGAAAGTCGAAATGCGCTTGCAAAAGGCGACGCGCATGCCCGAACGTGGACGCTGGGCCTTGCCGTGAACAGGGCCGGAATAGGGCGGTCTGGGGTCGACATCGCTCCGCATCCGTGCAGCACCGGTGCAAAGGGGGAACTGAACACATGGCGGGTAAGGCCGTATGCATGCTCAGGTTCGGCGGACTCGCGCTGATCACTGCTTGCCTGGTCGGTTGCGGCGGCGGGGACTCTCCCGGCGCGGCGACGACGAAGGTCGGTGTGTCGGGAAACTCCTTCACCCTCAACGGGGCGAAGTGGATACCGCGCGCTTTCAATATCGCCGGGTTCGTGTCCACGCCCGCCTATTTGAGCCAACTCCAGTCGCAAGCGAAGTACAACGGGTACCTGGCGGACACCGCATGTGGGCCGGAGCTCTTCGCCGCCGTCAAGCGCTGGGGGGTGGACACGGTGCGTGTTTTTGTCAGCCAGTACTTTCTGAACCCCGTGTCGATAGGGCACCGATACCACGACCCTAATTACTTCGACAGCGTCGTGTCGATCATTCAGCAGGCGCGCGATCATGACCTCGTGGTCGAGATCGCGATGCAAGACGAGGAGGAGAGTGGCGGCCCGCGGTTTCATGGCCTGCCGACCGCGGAAACCTTGCAGAACTGGCTGGCGTTGAACGATATCTTTGGCAACGACCAGGGCGTTATGTACGAGCTCTACAACGAGCCGACGCAAGGCCATCCTGATGCCGCTCCCTCTTCCGCCGACTGGATGCTCTGGCTCAATGGCGGGCAGGCGCACTATCCGCCCGGTGATACGGAGCCGTTCACCGCGGTCGGCATGCAGACCCTCATCGACGAGCTACGAGCGGCCGGGTCGATCAATACCTTCGTGCTCGATGGTCTGGCGCTGGCGACGACGCTCAACGGCGTGCCGGAGGTGCGCGATCCACTCGGGCGTGTGGGCTATGGCATTCATCAGTATCTCCAGCAGGGCAAGGTGGGCCCGGCGCAATGGGAATCGAACTTCGGCGAAGCGAGCGCGAGGCTGCCGATCTTTGTCGATGAATGGTTTGCGTGCGCGAACACCAAGCCTGGACTGCTCGGACTGCCGAGTTATCAGCTTGCGGTGGATTTCCTCAATTACCTTCAAGTCAAACAGATCGGCGTCGGCGGGTGGGCGATCGACGTGGCTGGCTACATGGTGAATGATATCCCCGTGCCCGGAAGCTGCGGTACGGGGTGGCGGGAACCTTCGTATTACGCAGGGTACCCTTCTATGCCGACTGGCGACGCAGGGGTGCTCATCATTAATGATTTCCGTGCGCGCTATAAGCGCCCCCTGACGCTCGAAGATGGGGCGAAGCTCCATCGACGGCCGGCCCCGACGTATCCGGCCATCGAGTGCTCAACCTGAGCGCGTGCCGTCGGTCATGCGGCGGCGCGCCGTCACTTGGCGCCGGGTGACATTCGCGTCGGCCATGCGCTCGGCCTGCCTCAGTTGCCGCGCGGCATCGGCTTCATCTCCGTGACCGGGAAGATGACCTGCTGGCGGGCACGGGCGACCTTCGACCACTGAGGCGCGGCGGCGGTGTTCAGGCGCGGGCCCGCGTCGGCAGTGGCGCCCTGGTCGAGGAACTCCATGCGCCGGTCGCCCTGCGGCGTGCTGCTGATGCGGACCCGGCGCATCCGCGCCTCGCGAGTCGGGAGCGTCTTGCCGTTGTACGCCGCGCCCGGGACCATCGGCCCGGCGTCGGCGTCGGCCGCGGCGCCGGTGCTCGAGGTCAACCCGTCGCCGGCGCCGATGCGGATGGTTCCCCACGACAGCGAGGCGTTGTTGAACTCGTTCGACTCGGCCAGGGAGCCGTTCGGGTCGAGCCACAGGGCGATGTAGTAGACGCCATCGGGTACCGGATTGCCGAAATAGTCGAAGTAGAGCGAGAAGTGCCCCGGCGCCGAATCGTCTCGGTAGAGGGTTCCGCCCGGACCGACGGCGAACTGGGCGGGCTCGGAGAAGAGGAACGTCTCGTCGCCGTCGCCGATGACGTCGTCGGGGCTCAGCGCCAGTGTGATCAGCCAACCGGTGGCAGCCGTGGTGGCACCGTTGTTGATGGCCTCATACGTGAGTGCCCCCACACCGAGCTCGTCCCACACGGCGTACCAGCTGACGACCTGCATGTCGGGCAGCGTGTTGACGATGTCGACCACGGTGGTGGCGGGCGAGACGTTATCGTTCTCGTTGCGCTCCTCGACGTTGTTCCAGATGTCGGTCCACGCGGCCATGTAGTATTGCCCGGGCGCCAGGTCGCTGGGGAAGTTGAAGGCGATGCTGTTGCCGGCGTCGCGATATGCCGTCGTTCCCGGCGGCATGTCGAAGGGGATCGGCTCGTAGACGACGAGGGTATTGCTGGCGGTGAAGGTCGGGCTCTGTGAAAGGACCAAGGCTACATACGACCCCGCCGGTGCCGTCGCTGTGCCGGTATTCGTCACCGTGTATTGCAGCGCCCCGGAACCGCCCGGCCGGCCATCGTAATTGGCCAGCCAGTCGGTGACCTGCAGGTCGGGCAGGTCTCCGGACGGCTGCGGGTCGACGGGATCGGGCCCGGGATCGTTGGGGTTGGGCAGATCCTCCACCACGGCGGCTGCCACCAGCACCGGGTATTGTCCATTGGGACTGATGTTCGCCGCCGCGTAGGGCAGCCAGAAATAGCCGCCGTCGCCCCAGTTGCGGCTCCAGGAATTGATGATCTTGAAGGCCCCGCCGTAGCGGAAATCGTCGTAGCCCACCGCCGCCACCGCGTGCAGGCCGTGGTTCGCGCCGCCGAAGCTGTTGTACACGGAGTTGGGTCCCTTCAGGTGATACATGTCGTCGTAGATCGGAACGACGACCAAGGCCGGGAGGTGGTTGGCGAGCGCCGCCTTGATCTCCAACACCCCGTTGGCGGCCTTCCAGCTCTTGCTGCGGAAGCGAGCGGCTTCCTGATGCGCCGCGGCGCCGGGCTGGGACAGGAAGTCCCGCACGTCGTACGGCATGCGCGCCAGCGTCGCGACGCCCCGGTTGACGAGGAGGTTCAGGCCGTCGCTGAACACCGAGCCGTTGTCCCGCCCGCCGTTGATCTGGTTGTAGATGTAGGATGGACTGAAACGATGCTCGAGCGGTTCCAATGACCAGCCGAGCTCGACGCGCTCCTGATAGGTCCTGATCGCATAGCCGAGCGCCCAGCCGACGCAGCTACTTTGGCTGCCCTGATCGCCCGGCAGGGGAAAATCCTTGCTCAGATCGACCGACGACGGCAGCGCCGGAGGGAGTCCGGGCGCACCCAGCAGTTCGCCGTTGTAGAAGCCGCGCGGGTAGCTGGCGTAGTCCCTGGGGTGGATATCCTGCAGCCCGCCTTGCCCCGATGGAGTGACCGACCCGACCTCGATCGTGGCGTTGGCGGCGTTGCTGAACACCTTCCCATCCGTGACGCGGTACGGCAGTGTCAGCGTGCCCTGAAAACCAGCCGCCAGGGTGATGTACAGGACTCCCGACTCGGGGTTGAGGTAGGCGAAAGAGTAGCCGGTGCCGGCTTCGTCGGCGATCAGTTCATACGTGATCGTGTCGTTGTCCGGATCGGACCCGATGAGCTGCTTCTCGGCGTAGGGGGTCGCGGCATTGGCGCTGAACGACACCTCACTCGCCTGCGGTGGGCGGTTTGCCGGCGCCGCGCATCCCGCCAGGGCGTTGCTCACCGCCGCGATGATCTCATCGATGGTCACCGTGCCACTGCCGCCCGGATCGAAATCGGGGCAGCGACCGATGGGCAGTGCACCGAGGGCGATGTTGACCCCGGTCACGAGCTCATCGATCGTCAGGTGTTCGTCGTGATTGCAGTCGCCGACGCAGCTGCCCCCTTGCGCCCACGCACTGCCCGGGCTCCACGATCCGGTGCTGGCGAGCAACCACAGCAGGGCGGCGGCCAAATGCACACGCGATGGATTCATGGCGTCACCTCTCCAGGCTCAGCGGTTGTCTGAGCGTCCCGACTTCGTGTCCTCGGCGCGGGGCGAGGGCTGCGCGCCCAGCGCCTGGACGAGAAACGCCAGCAGCTCCGCGGACGATTCGAACCGCGCGGCGCGTCCGCTCACCATGTGCTCGACCCGGCCGCTGAACACGGTCTGCGCGTCCTCCGCGGAGTCGCGGAACTGCACGACGAAGGCGCGCATCGGTGAGAGCGGCCGTTCGTGCTCCGTCATGGTTTGCGCCGCTGTCGTCTGGTCGCGCCGGCTCGGCTTGGCTCGCTGTTCCGCCTCGCTCATGCCGGGGTTTTTAATGAGTGCCGGCGTGCAATACGATGCGACGCGGAAGCGAGAAGCGTGGAATTCGCGTGTGAGCGGCGTGGAATCTGATCTTGGCGGAGTTGCCGACGCCCGGTCGAGGTGAATCGGAGCCAGCATGCAGGATCGTCAGTTCGTCTTCGCCTCGTTCCGACTCGACCCTGCCAACCAACAACTCTGGCACGGCGAGTCCCTGGTCGGGCTCCGTCCGAAGCTCTTTGCGGTGCTCCGCCACCTGGTGGAACACGCCGGCCGCTTGGTGACCCGCGAGGAGCTGCGCGCCGCCGGCTGGCCGCGGGCCGTGGTGAGCGAAAGCGTCCTGCGCGGCACCATTCGCGAGCTGCGCGACGTCCTGGGCGACGATGCCGCCGCGGCGCGGTTCATCGAGACCTTTCCGCACCGCGGCTATCGCTTCGTCGCGCCGGTCACCGCCACGCGCCCATCTCGCGCGGATCGCCTTGGCGAACGGCAGGCCGCGCTCGATGACCCGCTGCGGCGCGACGAAGCCATTCTGATCGGACGTGCCGGCGAGCTGGCGCAGCTGCAAGAACGGTTGGCGCGCGCGGCGCGCGGCGCGCGCCAGCTGGTGTTCGTTACCGGTGAGCCCGGGATCGGCAAGACGGCCCTGGTGGATAGCTTCCTCGCCGCTGCCGCCGAGAGCGCAGCGGTGTGGACGGCGCGCGGGCAGTGCGTCGAGCACTACGGATCCGGCGAGCCCTATCTGCCGGTGCTGGAGGCGCTGGGCCAGCTCTGCCGGCAACCCGACGGCGAGCAGGTGGTTGCCCTGCTGAGCCGCCACGCCCCGACCTGGTTGGCGCAGATGCCCGGGCTGATGGGCGACGCCGAGCTCGAGGCGGTGCAGCGCCGCGTACAGGGGGCGACGCACGAGCGCATGCTGCGCGAGCTGGCCGAGGCGGTGGAAGCGCTGACGGCGGAGCAGACCCTGGTGTTGCTGTTGGAGGATCTGCACTGGAGCGACTACTCGACGTTGGACGTCGTCTCCCTGCTGGCACAACGGCGCACCGCCGCCCGGTTGCTGCTGCTGGGCACCTATCGGCCGGCCGACGTGATCGTCAGCGGGCATCCGCTCAAGGGCTTGAAGCAGGAGCTGCGCGTGCGCGGCCACTGCGAGGAGCTGCCGTTGCCGCTCTTGACCGATCGCGAAGTCGATCAGTACCTGGCCGCCAGGTTTCCGCGCCGCCACCTGCCCGCCGACCTCGGCCGGGCCATTCACCGCAGCACCGACGGCAACCCGTTGTTCATCGTCAATGTGGTGGACTACTGGCTGAGCCAAGACGTGCTGGTCGAGGCGGCCGGTCGATGGCAGTTGGCGGGACGGCTCGAGGACGTCGCGGCCCGCGTTCCCGACACCTTGCGGCAGATGATCGAGAAGCAGGTGGGGCGCCTCGGGCCCGAGGAATGCCGTCTGCTCGAGGTCGCCAGTGTCGCCGGCGTAGAGTTCTCGACTGCCGCCGTGGCGGCGGCACTGGACGAAAACGGCGAGCGAGTCGAAGAGCTGTGCGAGGGGCTGGCGCGGCGGGATCAATTCCTGCGCGCCCGCGGCACGGAGGTCCTCGCCGGCGGGATTGTCGCCGGTCGCTACGGCTTCCTGCACGCGCTCTATCAGCACGTGCTCTACGAGCGGGTTGCGCCGGTGCGCCGGGTGCGCCTCCATCGCCGCATCGCCGAATGGGCCGAGAGCGCATACGGAGGGCGAGTCGGCGACATCGCGGCCGAGCTCGCCGTGCATTTCGAACGCGGACACGACCGCGAGCGGGCGCTGCAGTACCTGACCCACGCCGGGGAGAACGCGTTGCGGCGCTCCGCGCATCCAGAGGCGATCGGGCTGCTCAACCGGGGCCTGGATCTCCTGACGGGGCTGCCGGAGACACCCGAGCGCACCGCCCAGGAGCTGGTGCTACAGACCAGGCTCGGCGCCACGCTGGGGGTGGCGAAAGGCTACGCGGCGCCCGAGGCGGAACGCGCCTACCGGCGCGCGTTCGAGTTGTGCCAGCAGATGGGAGAAGCGCTGCCGCTCTTCCCCGTCCTCGCCGGCCTGTGGGGATTCCGCTTTCTGCGGGCGGAGCTGCACACGGCCGGGGAGTTGGCGGCGCAACTCCATCGTCTCGCCCAGTCCGCCGGAGACGCGGCGCTGCTGCTGTGGGCGCATACGCTGCAGGGGCTGACCTCGTCGATGCTCGGCGAGTTGCCCGCCGCGATGCAGCATCTGGAGGCCGGCATCGCGCTCTACGATCCGCGGCTCCACGGGGCGGACCGGACGCAAGTCGGCGCGCAGGACCCCAAGGTGACCTGCCTGGCCTTTTCGGCCTGGACGCTGTGGCGTCTCGGCTATCCGGATCGGGCACGGCAGCAGATCGACGCGATGCTCGCCTTCGCCCGCGAGCTGGCCCATCCGTTCAGTTTGGCCTTCGGCCTCGGCTTCGGCAGCGTCGGGGTCTGTTTGTTCCTGCGCGATATTCCGGCCGCCGAGGCGCATGCGAATCAGCTCATCGAGATCTGTCAGGAGCAGGGGTTCCCGCACTGGCTCGGATGGGGACGCGTGTGGTTGGGCCAGGCGCTCCTCGAGCAAGGCCAGCCCGAGGCTGCCATGACCAGCATGCGCGAGGGCATGGCCGCGTTGCAGCGAAGCGGGGCGGAGCTGAGCATGTCGTACATCCTCACCCACTTGGCCGAGGCGCACGGCGCGCTCGGCCAGGGCAGTGAAGGACTGGCGCTGGCGGCGCAGGCGCAGGCGCTGGTGGAGCGCACCGGGGAGCGCTGGTACGAGCCGGAGATCCACCGCATCACCGGCGAGCTGCTGCTCGGTGGCGGAGAACCTCCGCAGCGGGCGGAACGGAACGCCAAGAAGACACCCCGCGCGCCGGCCGCTCGCGGTACGTCCTCGGGTCGTGGCGAGGAGGCCGACCGGCACCGCGCCGCCGAAACGCACTTCCGCCATGCCTTGGCAGTGGCCGCTCGACAGCAGGCCAAGTCACTCGAGCTGCGCGCCGCGCTGAGCCTGAGCCGGCTCTGGCAGCAGCAGGGGAAGCGACAACAAGCGCGCGAGCTGCTGGGCGAAGTCTACGGCTGGTTCAGCGAAGGCTTCGACACCGCCGACCTGCGCGCCGCCCGCGCCCTGCTCGACGTAGGGACGTAGTTTCAACTCTTTCAAAACTCCGCGCAGCGGCCTGATGCGGCCAGTGTAGGCGGCGCAGCGATGT
>CAYYWP010000165.1:0-10716 GCA_964475125.1 uncultured Binatia bacterium (SeqCode) | reverse complement strand
GCTGCGGCCGCGCGGCCGCTGGGCGCTCTCCCCGGCCTTGAAGGGACCGCCGACGTGCAGGACGGCGATCGTGCGGCGGGCGCGGCGCAGCGCCGCCAGGCGCACCTCGCGGCCGCGCCGGCGCCCGTAGGCGGCGCCGTCGATCGACGCCGCGCCAGTACAAGCCTCCCTCAACTGCTGCTCGGCCTGGTCGGCATAGCCGACGCCGTCCACCAGCCCGAGCGCGAGTGATTCCGCGGCGGTGAACGGTCCGCCTCCGAGCAGGTCTCGGGCCCGCGCGGCCTCGATCCCCCGCGTCGCCGACACCGCCTCGACGATCTGCTCGTACAGATCGTCCACCAGTCCCTCCAGCATCTGCCGGTGTGCGGGCGACATGACCTCCCGCGTCACCGTTTCCCCCGCCGACTTGTAGCGGCCGACCTGCACCACCTCCGCCTCGACCCCGAACCGCTCCAGCGCCTTGCGCAGGAAGATCGCCTCTGACGACAGCCCGGTGAGGTCGAGGGTGGCGGCCGGAGCCAACGAGAGACGCTCGGCGGCGCTGGCGAGATAGTACTCGTGAATCCCCGCCCGCTCGAGATGGATCCACACCCGTTTGCCGGCGCCGCGCAGGCTTTCGAGGGCGCGGCGCAGGCCTTGCAGTTGCGCCCAACCCGCCCGCAGCTCGTCGACGCGGATCAAGACCCCGGCCAGACGCGCGTCATCGCGTGCCCAGCGCAACAGGGTCAGAAGGCCGAAGTAGTCGGCGCCGCGGGGCCGCAGCAGGGAGGCCAGCCGCGGCTCACCCGGTTCCTCATTCAGCGTACCGCTGAGTGAGAGGGTCAGCACGCCATAGGGTTTCGCGCGCTGCAGCCCGCGTGCGAGGAGCAGCAGGGCGACAGCGCCGTAGCGGCGCAGCCTCGACCACATGGCGGCAGGCTACGCCGCGCCCGTGGCCGCACGCAATGCGTTGCGCGCCTGATCTAGTGTCCTGTCCCCGAAATTCGCTGCCTATGTCGGCGCAGCATCGGCGGCCCTGGCCAGGCGGCCGACGCAGGAATATCTGGCCATATTCCGAGGAGGCCAACGCCGCCAGGGGCGCCGAGGGCCGCCGAGATAGGTAGCAAATTTCGGAGACAGGACACTAGCTCGCCTTGGCGGTCACCGGGGCGAGCTCGTCGCAGGGAACGCGGCTGGTCAGCGCCACCACCTTGGCACGCCGGCGCTGCGCCTCGGCCTGATCCGCCCAGCGGCGCAGCCCCTGGCGCAGGTAGTCTGGGTCGATCTTCAAGATCCCGCACACGTTCTCGAACGAGAAGGGCCACTTGCGGTCGTCCGAATCAATCCAGTCGCGCGCATCCTCGTACAGCTCACGGCCGTTTTCATCGTTCGCGAAGCGGTACTTCTGGAAGCACTCGATGGCATCCTGCAGCATCGCCAGGACCAGCAAGTATTCCGGTCCCTGCGGCGCCGACTTGCGCAGCACCGAGAAATACTGCGCTGGCAGGATAATTTCGGGTTCGAACAGGCGTCCGTCACCAACCAGGTTATCGCGCATGGCACGTAGACGCGACCTCCCGGACGGCTATTCAAGAACCCCAAAAAAAGAGAGCCGGCTGAGGAAACGAAGAGGAAACTGTCCCCCGGCGCACCGCCGGGCGGGGGAAATTTCGCCCGGGAGAGAGTCAGCCGCGGCTCGCGGCGCGACGCGTTGCCGTGTGGTCCGGAGCCCCGCGGCACGGCGGAAGCGCTCGCCACGGACTTTCGCCACCGCGTTGCAGCGTCTGGATTTCGCTGCCTTTCCAGGCAGTTAGACCGAAAACGAGGAGCCGCACCCGCAGGTCTTCTTGACGTTCGGGTTGTGCAGCGTGAAGCCCGTCGACATCAGGCCGTCGGCGAAGTCGAGCTCGGTGCCGTTGAGGTAGAGGAAGCTCTTGCGGTCGATCACCACCCGCGCGCCGTCGCGTTCGAAGACCTTGTCGCTCTCCTTCGGCCGATCGAGATCCATCTTGTACTGCAGGCCCGAGCAGCCCCCGCCCACGACCTTGACCCGCAGACCCTTGTCCGGCTCCGCCGCGACCAAGCTCAAGATCCTCAACACCGCGTTGTCGGTCAGCGTGATCGCCACGTCTCCCTCCTCCTCACCACCGTCAGCGCGCGGCACTCTGCCGCATGGCGTAAGCCGGCGACAGCTTGCGCAGGCGGCGCACCTCATCCACGACGCGCGCCAGCGCGTATTCGATGTCCTCGACCGAGGTGAAGCGGCCGAGCCCGAAACGGATCGAGGCATGCGCCGCTTCATCGTCGAGGCCGATGGCGCGCAGCACATGCGAGGGTTCGAGCGCCGCGGACGAACACGCCGACCCCGACGAGACCGCGACATCGGGCAGGGCGGCCATCAGGGTTTCGCCCTCGATCCCGGCAATGCTGACGTTCAGGTTCCCCGGCAGGCGCTCCTCGGCGTGGCCGTTGACGCGCACGGCGTCGAGGGCACCGAGCAACCCCTGCTCCAATTGCTGGCGCAGCGCGCGCAGCCGCGCCGCCTCACTCGCCATCTCCGCCGCGGCGATCTCGCAGGCGCGGCCGAGCCCGACCACCCCCGGCACGTTCAGCGTCCCGGATCGCATGCCCCGCTCGTGGCCACCGCCATGCAGCAGCGGTGCCAGGCGTACGCGCGGGTTGCGACCGCGCACGTACAGCGCGCCGACACCCTTGGGGCCGTGGAACTTGTGCGCCGTCAGCGACAGCAGGTCGATGCCCATCGCCTCGACGTCCACCGCCACCTTGCCGATGCTCTGGGCGGCATCGCAGTGCAAGAGCACGCCGGCCGTCTTGGCGATGCGCCCGATCTCCGCCAGCGGATGCAGCGTGCCGATCTCGTTGTTGGCGTGCATGAGCGAGATGAGCACCGTGCGCGGCGTGATCGCGCGGCGCACGTCGTCGGGGTCGACGCGTCCGTCGCCGTCGACGGGCAGGACCGTGACGCGAGCGGCGCCTGCCTTCTCGAGCGCCCTGCAACTGTCCAGCACCGCCTTGTGCTCGGTGGCGCCGGTGATGACGTGATCGCCGCGCTGGCGCTGAAACTCGACCACGCCCTTGGTCGCCAGGTTGTCCGACTCCGTCGCGCCGCTGGTGAGGACGATGTCACGCGCCTCGGCGTTGAGGAGCGCCGCGACCTGTCCGCGCGCTGCCTCGACCGCCTCCTCCGCCTCCCAGCCGAAGCGGTGACTGCGGCTAGCGGCGTTGCCGAAGCGCTGGCTGAAATACGGCAGCATCGCCTCGAGCGCGCGCGGATCGACCGGCGTCGTGGCGTGGTTGTCGAGATAGACGACCCGGGACATCGACCCGGATGGTAACCGAGCCTCCCGCGCGCGCAAGCGGGGCGCGGAACTTCAGAGCAGGCAGCTGTTCGGGCCCTCGACCTCGCCTTCTTTACCCGGCTGTCGGGGCGTCTCCGACCGGCGCGACGTCAACCAGTGGAGACAGAGCCAAGGTCCGAGACGCGACCTGGTTCCGTTTCGCCCCTCGCCGGCCCCGCTGCCGCCAGCAGCGGTCTCAGAAAACGTCCCGTGTGCGACTCGGGCACGGCGGCAACCTCTTCCGGGGTGCCGGCGGCGACGATGCGGCCGCCGCCCGCGCCGCCCTCGGGGCCGAGGTCGATGACGCGGTCGGCGGTCTTGATGACGTCGAGGTTGTGCTCGATGATCACCACGGTGTTGCCGGCCGCCACCAAGCGGTTGAGGACCTCGAGCAGGCGGCTGATGTCGTGGAAGTGCAGCCCCGTCGTCGGCTCGTCGAGGATGTAGAGCGTGCGGCCGGTGGCGCGCCGGCTGAGCTCCTTGGCCAGCTTGATGCGCTGCGCCTCGCCGCCGGACAGTGTGGTGGCCGCCTGGCCGAGGTGGATGTAGTCGACGCCGACACTCGCCAGGGTCTCCAGCTTGTGGCGGATCGGCGGCACGGTGGCGAGGAACTCGAGGGCCTGCGCCACCGTGAGGTCGAGCACCTCGGCGATGTGCTTGCCTTTGTAGCGCACCTCGAGGGTCTCGCGGTTGTAGCGCGCGCCGCGGCACACCTCGCAGGTGACGTAGACGTCGGGGAGGAAGTGCATCTCGATGCGGATGACGCCGTCGCCGCGACAGGCCTCGCAGCGCCCGCCCTTGACGTTGAAGGAAAAGCGCCCGGGCTCGTAGCCGCGCACGCGTGCCTCCGGGAGCTGCGCGAACAGCTCGCGGATATGGGTGAAGAGTCCCGTGTAGGTCGCGGGGTTTGAGCGCGGCGTGCGACCGATCGGCGCCTGGTCGATGTCGATGACCTTGTCGATGAGCTCCCAGCCGCTCAGCTCGTCGTGCGCACCGGGCTTCTCCTTGCTGCCGAACAGCCGTTGCGCGAGGCCGCGGTACAAGGTGTCGACCACCAGTGAGCTCTTACCCGAACCCGACACGCCGGTGACGCAGATCATGGTCCCGAGCGGAAACTCGACGCTGAGGTTCTGCAGATTGTGGTGGCGCGCGCCCGTGATGGTCAGCGCCCACCCATTGCCCCGGCGCCGCGGGCTCGGCACCGCGATCGCCAGGGCCCCTGACAAGTATCGGCCGGTGAGCGACTCCGGGCTCGCCATGATCTCCGCCGGCGTCCCTTCGGCGACCACCGCACCGCCCTGCACGCCGGCGCCCGGACCCATGTCGATGACGTGGTCGGCGGCGAGGATCGTATCGCGGTCGTGCTCGACGACGATCACCGTGTTGTCGAGCTGCTGCAGATGGCGCAGCGTTTCGAGCAGGCGCGCGTTGTCGCGCTGGTGCAGGCCGATCGAGGGCTCGTCCAACACGTACAACACGCCACTCAGGCTGGCGCCGATCTGCGTCGCCAGGCGGATGCGCTGCGCCTCGCCGCCGGAGAGCGTGGCGGCATGACGGTCGAGGGCCAGGTAGTCGAGACCGACGCGCTGCAGGAAGCTCAGGCGCTCGCGCACCTCGCGCAGGGCGCGCGCCCCGATCGCCTGCTCATGAGGACTGAGTGGCAGGGCGGCGAGGAATTCATGCGCCGCGGCGATCGACAGGGCGCAGAGGTCGGTGATGGTCCGGTCGTGGAGGCGCACCGCCAACGCCTCCGGCTTCAGCCGGGCGCCGTGGCAGGTCGGACAGCGGCGCGCGCTCATGAACTGCGCCAGCTCCTCGCGCAGCCACTCGGAATCGGTCTCCCGGTAGCGGCGCTCGAGGCTGGGGATGACGCCCTCGAAGGAACGCCGCACCTCGAAGCGCTTGCCGCCGCGCTCGACGCCAAAGGCGATGGTCGCCTCCCCCGTGCCGTGCAGGATCGCGTCCCGCGCCGCCTGGGGGAGATCCTTGTACGGGGTGTCGAGGCGAATGCGCAGGTGGCGCGCCACCGCTGCCAACATCGCCTGGCGCGTCTGCTTGCCCTGCCAGGGCGCGATGGCACCGCCGGCGATCGACTGGCGCTCATCCGGCACGATCAGGTCGGGATCGAAGTGGTGCGTCGTACCGAGGCCGCTGCACGTCCCACAGGCGCCATACGGACTGTTGAACGAGAATAGACGCGGCGTCAGCTCCGGGAACGACACCCCGCAGCGGCTGCAGGCGAACCGCTGGCTGTACAGCGTTTCGACTGGCGGCGCCCCGGCGTCGTCGCCGAACACGGCGACGCAGGCGACGTCACCGCCGTAGCGAAACGCCACCCCGAGCGAGTCGGCCAGGCGCGATTCGATGCTGGCGCGCAGCACCAAGCGATCGACCAGGACTTCGATGGTGTGCTGCTGCGTCTTGCCGAGCTCGATCTCCTCGTTCAGGTCGCGCAGCACGCCGTCGACACGCACGCGCACGAAGCCGCCCTTGCGCAGCTCGGCCAGCTCCTTGCGAAACTCCCCCTTCTTGCCGCGCACCACCGGCGCCAGGATGTGCACGCGCGTACCGGCCGGCAGGCCCATGACCCGATCGACGATCTGCTGCACCGTCTGGGTGGTGATGGGCTGCCCGCACTGCCAGCAGTGCGGCCGGCCGAGGCGCGCGAACAGCAAGCGCAGGTAATCGTAGATTTCGGTCACCGTGCCGACGGTCGAGCGCGGGTTGCGGCTAGCCGATTTCTGTTCGATGGCGATCGCCGGCGACAGCCCGTCGATCGAGTCGACGTCCGGCTTCTCCATCTGCTCGAGGAACTGCCGCGCGTACGCCGACAGCGACTCGACGTAGCGCCGCTGCCCCTCGGCATAGATGGTGTCGAACGCCAACGAGGACTTGCCCGATCCCGACAGCCCGGTGATCACCACCAGGCGATGGCGCGGGATGACGACCGTGAGGTCGCGCAGATTGTGCTCGCGCGCCCCGGTGACGACGATCGCGTCCGCCATCGCCGGCCGACTCTGGGAGGCAGGGATCGGGAAGTCAAGAAAATTGGGATCGGGGATCAGGGATTCGTCTCTTCCCTGGTTACTGGCTACTGGTGACCGGTTACCGGTGACCGGTCCCTGACCCCTGGTCCCCGATCCCTGGTCCCCGATCCCTGGTCCCCGTCCCCGGTTTTCCCGCGCTTCCCACGCCGACGGGCTTCGGCTACTACGCGCAGCGATGACGACCGCGCCGCCGAGCATTCCATTCTCGCGCCCGTCGATCGGCGACGAGGAGATCGCCGAGGTCGTCGCCTGCCTGCGCTCGGGCTGGATCACCAGCGGCCCGCGCACGGCGCAGTTCGAGCGCGAGTTCGCCGCCGCACACCGGGTCGGCCACGCCGTGGCGGTGACCTCGGCGACCGCCGGGCTGCATCTCGCCATGCTGGCCCTCAACCTGCAGCCGGGCGATCAAGTCATCACCACACCGCTCACCTGGCCGGCGACGGTCAACGCCATCGTCCTCGCCGGCGGCGAGCCGGTGCTGGCCGACATCGAGCCGGACACGCTCAACATCGACGCCGGCGCGGTGGCGCGCGCCGTCACGGCGCGCACGCGCGCCATCATGCCGGTGCACTTCGCCGGCCAGCCGTGCGACCTCGACGCGCTCAGCGCCGCCGCCGGTCCTCGTGTCTCGATTATCGAGGACGCCGCCCACGCCGTCGGCGCCACCTACCGCGGTCGCCCGGTCGGCGGGCTCGGCGACGCCGCCGTGTTCAGCTTCCATCCGATCAAGAACATGACCACCGGCGAGGGGGGCATGATCACCACCGGCGACCCCGCCCTCGCGCAGCGGCTCAAGCTGCTGCGTTTCCACGGCGTCGAACGCGACGCCTGGAAGGCCTACGGCACCGTGCAGCTGCCGCTCTACGACGTCACCCTGCCCGGCTTGAAATACAACCTCACCGACATCCAGTCGGCCATAGGCCTGCAGCAATTGCGCAAGCTGCCGGCCTTGACGGCCGAACGCGCGCGCCTGGCGGCGCGCTACGACGACGCCTTGCGCGACCTCCCCGAGCTCCGCCCGCTCGCCCCGGCGCCCTACCCGTGCACGCACGTCCACCACCTCTACGTCGTCCGCCTCGCCCACGAGCGGTTGACCGTCGATCGCAACGCCTTCATGTCCGAGGTCATCGCCGCCGGGGTCGGCCTGGGCCTGCATTTCACCGCCGTCCACGAGCTGACCTACTACCGCCGGCGCCTCGGCGAGTTGCGCGCCGCGCTCCCGCACGCCACCGATGCCTCGGCGCGCCTATTCTCCCTGCCGCTCTTCCCCGGCCTCTCAGACGCCGAACAGGATCACGTGGTCGAGGTGCTGGCGGACGTCGCGCGCCGGCATCGGCGGTAGAAACTGCGCTGGCATCGGCGGTAAGAACATGGTGAGTTTGTCAGAATCCAGGCGTGCTTCGGTGGCATGGAGTGGGAAATGAAGAAAGGTGTGGGAGTCTTGGCGTTCGTCATTGGACTGCTGCCGGGTTGTGGCGGAAATGACAGCTCACCACCTCGGGCGACGCCGACGCCGACGGTGACCGGCACGCCGACGACGACACCGACCCCCGATACCTGCGCGACGATCGCCGTATACGCCAACGCGCTGTTTCCGACCCTCGTCGCCACACCGAACAGCACGCCCACACCAGGTGAGGCACAGGCGATCGGCATCGTCGCGGCGGTAACCCTCGGCAGCCCCGAGCAGCGCTGCTACTTCGCCTACGGGGTGTTTCCGCAATACGGCGCTACCGACCCGTCCGGGCCGCTGCTGGAGCTGCCGGCGGAGCAAATCGAATTCGAGATCGGCTCGAATACGAAGGTCTTCAACACCACCGTGCTCGCCGCCGCCGTGAACGGTAATCCACCGGCGCAGGTCGAGATCACGCTCGACACACCGGTTCAGGATCTCGTCGCCGCGGGTGGCGTGCACCTGCAGCAGCCCACGGGGGTGATCACGCTTCGTCACCTCGCCACGCAGACGGCGACCTTCGTCGATCACCCCTGCAACGACGCATCGCCGTATACCCTGGATGACCTCTGGTGCTTCCTCAACAATTGGGTGCCGCAATACCCACCCAGCCAGTATTGGTTCTACAGCGACGTCGGCTTCATCACCCTCGCCGAGTGCACCTCGTACGCCTTCTACCAGGAGTACGGACAGGCCGACGCGCTGATCGAGAGCCTCATCCTGCAGCCGCTGGCGATGACGGACACGGTGATCATAAGCGAAGAAAACCAGTACCCGGACATCCTCGCCCGCCTCGCCGCAGGCTTCACGGTGACGCCCGAGGGTCGGTATGTCCCCACGACCCTTCCCCCATACCCGCCGGACAATGCCGGATCGGGCAACCTCACCTCGACGCCGGCCGACATGATGACGTTCCTCGAGGCCCAGATGGGCGTCGGCGGCACCGAGGCCCTCCAGGCCGCCATCCGACTCACCCAGCAACCCGCCGAGACCTCGATGGGGCTCGCCTGGCAACTCGCGCCGGACGGTTGGCTGATCAAGAACGGGATCCTCGGCGGATGGCAAACCTACATGATCGTCAACCCAGCACTGAAGGTCGGCGTCATGGTGTTCTCCAACAGCGGGACGGGCCTGTCCCCGAACAACCGTGACATGCCGGGCCTGGACAGCGCGATAGACAGCCACGGCCGGCAACTCGCCGAGCGCATCGCCGAGGTCACCGTCGGACCCTTCACCTGGGCGACGCCATCTCCAGACCCCTCGTGCGCGACGCCGTTTCCCACCTGCTCGGATGGGTGACGGCGTCGATGGAATGCGAGGCGCTTAGGAGATTCAGATCCCGTAACCGCCTAACAGCGTAACCGCCCAACAGCCTAACCACCTACTCCCGATTCACCACCAGCACCTTCTTGCCCTGCGCCGCGACTTCGCGCGGCGGCGGATCGAGCTGCGGCCGCAAGCGCTCGAAGTCGGGGCGGTTGAAGAGGACGAACAAGCGGCCGGGGCCGGACCACTCGCGCACCAGGTCCTCGTCGCCAGGCCAGAACCAGGCCGATTGATCGCCCTGCTGGCTGCCGAACTTGAGCTCGCCGCGCGTGCCGATCATCGCCGCGCGCCGTTGGCTGTAGAAGATCACGCCCTGCACGTGTTTGCGGTAGAAGGCCAGGCGGTCATCGGGCTGCATGGCGAGGCGCGCGGCCAGACCGAGCGAGCGATATTCGTTGGCGACCCCGCGGCCGGCGATGGCGACGGCGAGCGTCATCGCCCAGCCGATGCCGAGGGCGACGAGCGCGGGGCGCGGGCGCACCCGTGCCCAGCGCCGCAGCGCCACGCCCGTCGCACCCAGCGGAACGACCGCGACGAGGAGATACGGCGCCACGGCGCGGGCGCGCGGATGGGCGCTGAACAGTGGCAGCGCGACCCCACTGATCGCCAGCGCGCCGGCGATGACGAGCAGCAGCCAGGCGAGTCGGTCGAGGCCAGCCGTGCGCCGCTGGTCGGTGACCCACAGCAGCGCGCGCGCGCAGAGGATCGCCAGCGGCGGCAATGCCGGCAGCGCGTAGGTCACCAGTTTCGAGCTCGACAGCGAGAAGAAGACCACCACCACGGCGGCCCAGGCGGCGAGAAAGCGCGTCGCCGGGACCCAGGTGCGCACGTCGGCGGCACGGCGCAGGGGGAGCGGATCGAGCAGCAAGACCAACACCCACGGGAACAGCGCCAGGAGGAGAACGGGAAGGTAGAACCACACCGCCTCGCCGTGCTCGCGGCTGAAGAGATAGCGATCGACGTGCTGGTCGACGATGAAGAATCGCCAGAACTCGGGGTTGCGCCAGCCGACCAGGACGAACCACGGCACGATGATCAGCAGCGCCAGGGCGGCGGCTCGCCAGTCGAGCATCAGGCGCAGCCGGCGCCAGCCGCCCGGCGCCAGCAGGAGTGACAGGGCCGCACCGCCGACCAGCACGACGGCCACCGGCCCTTTGACCAGCACGGCGCACGCCGTGGCCGCGAACCCGAGGGCGATACAGCGCCGGGCACGCCGATCGCTCGCCCCCGGCTCGCAGGCGGACCACAGTGCCGTCAGGGCCGCGGTAATGAAGAACGTCAGCGCCATGTCGAGCGTCAGCACCACGGCCAGGAACCCGAACAGCGGCCCGAAGGCAAGGATGGCACTGGCGAGCAGCGCCGTGCGACCGCCGTAGCAGCGCGCCGCCAGCCAGGCGCACAGGAGGATCGTGGCGACCGCGCTGAGCTGCGAGGGCAGGCGCGCCGCCCACTCGCTCATCCCGAAGGCGATGAACGACAGCGCCGTGGCCCAGTATACGAGCGGCGGCTTCTCGAAGTACTTGACGAAGTTCAGGTGCGGCGTCACCCAGTC
>CAYYWP010000164.1:0-10812 GCA_964475125.1 uncultured Binatia bacterium (SeqCode) | reverse complement strand
CGGCGTCACCGTCGGTGTGTCGGTCGGCGTGCTCGTGGGCGTACTGGTCGGCGTCGCCGTCGGCGTGTCGGTCGGCGTCCCGGTGTCCGTCGGCGTGCTGGTGGGCGTACTGGTCGGCGTCGCCGTCGGCGTGTCGGTCGGGGTCCCGGTGTCCGTCGGCGTGCTGGTGGGCGTACTGGTCGGTGTCGCCGTCGGCGTGTCGGTCGGCGTCGCCGTCGGGGTGTCGGTCGGCGTCACCGTGGGCGTGTTGGTCGGTGTATCGGTGGGCGTCCCGGCCAGCACGGCGTAACGCTGTCCGAACACGCCGTAATTGGAGCCATCCTGAGTGTAGCTCTGCCAGGCCACGACGAAGTCGCCGGCCGCGTCGGCCGCCACCGCCGGGCGGCGTTGGTCACTGGTCGTGAAGGTGTTGACCTGGAACTCGACGCCCTGCGCCGCCCCGGCGCTGTCGTAACGCTGCCCGAACACGCCGTAGGCGAGGCTATCCTCTTGCCTGAAACTCTCCCAGACCACGACGAAGGCGCCGGCCGAGTCGGCCGCCACCGCCGGGTGCCCTTGGGATTCGGTCGTATAGGCGTTGACCTGAAACTCGCCACCCTGCGCCGCCCCGGCGCTGTCGTAACGCCGCCCGAACACGCCGTAGGCGAAGCCATCCTGAGCGGTGCTCTGCCAGACCACGACGAAGGCGCCGGCCGCGCCGGCGGCCACCGCCGGATAGCGTTGGTTGTTCGTCGTGTAGGTGTTGACCTGGAACTCGCCGCCCTGCGCCGCCCCGGCGCTGTCGTAGCGTCGCCCGAACACGCCGCGAAGGGAGCCATCCTGATCGACGCTCTCCCAGACCACGACGAAGTCGCCGTCCGCATCCGCCGCCACCGCTGGGGAGCGTTGGTCGTTCGTCGTGTAGGTGTTGACCTGGAACTCACCGCCCTGCGCCACCCCGCCGCTGTCGTAGCGCCGCCCGAACACGCCGTAGTTAGAACCATCCTGAGCGAAGCTCATCCAGACCACAACGAAGTCGCCGGCCGCGTCGGCCGCCACCGCCGGGTAGAATTGATTGCCGTTCGTGTAGGTGTTGACTTGGAACTCACCGCCTTGCGCCGCGCCGGCGCTGTCGTAACGCCGCCCGAACACGCCGAAGGCGTTGCCATCCTGGACACTCGTCCAGACCACGACGAAGTCACCGTCCGCGTCCGCCGCCACCGCGGCGAGGAATTGGGAGTTGGTCGTGTAGGTGTTGACCTGGAACTCGCCGCCCTGCACCGCCCCGGCGCTGTTGTAGCGCCGCCCGAACACGCCGTAGAAGGAGCCATCCTGAATGTTGCTCCCCCAGACGACGACGAAGTCACCATCGGTGTCGGCCGCCACCGCGGGATTGCTCTGGGCGGCGGTCGTGTAGGTGTTGACCTGAAACTCGCCGCCCACCGGCATGACCTGGGCGCACAGGAGGCTCGGCACGGCGGCGACGAGAATCGCAGAGGTGAAAGCCGTGCCGCGCGAATTCCGCTGCCGTGGCAACTGCCCCTCCACTCCGGATCGGAAGAAGTCACCATCCCGAACAGGTCGTTCGCGAGGTGGTGAGCGCTTAGACACCGCCGCTTCGCCCCTGTCAAACCCAAAAGCCGACGAACGGGGTGGGACGCTAGTGTCCTGTTCCCGAAATTCGCAGCCTATCTCGGCGGCCCTCAGCGCCCCTGACGGCGTTGGCCTCCTCGGAATATAGCCAGATATTCCTGCGTCGGCCGCCTGGCCAGGGCCGCCGATGCCTCGCCGATATAGGCTCCGAATTTCGGAAACAGGACACTGGCAGCCCGTTGAGCGCGTTCCGCGTTCCGCTCACCCTGAGCCGGTCGAAGGGTGGGCGGAACCCGGAACGCGTTCAACGGGCTGTCAGGGCGAACCCGGCAGACTCGGCGCGCTGCCCGCGCGCACTCACCACGCGGTTGGCGCTGGCAGTGAGCCACGCGCTGCGCCTTGCACGTCGCTTCACCTCAGCCGTAGTCTCGCGCCATGCGCTGGCGGCGTGCGGTTCTACCGGCTCTGCTGATCGCCGCCTTCGCGGGGCTGGCGATCGGCGGCATGGCGCGCCTGTCGATCACCGGCGACGAGGTGTCTCACCTGCCATCCGGTTACAGCTACGTCACCACCGGCGACTTTCGCCTCAACCCGCAGCATCCGCCGCTGATGAAGGCCCTCGCCGCCGTGCCGCTGCTCGGCCTCGATCTCAAGCCGGCGGTGGAAACCGAGGGCTGGGAGCCGGGCCGGGAGTGGCGGTTCGGCCGCGACTTTCTCACCGCCAATCGCACGCCGCTGGCGCGCATCGTCTTCTGGGGGCGCCTGCCGATGGTGCTGGTCGGCGTGCTGCTGTGCGCGGCGCTGTTCGCCTGGGCACGGGCGCTGTGGGGCTATTGGCCTGCTCTGTTCGTGCTCCTGCTCTGCGTCTTCTGTCCGAACCTCCTCGCCCACGCGCCGCTGGTGCACACCGACGTCGGGGTCACCGCCTTCACGGTCGCGACGCTGTACGCGCTGTGGCGCTACGGCCGTTCGGGACAGTTGCGCTGGGCGCTCGCCTGCGGCGCCGGCCTCGGCCTCACGCTGCTGGCCAAGTACAGCGGCCTGGTCACCGCCGGGCTCGTCGCGCTGCTCTTCGGCGCCATCGCATTGCGGCACCTATTCGGACGCGACGGCGGTGCGGTGGAGGCGGCGCCGCGTTTCACGCGCCGGCGACTGGCGCTCGCGGCCCTGGCGCTGGCCGTCATCCCGGTCGCCATGATCGCCGTCGGCTTCGGCTGCCCGCACGGCCTGCGGCACTACGCGCGCGGGGTGACGCTGATCCACGCCGACTTGAACCCCGAATGGCAGGCGTTCCTCTGGGGCGAGTATTCGAAGCACGGCTTCTGGTACTACTACCTGCTGGCGCAGCTCTGGAAGACGCCGCTGCCGACGCTGTTGTGCTTCGCCGCCGCGCTGCTGCTGATCGACCGCGAGCCGCGCGCCACGCGGCTCGACTGGGCCTTCATCCTGCTGCCGATCGCCGCCTTCCACGCCGCCGGGATGTGGCAACACGCCAGCATCGGCGTGCGCCACGTGCTGCCGGCGTTTCCCTTCATCATGCTCGCCGGCGGCGCGACCGCGGTCTGGATCGGCCGCCAGTGCAAGCGCTGGAAGGTGGCCTTCGCCGCCCTCTGCGTCTGGCTGGTCGCCGGCACGCTGCGCGTCGCGCCGGATTTTCTGCCCTATTTCAACGAGCTCGCCGGCGGCCCGGCCGGCGGGCCCTTCTACCTCGACGACTCGAACACCGAGTGGGGTCAGGGATTCTACGAGCTGGCCGACTATCTCGACACGCACCACCCGGCGCGCCCGCGCCTGCTCGCCTTCGAGCCCCTGCCGCACGAGCAGTACGGCATCCGCGCCGACCCCATCCTGTTGCGCGACGTGGTGTGGCCGGAGGAAGGCGTCACCTATCTGGTCGGCGCCAGCTTTCTGCAGCGCTTCTCGCTCTTCAACGGCCGGCCGGGCGTGCGCTTCGAGTGGCTGGGGCGTTATCGGCCGGTCGATCACATCGGCGGCTCGATCTACGTCTTCCGCTTCTCCACCGATCCCGCCGACCAGCACCGCCGCGACGTGATCTACGTGCCGCGCGAGCAGTGGTACGCGACCGCGCTGGAGCGACTGACGCCGATGGTGGCGCGCTGGCCCGATTTCCGCCCCGCCACGGAGCCGCTGCCGGCGGTGTACGCCGATCGCGCCCGCTGGCGCGAGGAACAGGGACAGTACGCCGAGGCATTGGCCGACTACCTCGCCGCCGCCATGGCGGCTCCCGCATCCGAGGCGTACCGGCAGCTCTTGCGCGACGCGCTGCAACGGCTGGCGTCGCGCCTGCCTGCCGATGACGCATCGCCGGCGATCGCCTTTCGCCAGGCCGCCGTCCGCTGCGCGGCCGGCGAGCGGAGCGGCTGCCTGCTGGCGCTGTTGCGCACGCTCCACCTCGATCCCCGCCATCTGCAGGCGCGCTCAAATCTCGGCGCCCTCTACGCGCAGCTCGGCTTGCGCCGCATGGCCGCCGCCGAGTGGCAGCGCTGCCTCGAGATCGATCCCGACTTCGCCCCGGCGCGCGAGAACCTGGCGCGCCTGGATGCCGCGCCCGCAGAGCGCGATCACAACCCGCCGCCGCAGGTCGCGCCGTGACCCGCCGGCGCCGACTGCTGGCGCTGGCGGCGGTGCTCGCCGTGGCGGCCTTCTTCCGGCTCTACCGGCTCGACGCCATCCCGCCCGGCCTGTTCTTCGACGAGGCGCAGGACGGCGTCGACGCGGCGGCGATCGCGCGCGGCGAGCGCTGGCCGTTGATGGTCGAGATCAGCCCCGACGTGAAGGGGCGCACGCGCGAGCCGCTGTACTTCTACCTGGCCGCCGGCGCATTCGCCGTCGCCGGCCCGTCGGTGACGGCGCTGCGCCTGACCTCGGCACTCATCGGCATCGCCACGGTCGCCGCCCTGCTGCTCGCCGCGGCGCGCCTCGTCGGCCCGCGGCCGGCCGTGGTCGGCGCGCTGCTGCTGGCGGTGAACCAATGGCACGTCACGTTCAGCCGTATCGGACTGCGCGCCATTCTGACCGAGCTGTGGATCGGGCTCACCGTTCTCGCCGTGCACCGCGCCGTCGCACGGCGCACGCGCGCCTCGGCCGCCCTCGCCGGGGTGACGGTCGGGCTCGGTTTCTACACCTACTTCGCTTACTGGGTCGTCCCGTTGGCGCTGCTCGCCGTCTTCGGCCTGCACCGGTGGCAGTCGCGCGGCGCGCGGCGGGCGGACGATGCCCGACTGGCGGCGAACGCCGGTGCGGCCTTCCTGGTCGTCGCCGCGCCGCTGCTCGCCTACGCCGTCGCCAAACCCGACTACCTGTTCGCCCGCGCGCTCGAGGTCGCGGGCTCGGGCCATCCAGCCTGGAGCCAATGGCAGGTGTGGCGCGACAACCTCCAGCAGGTGTTCTTCCTCTTCCATTTCCGCAGCCGCTGTCCGGCCCAGTTCGGCATCGAAAACGCCCCACTGCTCGATCCGATCACCGGCGTCGCCCTGGCGCTGGGGGTGTTCGTCCTCTGCCGCCGCTTGCCGGCGGCGCCGGTGATCAACGGCGGCCTGCTCGCCTTCTTCCTCGTCCCGCTGCTGCCCGGCGCGCTCGGCGACATGCCGGGCGCCGTGCTGCGCACGCAAGGGGCGCTGCCGGCGGCCTGCCTCATCGCCGCGCTGGGGCTCGATGCCGTCGCCGGCTGGATCGCCGGGGCGGGGATCGCCTGGCGCCGATACGCGGCGAGTGCGCTGCTCGCCGCCGCCGTCGCGGCAACCGCGCTGCTCAACTTCCGCGCCTACTTTTTCGATTGGGCCGAGCGCCCGGAGACCGCGGCCGCCTACGCCACCGACGTGCGGCGTTTCTTCGACTTCGTCGCCGGCCTCGCACCCGAAGCCGACGTCTACCTGTCGCCCTACGTCTACCGTTCCCCCAACCTGCTGTTTCTCAACGCCGAGCGGCGCCTGCCGCTGCGCCCGCTCACCGGCGCCGGCGACCTGGTCGGCGGCGACGGCACGCGGCGCGACCGCGTGGTGGTGAGCGAATCGCGCCCGCTGAACGCCTTGATCGAGGAGGCGTACCTGTCGGCGCAGGTGGTCGGTCGCTATGCCGTGCACGGCCGCTCGGACGGGCGCGTCTACCGCATCGCCGCCGGCGACCTGCGCCCGCAGCTGTCGGCCGCCCACGCCGCCGAGGCGGAGCACTGGGTGGAGAAGATGCAGGACGATTTTCGCGCCCAGACGCGCCGGTGGTAGGAATCGCGCCGGTGAGCGAGGAAAGCGGAACGGGCCGGCGGGACGGGGCTGAAAGCACGGGCCCCTCGTGACTGATTTGCGTCTCACGCCGCGCTGGCGCGTCTTGCTCTGCGGCATCGCCGTCGTCGCCCTGGCGGCGGCTTTTCGCTGCTATCGACTCGACAGCGTGCCACCCGGCCTGTTCGGCGACGAGGCGGCCGACGGGCTAGTGGCGCGGGCCATCGCCCGCGGCGAGCACTTCCCGCTCTTCGTCGAGGAGCCGACGCTGTGGGGCAGCCGGGAACCGCTGTACCACTACGTTATGGCCGCAGTCTTGCGCCTGTGGGGGACCACGCCGGCGGCCATTCGTCTCACCTCGGCGCTGCTCGGCATCGCCACGGCCGGCATGCTGTTCGCCGTCGCGCAACGGCTCTTCGGCCTGCGCGTCGCCCTGTTCGCCGGTCTGGTCCTCGCCGCCGGGCGCTGGCCGGTGACGGTGAGCCGCCTCGGCCTGCGCGCCGTACTGGTGCCGCTCTGCGTCGTGCTCGTCGTCTGGGCGCTGGTGCGTCTGGCGCGGCGGCGGCGGCCGCTGGATGCCATCGGGCTCGGCGTCGCCCTCGGCATCGGTTTCTATTCGTATCCGGCCTACTGGATCGTTCCCGCGGCCCTGGCGGTGCCGCTCGCCGCGGCGTTGTGGAAGGCGCGAGCGGAGCCCTGGCGCCCGCTCGCCGGGCTCGCCGCGGTGACGGCGCTCTCCGCCCTGTTGGTCGTCGCGCCGCTGCTCGGCTACGCGCTGGCGAAGCCGGAGCACTTTTTCGGCCGCGCCGCGCACACGGTGGAGGACCGCGCGCGGCAGGGCCAGGGACGCAGCCTGCGCGATGACCTGCAGCGCGTGTTGTTCATGCTGCATCTGCGCGGCGATGCCAATGCGCGCCACAACCTGCCCGGCGCGCCCATGCTCGATCCGGTCACCGGCCTCGCCGTCGTCGCCGGCGTGATCATCGCCGTGCGGCGCCTGCGCGCCGAGCCGGTGCGCTACGGCGGCGTGCTCGCCTGCTGGCTGCTGCCCCTGTTGCCGTCGGCGGTAACCGACTCGGCGCCGCATGCCCTGCGCGCCGCCGGGGCGTTGCCGGCGGTGGCGCTGTTGGCCGGCATCGGGCTCGACCGACTGGCGGTGGTCGGTCGCCGCGGCGGCCGCTTGGCCACCGCCGCGGCGCTGGCCGCGATCATCGCCCTCAACTACCACGACTACTTTCGGCGTTGGGCCGTCAGTCCGGCCGTCGCCGCCGCCTTCAACAGCGATGCCGTGCGCTTCTTCCGCTACTGCGCCTCCCTGGCTGAGACGCACGATGTCTTTGCGGTTCGGCGCACCTTCGACGCGCCGCAGTTCGCCTTCCTCGAGCTCGATCGGCAGGGATCCTGGCACTGGATCGAGGATGAGCGGGTGTTGCTGGCTCAGGGGGCGACTCGCGACCGGGTGATCGTCAGCCCGGTCGGCGAGCTGAACGACCTGATCGAGCAGTTGTACCCGGACGTCGAGGTGCTGGCCCGCTTCGACACCAGCGGTCGCATCTACCGCCTCCGGCGCGCCCAACTGCGCGGCGAGCTCGATGCTGATGAGCGGCGGCGCGCGGCTGAAGCACTGGCCGCACCGATGGCCGGCACAACTGGCCCTGAGCCCTGAATCCGAAATGCCTTGCAACCACGAAGGCCTTGGAGCGCGCCGCTCCGCGGCGCACGGCAAGACGCCGGCACTACCGATGCAATTGATACAGGACACCTTCGTGGACTTCGTGGTGAAAGATTTTCCCGCGGTTTGAAGCGCATCTCAGATTGGGGTTAGGCAAAGCCCAATGAGACGGTCGGTCGACGCCCTGTTCTTCACCGGTCTGTGGCTGTTGTACGGGCTGCTCATCAACTCGCACGACCTGCAGTCGTTCACCCTGCAGCAGGCGGGGATCGAGGCCATCGTCGAGCGCGGCAGGTTCGCCGTCGATGGCTCGCCGACGCCGCAACTGCAGCGCCTGGGCGATGTCTTCACGTACGACGGACGGCTCTACGCGGCCAAACAGCCGGGCCAGTTTCTCGCCGGCGCCGTCCCGTACGCAGTCCTGCACGCGTTCGGCCTGTCGTACGCCAAGAACTATCTGCTGGTGGCGGGGTGGGTGACGTTCTGGACCGCCGCCCTGGCCACTGCCCTGGCGGCGCTGTGCGTCCTGCGTCTGGCGCGCGCCTGGGCGAATCCATCCGCGGCGGCGCATTGGCCGTGGCTCGCCGCGCTCACCTTCGGCGTCGGCAGCACGGCGCTGCCGTACGCGGGCGTGGCCCACCACGATGCGCTGGCGACCGCCTCTCTCACCGTGGCGCTCTGCCTCGCCTGGCGCCTGCGCGACGCACGCGCGCGCGCCGTTCCCCTGCGCGCCCTGGCCGCCGGGGCGTTGCTCGGCTGGACGATCACGACCTCGATGCTCGCCGCCCCGGTCGCCGCGATCATCGCCACCTACGCCGCCTGGCAATGTCCGCGGCTGCTCCCGGCACTCGCCGCCGGAACCGCGCTCGGCGTGGCACCGCTACTGATCTACAACTGGACCCACTTCGGCCATCCGTTCCTGGTGCCGAACGTCGCCGGGCAGTTCTCCGACACTTACTTCTTCTTCGACTGGGCGAACTTCTGGCGCAAGGCGGCTTTCTATACCGCGATGCTCACCGCCTACGTCCCCATCGCCTGGTGCGGCATCGCCGGACTGTTCCGCTTTCCGGCTCGGCTGCGGCGCGAGCAGTGTGCGCTGATCTTCGCGATCGCGCTGCTGCTGGCCTACGTGCTCAACATCGAGACCTTCGGCGGCTGCCAGTACGGCCCGCGCTACCTCCTGCCGGCGATGCCGGTGGTCGCGCTCGGCCTGCTCGGCCTCAGCTACGCACGCCGCGCGTCGCTGAGGCGCGGGCTGGCGCTGGCAGCCGGCATCGCGCTGGCCTGTTCGGCGGCGATCAACCTCACCGGCGCGCTGTACGGCGCCATGTACTGCGATCTCAGCCGCTACGCCTTCGCGCACTACCTGAGCGCGGCGCGGCTCGGCATCACCCGCACCCATCCGCTGGCGTTGTGGCTGGTCGTGCCGCTCGGCGTGTGGCTCGTCGCCGTGGTGCAGACGGTCACCACAGCGCGCGGTGCGGCGGGCGTGCCCCAGCAAACCGCGTCGACCGGCTCATGACCGACGGGCGCGGGGCGGGGCGGCTGGGAGATCCGCCGTGGGCCTCGGCCGCCGTGCTCGCCGTGTACGCCGTCGGGCTCGCGGCATGGCCGGACGCCGTGCCCGACGGCCTCAACAACGACGCCGCCGAAGAGGCGCTGCGCGGCTTGCATCTGCTCGAAGCCGGGCAGCTGCGCCTGTTCAGCTCGACGCCCGGCATTCCGCAGGAGACGCTCTACCTCTATATCGTCGCCGCCGCGGCGGCGCTGTTTGGCACCACGACCTTCGCCATCCACCTGGTCGGCGGCCTTGCGGCCCTGGCCTGCGTGTGGCTGATCGCCGCCGCCGCGCGCCGCGTCGAGCCGGCGACGCCGCGCTGGCTCGCGCTCGCCGTCGCCGCTTCCTCGCTATGGCTCTTCCACTACGGGCGCGCCGGCGTGCGCGCCATCAGCGCGCCGCTCTTCTGCCTGGCGGTGGCGCTGTTGCTCGAGCGCGCCGAGCGCCGCCCGGCAGAGCGCGCGCCGGCCTGGGTGTGCGGCGCGGCCCTGGCGCTGTCCTTGTACACGTACACCGCCTGCCGCGCGCTGGTCGCCGCCTTCCTCCTCTACGCCGCACTGCGCCTGTGGCGCGCCGGTGAAGCGCGGCGCGGGCTGACGCGCTGCTACGGCCATGTGCTGGTCGCCGCCGCGGTCGTGTCGATCCCCAACCTCACCTATCTGCTGGCGGCGCCGAGTGAGTACCTGTGGCGCGGCAGCTACGTCGTGCGCGGCGGGGCAACGAGCGCCGGCGCCCACCTGCTCGCCAGCGCGTTGCTGCCGTTCTGGTATCCCGAGCGCTACTGGGCGCTGGCCGGGCCGACGCACCTCTTCGATGGCGTCAGCGCCGGTCTGGCCAGCGCCGGCATCCGGCCGCTCGATCCGCTGCTCGCCGGCGCCCTGCTCATCGGCCTCGTGCCCCTGTGGCGCCGGCGCGCCACGCCGGTGGCGGCGTATCTCGCCGCGGTGTGGCTGATGGCCACCCTGCTGCTCGGCTTCACCGGTCCGAGCCTGACCCGCCTGCTCGTCGCGCTGCCGGTGTTCCTCGTCGTCGCCGTGCTGGGCTTCGGCGCGCTGCTCTCCCTGCAACCGCGCTGGGCGCCGTACATCGCCGTGGCGCTGGCGTTGCAAGTGGCGTCGGCTGCCTATCAGTACCTCGCGCTCTTCCCGCGTGCGGATCAGGCGCAGGCCTACTTCAGCCCCGCCGCGACGCCGATCGGCCAGCGCGCCCGCGCCCTCGCCGCGGGCGGGTTGCGCGTCGTCGCCGTGGTCGCCAAGGACGCCAACGTCGTCCGCTACCTGACGCACGACCGTGCCAACGCCGCAACCGTCATCGAGTTCTATCAGCGGCCACCCGACCCGGCCGAAATTCCGCTCGCGACGCCGCGCCCCGACGTCCTGCTCATCGAGCGCGCCCCGGGCTTCTCGATCCTGAGCGCCGCCTTCCCTCCCGCGCAGCACGTCGGCAGCCATCCGCGCTACGACGAAATCGCGCTGCGCTGAGGGGAAAAGCGGATAGGCGCCTTTCCGCTCACCTCGAACGCGCTGCTCGCTGTCTACGTCAAGCAAAACGCTGGAGCGCGCCGCGCCGCCGGGCGCCGCGGAGCGGCGCGCTCCAGAGGATTCGGTGCCTATCGCCTGGTCTATCGGCGGCGGCGCAGCACCGCCGCCCCGCCGATGGCGAACAACAGGGCGAGGGCGAGCAGCAGGGTCCGCGACAGCGCCGGGGCGGGCGCGGGGGGATCCGCCGAGCACATGCCGGCGTTGCCGGGGTTGTCGCACGACTGCCCCGGC
>CAYYWP010000163.1:0-10890 GCA_964475125.1 uncultured Binatia bacterium (SeqCode) | reverse complement strand
TCGGCCCCCCGGGCACGTCGCGCGGATCTCTTTCCCCCCAAGCGCTTGTTTTGGGGCTAGTAGCCTGTATCAATTACATCGGCAGTGACTCGTTGGGGCGGTGGAGCGCGCCGCTCCGCGGCGCATGGCGGTGCGGAGCGCCGCCCAGGGCAACGCTTCGCGTTGCCGTGCGCCGCGGAGCGGCGCGCTCCAAGACGCCGGCCACGCGACGCGCTCCGCGTTGATCTCCAGACCGGCGCGAGATGCCGCCGGCGTTTGTTGGCCCAAGCTGCCGTGCGGTCTCATCTTGTTGTACTCGCCGCGGTACGCGGCGAGTACAACCGTCGCCTCGGTCGCGTTCGAGTCTCCACTACGCAGACGGTGGTTGTGTGGCCAGTCGTGTTAGACTATTCGTCCGCTCCACGGTGTCAGCGGGGCGGGATCGACAGCGGAGGAGAAGTGAAGGGAAGCTTCGACGCGGATGCGGCGTTTCTCGCCTTCATCGGCGCCTGTGATCAGAAGCCGATGGAGGCCGAGCTGCTCGGCACGCTGATCGGCGACCTCTGCGCCAAGGCCGGGGTGTTGGCCGGCGATGGCCCGGTGAAGATTTTTTTCCCGGGTATCGGCGAGGGGGAGCAGGCGGCCGCGCTCGCAGCCCGTATCGACGGTTCGACCGGCCGGCGAGTGGACATCCGCGGAATGGACATCAGCCCGGGATTGGCCGAGCTGGCTACCACGCGCCTGGCAGCAGACGAGCACGTCCAAAGCACAGAGATCGTGGTCGGCAACGCGTTCGGCGAAGCGGCCGGTTGGCCGAGCGGCAACCACGTCGCGATCGCATCGCACATTCTCTACTACGCGCCGTCCGATCGCGCCGGCGTGGCGTTCGTCGAGGCCGCCGTCCGCAGCCTCGACACCATCGGGGTGCTGGTGCTGATCCACGAGGGGCCTGCACCGAGCGCGATGGCCGCCTTACGTCTGCGCTATAACAGCAATAGGACCGTCAATGCGCCGACGCTCCTGGTAGAGCGGGCGGCCCAGCAGCTGGGCGTGCCGGTGTATCGGGTTGACTACACGTCGAGGCTGCGGTTCCCGCGCGTCGCTCGGCGACGGATCACCGAGGCCGTCGGCAAGGATGTCGCAGCAGACGTGGAGGAGGCGAAAAAGCTGATCGAGTTCACATTCCAGTGCGGGCTCGAGGAGCTCGAGGCGCGGCGGGTTCTGGAGGCGGCGCTCGATGACTTCTACGCGCGGCTGAATCCGGACAGCTACGCGCTCGAGTGGCAGATGCAGATGCAGATCGTTGCATCGCCCGGGTTGAGCGCGAACCGCGAGTGCCTTTCCTCGATGGAACAGAGCGTCGAACGAGCTCGGGCACACGCGCCGGAGCTGGAGCGCCGCTACTTCGGCTAACAGTCCGTTGCAAATCGTGTTCCGCCCACCCTTCGACGGGCTCAGGACAGGTCCTGAGCCCGTCGAAGGATGAGCGCGGCCTTTTTCAACGGACTGCTAAGCGGTCCCCCCGGCTACTCGGCGCACAGCGACGCGGGGAGGTTGGCGGTCGCGCACGAGGCGATGGCCGAGCCGTCCGCGTTGAGCAGGGCGCCGCTCCAGCTGCCGTCGGCTGCGAGCGACGACACGCGGAGATAGCCGAAGGCCTGCAACCCCAGCACTTCTGCCTGCTCGCCATCGACGACGGCGTCGAAGGGGCCGACCGGCTGGCTGGTATCGAGCTCGACCCCGCTGTCGCCGACGACCAGCTGCGGCGGGCGCGCCGGGTCGGAGGCGGGAAAGGTCACCGACTGAAAGGCGTGCACGTGACCGCCGACGACGAGCGCGATCGGCGCCGCCGGCTGCGCGCCGCGCGCCGTGGCCCAGGCCTGCTGCAGGGTCTGGTCGATGCTGTCGCCGGCGGTGTCGGTCGCCGCCCAGAAGGGGCGATGGGTGGCGATCCACAGCGGCGTCTCCGACGGCGCCGCCGCGGCCAGCACTTGAGCCAGTTGCTCACTGTAGATTTGCGTGGTGGCGGCGGGCGCGTAGCCGTCGCAGGCGTTGGCGGAATCGATCACCGCCAGCCGCAGCGTGCCGAGGTCGAGCACGTAGGGCGGGGTGAAGACGAGGTAGGGCAGCACCGGCGGCGGCAGCGGTCGATCGCCGCCCTGCGGCGGGCACTCGCGCTCGCCGCTGCCGCCGAGGCGCGTCGAGGCGCCGGGATCGAGGAAGTAGAACCATCCCGGACCGCCGCGGCTGCACAGCTCGTGGTTGCCGCGCACGAACACCCAGGGCGCCGCGGCCAACAGGGGCGCCGCCGGCTGGAAGAAGTCGACCCACCAATTCTCCCAGGTATCCGGCGCCTCACTGTAGCCGGCGTTCTGACTGACGTAGGGGCTGTCGAGCTGGCACTGGGGATCGTCGGGCGCGTTGTCGCCGGCATCGTAGACACTGAGGGTGCCGCCGCCCATCACCGGAATCGATCCCGGCGTGCCGCGGTAGTTGTAGTCGCCGACGTGGACGACCAAGTCGCTCGGCTCGGCCGCGGCGGCAGCGGCGATCGCCTCGAAGGGGCGGGCGGGCGTTCCGGCGGCGCAGTCCTTGGACTCGCAGCCGCTGTCGCCGATCACCGTGAGGCGAGACGGGTTGCGCCGCGCCACCGCCAGCGGCTGGCCGGTCCAGGAAAGGCGGAAGCGGCGCGCGAAGGGAATGCGCGCCTCGCAGACGTTGACCGGAAAGCCGAAGGGATTGGCACGCAGGGTCATGGCGATCGAACGGCCGCTGCCGCGCAGCACCGGGCAGGCGGGATCGCCGGGCGCGACGACGGCGCGCGCCAAAGCCAGCGTCGAGCCGTCGGCCCCTGGGCCGAGCACGACGTAGGCGGCGTACACGGTCGGCGTCGGCGCCGGGGCGTCGTCCGACGAGCCGCAGCCGGCGAGGAGAACGACGGCCAGCGCGGTCGCGAGACGCGTCCCCCGCCCGATCACGGATTGCCGCGGGTCGGTCGCCATGACGAGCACCACGCCGGCGTTCGGACCGACCAGAGCGCCGCTCCGCTTCCCAACTCGCTGCTGGACCCGAACGCGGCCACAACCGCCACCCCTGGGATCCAGGCGGCTCGGGCGGGCTGAGCGGTCGACTCGCCATCGTGGAGGCGGCTCCGGGGGGCGGGGCTTCCGCTCGCGGTCGGAGGGTCAATCGGTCCGGCGGACGCGCACGCAGAGAGCGCGAGCAACGTCACTAAGGTCCAGCGCGACGGCCTCCCTCGCATCGGGTGAGCCATGCCACAGTGAGCCCCGGACGCGCAATTGGGTGATCGCCCAGCGACGTCGATCTGTCAGCCCACTGTAGTGGCCTGTATCGATCGCATCGGTAGTGACTCGTTGGGGCGGTGGAGCGCGCCGCGCCGCGGCGCACGGCACGCTGGACAGGCGGAGCCAGGCGAAGTAAGCCCGAGGCCTGTTGGCGACTCTTCCTCGCTCTCCTCGCCGATGACCAAGGCGCCTGCGGCTCGAGGTCTCTCGCCCCTGGCCTTGGTGGCCGGCATGTCCGGCAACCTGATGGAGTGGTACGACTTCGCGCTCTACGGCGTCCTGGCGGCGACGCTCGGCCAACTCTTCTTTCCGTCCGGCAGCCGCCTGCTGGCGCTGCTCGCCGTGTTCGGCGTCTTCGCCGTTGGCTACTTCATGCGCCTGGTCGGTGGCGCCGCCTTCGGCCACCTCGCCGACCGCCTGAGCCGCCGCCGGGCCCTGTTGCTGTCGGCAGCGACGATGGCCGGCGCCACGGCGCTGGTAGGCTGCCTGCCCACCTATGCACAGGCCGGCGCGCTGGCGCCGCTGCTATTCACCGTGTTCCGCTTGCTGCAAGGGCTGTCGATCGGCGGTGAGTTCACGACTTCGATTTCCTATCTCATCGAGCATGCTCCTCCCCGACACCGCGCCCTGTACGGCAGCCTCGCCGGCTGTACTGCCGGCGTCGGCATCTTGCTCGGCTCGGCCACGGGCAACGCCTTGTTCTTCATCTTCACGGCCGACGAGGTGCACGCCTGGGCGTGGCGGCTGCCCTTCCTGCTCGCCCTACCGCTGGGGTTGTCGCTCGCCATCTTGCGCACCACGCTGCCCGAGGACGCGGCGCGCGGCGCGGCGGCGCCGGCGGCGCGGTCGCCGGTGTTGACCGTGCTGCGGCAGCAGCCGGCGGAGATCGTGCGCGGCGCGCTGCTCGGTTGGGGATCGAACACGTCCTTTTACACCCTCACCGTCTACATCGGCTCCTTTCTCACCGTCGAACGACTGCTACCGCAGCAGACGGCGCTCAGTATTCAAACCGCGTCGATCGCCCTCATGGTCGTCCTGACACCGCTGGCCGGCGCCCTCGCCGACCGGCTCGGCCGCAAGCCGCTGGTGCTGACCAGCCTCGCCGGCTGCGCCGTGCTCGCCTGGCCGCTGCTCGCCATCCTGCGCCACGGCGATGCGGGCGACGATTGGCTCGCCGAACTCGGCTTCGCCGCGCTCATCGTCGGCGGGATGGCGCCCTATCAGGTGTGGCTCGCCGAGCGCTTCCCGAGTGCCCTGCGCGGCAGCGGCCTCGGCCTGGCCTACAACGGCGCCGCCGGCATCCTCGGCGGCACCACGCCGCTGATCACCACCACGCTCGCCGACGCCACCGGCAGCCCGCTCGCCCCCGCCGCCTACGTCACGCTCGCCTGTCTGGTCAGCCTCGCCATCGCCGCGCGCACGCCGGAGACCGGCCGAGCGCCACTGGCATGACGAGCGCCGTTGCGGGCACCTCGCCGGGGCTGGTGGACCCGCGGTGTCTTGCGCGCGTGCATCGGGTAGTGTCGCCGCGTGCCCACTGACGCGGCCACGCCCAGGCCCGCAGACGCCGAGCTCGCGGCCGGCCTCGAGACCACAGCCCGGGGCGGGACCACCGCAGGCCGGCCGACAGCGCTCGGCATTCTGGCCGCCATCAGCCTGTGTCACGGCCTGAACGATCTGATGCAGTCGGTGCTGCCGGCGCTGTATCCGATCCTCAAGACGGCGTATCACCTGAACTTCGGCCAGATCGGCCTCATCACGTTCATCAACCAGGCCACGGCCTCCCTGCTGCAACCGGTCGTCGGGGGAATCACCGATGCGAGGCCGAAGCCCTACGCGCTGTCGATCGGCATGGCGTCCACGCTGGTCGGGTTGTTGCTGCTGTCGGTGGCGCCGAGCTTCGCGGCGATCTTGATCGCCGCCGCGATGATCGGCGTCGGGTCCTCGGTGTTTCACCCCGAGTCGTCGCGCGTGGCGCGACTCGCCTCGGGTGGCCGATACGGCTTCGCGCAGTCGTTCTTCCAGGTCGGCGGCAACCTCGGCAGCTCCACCGGCCCGTTGCTGGCCGCCTTCATCGTCGAGCCATACGGGCAGCGCAGCATCGCCTGCTTCGGTATTGCCGCGCTGGCGGCGATGGCGATTCTGTTCCGCGTCGGCTCCTGGTATCGGCAGCACATCCCCACCGGGGCGCGGCCCGCCCGCACCGGTCGCCGCGACGCCGTTCCCGCGCGCGTCTGGGCCGCCCTGGCAGTCCTCGCGCTGCTGGTGTTCTCCAAGAACGTGTACCTGGCGAGCCTGACCAGCTTCTACACGCTGTATCTCATCCACAAGTTCCAGCTGAGCGTGCAGAGCGCTCAGCTCCACCTGTTCATCCTGCTCGCCGCCGTCGCCGGCGGCACCTTCATCGGCGGGCCGGTGGGCGACCGCATCGGGCGCAAGTACGTCATCTGGACCTCGATCCTGGGCGTGCTCCCGTTCACGCTGCTGCTGCCGTACGCCAGCCTGCGATGGACCGCGGCACTGACGGTGATCATCGGCCTGATCCTGGGATCGGCCTTCTCGGCCATCGTCGTCTTCGCCCAGGAGCTGGTACCGGGTCGCGTCGGCATGGTGTCAGGGGTGTTCTTCGGCTTCGCCTTCGGCGCCGGAGGCCTGGGCGCGGCGCTGCTCGGGCAGCTCGCCGACGCCACCAGCATCGACGTCGTGTACCGAGTCTGCTCGTTCCTGCCCGCGATCGGCCTGCTCACCTGGTTCCTGCCCAACGTCGAGCCGGCCAAGCACCGTTGACCAGGCGCGCCCGCTCAGGGCGGTAGGTGGGCGGCACGTCCTGCAAACGCGACTTGGGCTGCTTCCCTGCCCGCCGTCGGACCTCTTGTCTGTGTTCATCTGTGTTCATCTGTGGTTGCGGTCTCGTTCCCCTTTAGGGTCAACCTTGGGGCGGCGCGCGAGCTCATGCACGCCGCCTCCATGTCCTGCTGCTTACTCGGCGTCTCTGCGTCGAGGTTTTTTCAGATCGAGGTCAGTTGATCCCTCCGCCCTCTCGACCAGGCACTCGGACACGCCGGGCCCGGTAATGACCGCCGCGGACGTTGACATGCGCGCCCGAGGGGTGCATCGGGCAACCAGCGGGGAGCGATGAATACCGAGCGGCAGGATCTTGCGCGCACCACCTTGCAGCTCCTCGCCCTCGGCATCCTGATCGCCAGCACCTTCTGGATCCTGCGGCCGTTCCTGATCGCGCTGGCCTGGGCGATCATGATCGTCGTCGCCACCTGGCCGGTCTTGCTGCAGATGCAGGCGTGGCTGGGCGGCCGGCGCGCCCTCGCCGTGGCGGCGATGACGATCGCGCTGCTGCTGATTCTGGTCGTGCCAACTTATCTCGCCATCGCCACCGTCCTGGACAACGTCGCACGGCTCGCGGACTGGTCGAGGTCGCTGGCGGCGCTCGGCATTCCGCCGCCGCCCACGTGGCTGGAGAGCCTGCCGCTGGTCGGCGCGACGCTGGCAGTGCATTGGCGCGATACCGCCGCTGCCGGTCTCGAGGAGATCCCCGCCCGCCTCGCCCCCTTTGCCCAGACGCTCGCCGTCTGGTTCGTCGGCCAAGTCGGCAATATCGGCTTGCTGGTCGTCCAGTTCCTGCTCACCGTGATCATGGCCGCGATTCTGTATGCGAACGGCGAGACGGCGGCCGATGGGGCCAGCCGCCTCGCCCGGCGGTTGGCGGGACCGCGAGGAGAAAAGCTCGGGCTGCTCGCCGCCCAGGCGGTTCGCAGCGTCGCCCTCGGCGTCGTCGTCACGGCGATTCTGCAGGCGACGCTGGCGGGCATCGGGCTGGCGACCGCGGGAGTGCCGTTCGCGGCGTTGTTGACCGCCGCCGTATTCATTCTCGCCGTCGCCCAGGTTGGAGCCTTGCCGGTGCTGCTCCCGTCGGTCATCTGGGTCTACACGCAGAACGGCGCCGCTTGGGGCACCGCCTTCCTCGTCTGGGCGATCTTCTGCAGTACGTTCGATAATTTGCTCCGCCCTCTGCTGATCAAGCGGGGGATGCGCCTGCCGCTGCTGCTGATCTTCGCCGGGGTGGTCGGCGGGCTCATTGGCTTCGGCGTCATCGGCCTCTTCGTCGGACCGGTGGTGCTCGCCGTCGCCTACACGCTGCTCGCCGACTGGGTATCCGAGGGCGATCCATCCGATCGCGAGCCTGAGTCCGCCGCGTGACCCGTGTCCATGCGGAGGATCTCCGCACCGTGCGGTCTCGGTGGGTTGAGCGCCCGCGCGCTTGACCGCCGCACGCGGCGCGGACTATCGAGGCCGTCGCCGTAACCATCCGAATCGCGCCTCGTCCGCCAAGACCAGGAGAGCGGAACCGCACCCCGTTTCAGTGCCGCGAGCAGTGCGCCGATGACCTACCCACGCTGGGACGAGATCCGCAACTCGTTCTGGATGCGGACGCAGTATTTTCCGCAGCTCGATGCGGAGACGCCCTCGTTCATGCGGCTGCCGCTGGTCGCCACGCCCGAGGCGCTGCGCGGCGCCGATGCGGTGATCATCGGCGCGCCGTTCGTCGCCGGCTGGGGCGAGTACGCCGGGGTCGGCAAGGACGAGTGGCTGGCGGCGCCCAAGCGCGTCCGACAGCAATCGGCGCGCTATGCCTCGGGCTACGTGCAGGACTTCGACCTCGACGTGTTCGAGCACCTCACGGTGGTCGACTACGGCGATGCCGCGATCCCGCCGGAAGTGATCGACGCGCCCACGGCGGAGAACATCCTGCGCGCGCAGGCCGCGGTCGAGCTCAAGGTCACCCACTGCCTGGCCGCCGGGGCGCTGCCGATCGTGATCGGGCAGAACTCGCCCTGCGCCTCCTACGCCGTCGCCAAGCCGATCGCCGAGCGCACCGCCGGCGCCGTCGGCTGCATCTGCCTCGACGCGCACTGGGACTTTCAGCCGCTCGATCGCTTGACCATGGACCCGCGCATCGCCGGCAGCGGCAGCTGGAAGCACAAGCTGTACGAGTTCCACGCCAACATGGACAAGCGCCACCTGGTGGAGATCGGCGAGCGCGGCATGCTGGAGAACAAGGCGCTGGTGCGCTCGTGGCTGGCGGCCGGGGCGCACTTCTTCCCGCTCTGGCGCATCCGCCAGGACCTCGGCATCGAAGGCGTGTGTCGCGAGCTGCGGCACGCCTACGAAGGCACCCAGGGCGTGTTCGTGCACTTCGACATGGATGTCCTCGGCGGCGCCGGTCCGGCCCCGGGCGACATCCTCGGCGAGCTCGCCGAGCCGATGGGCATGACCGACTACGAGGTCGTGCGCATCGCCCACGAGATCGGCAGACGCGGCGCCAGCGGCATCTCGTTCGCCTGCATTCCGCCCGGCTCCGCCGTCATCTACCGCGCCATCGCCTACGTGATCATGTATCTGCTCGCCGGCCTGGCGATCCGCAAGCGCGACGGGCAACGGCCGTGATCAGCAATCCGATCCCGTGGCCGAATCAGGCGCGCTGCGCGGTCGCCATCACCTGGGACCTGGATGCCGATAGCGGACTGAACTACTACCACCCCGACCGCGCCGATACGCTGGTCGCCAGTCAGACCCTGACGCGCTACGGCCCGACCATCGCGGTTCCCCGCCTGGTCGAGCTCGGCCGCCGCTTCGAGTTGAAGCAGACCGTCTTCGTGCCCGGCTGGTGCATCGAGCGCTACCCGGCAGCGGTCGATCTGCTGGCAGCCGACGGCCACGAGCTGGCGCTGCACGGCTATCTGCACGAGCGCCCCTACGAGCAGTCGAAAGAGGACGAGCGCTACTGGCTCGAGCGCGGCCTGGCGGCGTTTCGCCGCCACCTCGGCGCCGACCCCGTCGGCTGGCGGGCGCCGAGCTTCGCCTTCTCCAAGCACTCCCTGCCGTTCCTCATCGACGCCGGCTTCGCTTACGACTCCTCGCTGATGGGTGACGACATCCCCTACCTGCTGGAGAACGGCGGCCGCACGCTCATCGAGCTACCGACGCAATGGGCCCTGGACGATTGGCCCTACTACATCTACGGGCGCGAGTTTCAGGCCACGACGCCGATCAGCGCGCCGCAGCGCGCCCTGGAAGTGTTCAAATCGGAGTTCGATGCCGCCTGGCAGTACGGCGGGCTGTGGATCTCGGTCTGGCACCCGTTTCTCTCCGGCCGGCCGGCGCGCCTCGGCGCCGTCATCGAGCTGCTCGAATACATGCGGGCGAAAGGCGGAGTGTGGTTTGCCACCACGGCCGAGATCGCACGCCACGTCCAGGAGCTGATCGCGAAGCGGGCCTGGACGCCGCGGGTCGAGACGCTGCCGGCCTACCACAGTCCGCTGCCGGAGTTTTCCAAGACCTAGGAGTGCCACGCTCATGGCTGCCGACCGAAGTCCGAAGGCCGATCGTTCACCTCCCGCCGTCGAGCTCGACGTGGCGATCATCGGCGCCGGCTATACGGGATTGCTGGCGCTGTACCACATCCGGCAGCTCGGCTTTTCGGTCCGTTGCTACGAGGGGGCCGGCGACGTCGGCGGCACCTGGTATTGGAACCGCTATCCGGGGGCGCGGGTCGACAACGAAAGCATGGAGTACTCCTACTCGGTCTTCCCGGGCCTGCAGCAGGAGTGGAGCTGGTCCGAGCGCTACGCCTCGCAGCCCGAGCTCTTGCGCTACTTCCAGCACGTCGCGGACCGCTACGACCTGCGCACAGACATCCAGTTCAACACCCCGATCCCGTCGGTGGTCTTCGATGAGTCGCAGCGGCGCTGGATGCTCCACACCGAGGGGGGGGAAGTCATCTCGGCGCAGTTCTGCATCATGGCGACGGGGATCTTGTCGGTCCCCAAGGCCCTCGATCTGCACGGCGCCACCGCCTTCAAGGGCGCCTCCTATTTCACCTCGACGTGGCCGCACACCGAGGTCGATTTCTCCGGCCAGCGCGTCGGCATCATCGGCACCGGGTCCTCCGGCATCCAGGCCATTCCACACCTGGCGCGGCAGGCGGCCCACCTGACCGTCTTTCAGCGCACCGCCAACTACGCCGTGCCGGCGTGCGTGCGCCGGATGGACCCCGCCATCGAACGCCGCGTCAAGGCCAACTACGACGACGTGCGGCGGCGCGAGGCGCACTCGCTGGTCGGCACCGTGATCAAGTGCGACGAGATCGTCGACGGCCTGCCCGGCGGCTCGGCGTTGGCGGTGAGCCGGCAGGAGCGCTGGCGCGAGTACGAGCGCTGCTGGCACTCGGCGAACTTCACCTTCTACTGGAGCTACAACGACGTGCTGACCAACCGCGAGGCGAACGAAACCGTCGCCGAGTTCGTGCGCGACCGCATTCGCGTCCGCATTCGCGACCCGAAGGTCGCCGCGCTGCTGGAGCCGCGCGACTTCCTGATCATGACCAAGCGCCTGTGCACCGAGACCGACTACTTCGAGACCTTCAACCGCGACAACGTCACCCTGGTCGACATCAAGCACTCGCCGATCGAGGCGATCACCGCCAGGGGCGTTCGCGTCAACGGCGTCGAGCACCAGTTTGACATCCTGGTCTTCGCCACCGGCTTCGATGCCATGACCGGCGCCTTGACGAGCATGGACATCCGCGGCC
>CAYYWP010000162.1:0-10892 GCA_964475125.1 uncultured Binatia bacterium (SeqCode) | reverse complement strand
CGTCTGCGTCAGTCGCGTGTGGCTCGGTGCCCACTACCCGAGCGATGTACTCGCCGGAGCGGCGCTCGGCGCGCTGCTCGGCAGCGCGGGGGGGTGGCTGCTGCGAGCGCCCTGGGGCGCGGCGCCGCGGCGCTGGCGCGCGCCCAACCCGCGCCCCGTACCGGCGCGATGAACGCCGGCGCCACGGCAGCACGACGCCTGCGCTTCGCGCTGCTCGAGCGCGCCCTGCTCCCGGCCGGTCTGCCGGCCGTGCGAGCGCTGCTGCACAGCTGGCGGCTCGAGATCACCGGCGCGGCGGGCTTGCCGGCGTACAGTGCCGCTCGCCCCCTGGTGGTGGCGACCTGTCACGGCATGTTCTTCCACCTCCTCGCCTTCAAGCACCAAGCACCGTTTCGCGACCGGCGCTGGGTGGTGTTGCTCAGTCCCAGCCGCGACGGTCGCCTGCTGGCCGCCTTCCTGGCGCGCTTCGGTATCGCCCACGCCATGGGCACCACCGGCGCGCAGGGCGTGCACGGGGCGCACGCCTTCGCCCGCCGCATCGCCGCCGGCGAGGTCGGCGTCATCGCCGTCGACGGCCCGCGCGGCCCCTGCTGCCAGGCGACGCCGGGCTTCTTGCGCATCGCCGCGGCGTCCGGCGCCGACATTCAGCTGGCGCTCACCGCGGCGCGCCACGGCCTCACCTTCGGCTCCTGGGATCGCGCCCACCTGCCGGCGCCTTTCGCGCGCGTCCAACTATGGACCGAAGCCCTGTCGCCGCAGGCGACCCTCGCGCACGCGCAGACCCGCCTGCTCGACATCGCGCGCGCCCTCGACAGCCCGGTGCTCCCGCCTGAAATGAGGCGATAACCACCGGTTAAACAACGCGTTCCACTCGTCCTTCGACAGGCTCAGGACACGTCCTGAGCTTGGCGAAGGGCATGTCCTGAGTTTGGCGAAGGTGAGCGGAACGCGCTGCGGCACCAGCACTTCCCGCTCATCCTGAGCTCGTCGAAGGATGAGCGCGGTCTTTTTCGACCGGCTGTTGTCCCCTCTTTTCCCCCTTCCAGCGCCGGTGCACCCAGAACCACTGTTCGGGATGTTGCAGGATCAGGCGCTCGAGGGCGGCGTTGTAGGCCCGGGTGTTGAGGCGGATCCATTCCTCGGGGTCGGCACAAGAGATCGCCTCCAGTGGCGCCTCGAAATGCAGCACGTGGCAGCCGTCGGCGGCGCGCCAGGTAGCCGCAGGGACGACCGGCGCGCCGGTGGCGCGGGCGATGACGGCGAGACTGCGGAACGTGCCGGCCGGCTCGCCGAAGAACTCGACCGCGACGCCGTCGCGCCCGGCGGCGTGCTGATCGAGCAGAAACACTACCGCGTCGCCGCGCTGCAAGAACGCCAGCAGATGGTCGAGCGACCCTTTCTTCGGCAGCACGCCGAGACCGGCGCGCCGGAAGCGGCGGCGGACGAAGCCCTCCAGCAGCGCCGGCAGCGGCCGGCGCAGGATGTGAAAGCGGCCGCGGAACTCGGGGAAGCGCTCCAACCCGCGCGTCGTCGCGACTTCCCAGTTGCCCAGGTGAGCGGTGAGCAAGAGCACGCCGCGCCCCGCCGCGGCGGCGCCGAGGCTTGCCGTCGCGTACTCGATCCGCAACCCGTCGCGCCGCGCCTGGGCAGCTCGCCACGGCTCGGCGAGGATCTCGGCCAGCGAGCGGCCGAGGTGGGCGTAGTGGGCCTGTGCCAGGCGCCGGATGGCGGCGGGAGAGAGGCGGGCACCGAAGGCGCGGCGCAAGTTGGCGAGCACCGTGCGGCGGCGGATCGGCACCAGATAATAGATGATGGTGCCGTACCACGGCACCGGCGCATTGGCCCGTTCCCAGACCGTGAGCGGATCGGCGGCGCGGCTCATGCCGGGGCGGCGACGCGGACTAGCAGCGCCGCGTTCGTCCCGGCGAGGCCGCGGCTCAGGATCAACGCCACGTCACCGCGCACCGCCTGCGCATGCGGCGACACCGGCAAGGCCGCACAGGCGCGATCGACCTCGCCCAGCGTGGCGATGCCCGGCACCTCGCCGGCGCCGAGCGCCGCCAGCGCCAACGCCGCATCCAAGAGCGGCGCGGCGGCGAAGAGGTGGCCCGTCGCCCACTTGAACGCCGCCACCGGAGGAATGGCCGGGCGAAAGACGCGCTCGATGGCGGCGGCTTCGGTGCGATCGGAGGCCAGACCGCCGTTGCCGTGGGCGACGATCAGGGCCACGTCGGCGGCCGCGCAGCCGGCGTCGGCCAGGGCCAGGCGGATGGCGCGCTCCAGCCCCTCGCCGCGCCGGTCGACCGCGAAGAGGCTCCCCCCTTCGCCGGCCGAGCCGGTGCCGAGCACTTCGCCGAGGATCGGCGCGCCGCGCGCCGACGCGCGCGCGGCGGGCTCGAGCGCCAGCGCGGCCGCGCCTTCGCCGAACAGACAGCCATCGCGCCGCGCATCGAAGGGACGGATCACCTCGCGGGCCAGCAGGCCGACGGTCGCGTAGCCCTGCAGGCCCTGCGGCTCGATCGGCGCGACATGCGCGACGGCGATGGCGCGATCGACGCGCTCGGCGCGCAGGGCGTCGACGGCCTCGGCGACGGCCAGCACGCCGCCGATGCTGTGGCTGACGAGGCAGGCGTGGGCGCCGGCGAAACCGGTGCGGATGCCGAGATGGCAGAGGACGTTGTTCGGCAGCGTCTGCAGCAACCACATCGGCGACACGGTTTGCGCCAGCTCGGCGCCGAAGGCCGCGAGCTCGCCACGGCTGCGCGCCAGCAGCGGCAGGAAGTCGTATTGATCCTGATAGGCGCTGCCGCCGGCGCCGACGTAGATGCCACTGCGGTCGTTGTAGTCGGCGACCTCGTCGAGCGGTCGGAGCGCGCGCTCGGCGAGAAACGCGGCTTCCTCGACCGCGCGCAGACCGGCGTAGAAACCGAACACATGCGTGCGGCGCAACAGCTTGAGCAGCTTGCGGTCACCGACCAGCGCCGCCGCGTCGTAGTCGCCGACCTCGGCCGCGTAGCGATGGGCCGGTGTCGCGCTCTCCCACTGTCGAATCGGTCGCACCGCCGACTGCCGGCGTCGAATGGCGTCCCAGATCGGGCCCACGGCGCGTCCCAGGCCGCAGATCGCACCCGCACCGACGATCGCGATGCGCGCCGTCATCGCCAGTGACTGGAGGCGTCGGCACCTGCCCGGCGCAACACCAGGGCGTTATTGGCGCCGCCGAACCCGAAGGAGTTGGAGAGCGCGACGCGCAACGGCAGGCGGCGCGAGGCCCCGGTGACGAACGGCAGGGCGCAATCGGGATCGCGCTGCGTCAAGTTGGCGTTGACCGGGGCGATCTGATCGCGCAGCGCCAGCGCGCAGAGCGCGGCCTCGACCGCGCCGGCGGCGGCGATCAGGTGTCCCATGACACTCTTGGTGGAGCTCACCGCCAAACGTTCACTGTGGGGGCCGAACACGGCGCCGATGGCGGCGCACTCGCTGCGGTCGTTCATCGGCGTCGAGGTGCCGTGGGCGTTGATGTAGCCGACCGCCTCGGGCGCCTCGCCGGCATCCGCCAGGGCCGCGCGCATCGCCTGGATCGGCCCGTTGCCGCTCGGATGCGGGTCGGTGATGCGATAGCTGCTCAGCGCGTCGCCGGCTCCCGCCAGCTCGGCGTAGACGCGTGCCCCGCGGGCGTGCGCGGCGGCGGCCGACTCGAGCAACAGGAACCCCGCGCCCTCGCCGAGGACGAAGCCGTTGCGCGTGCGGTCGAACGGGCGACTGGCGCGCTGCGGCTGCTGATTGTCGGTCGAGAGCGCGCCGAGCAAGCAGAAGCTGGCCAGGCCGACCGGCGTCAGCATGCTGTCGAAGCCGCCGGCCAGTACGCGGTCGGCGGCGCCGCGGCGGATGAGGCGCAAGGCCGCTCCGATCGCCTGTCCACCGGAGGCGCAGGCCGTGTGCACGGCGCTCAGTGGACCGCGGATGCCGAACTGCTGCGCCAGCAGGCCGAGGCCGCTGACGCTCTGATGACGGGCGAAGGCGATCGGGTCCGCCGCGGCCGGCAGGCGGTCGGCCTGCAGCGTGCCGTGCGGTGCCGCAGCGCGTTGCAAGTCCGCCAGCTCGGCGAACTCCACCTGCAGCATGCCGCTGCCGACGACACAGCCCCAGCGCTCGGCGTCGGCCGGCCCGGGGGCAACGCCGGCATCGCGCAAGGCCTCCGCCGCGGCCGTGACGGCGAAGCGGTGTTGCCGCGCCGCGTACTTGCGCAGGCGCGGCGCCAGCGCGCTGGCACCGACGTCGGGCGCCTGGGCGCCGATGCGCACTGCGAAGCCGCTGGCGTCGAAGCGATCGATCGGCGCGACGCCACTGCGCCCGGCGAGCACCCCCTCCCACGTCGTCGGCGCGTCGGCCCCCAGCGGCGTGACCAGCCCGATGCCGGTGATCAGCACGGGTCCGCGTCGCCCGCCCGCCTCAGCCACTCGCCGGCTCCTGCTGGGCACGCGCCACCAGCTTGCAGAACGTCTCGACGGTGAACAGCAAGGGGAGGTCGTCGACCCGCAGCCCCGGGGTGAAGGCGCTCGCCGGCACCTCATCGAGCAAGGCGCGCACGCGCGCCAGCCCGGCCTCGGTCAACACGCCGTCGCGGTGGAACTCCTCCTCGCTCAGCCCGCCGCGCGCCGCCTCGAGGATCTGCCCGCGCGGGATGCGCACCGCGAACGCCTGCTCGAGGCGAAAGACGATGTCGAGGAAATCGATCGACTCGGCGCCGAGGTCGGCGACCAATCGGCTGTGCAGGTGCACCTCGGCGCGCGAGCGCGCGAGCGCGTCGGCGATGATGTCGGCGACCGACGGAAACACCGCCTCGACGGCGGCCGCTGGAACCGGACTGAAGGGCATCGCGATCACTCCATCTTGAAGCCGCCGTCGACGGCGAGCACGTGGCCGGTGATGTACGCCGCGTGTGGCGAGGCGAGAAAGGCGACGGCGCGCGCCACCTCCTCGGCCGTACCGAGGCGGCGCAGCAGAATGCGTTCCGTGACCGCCGCCCCGGCGCGGCTGCGCACGGCCAGCGTCATCTCGGTGTCGATCACGCCCGGGGCCACGGCGTTGACCGTAATGCCGCGCGGCGCCAGCTCGACGGCCAAGGCGCGGGTGAAGGCCTCGAGCCCGCCCTTGCTGGCGGCGTAGATCGTCTGGCCGCGCCCGCCCTTGGCCGCGGCCACCGAGCTGACGGTGATGATGCGGCCGGCACGCTGCGCGACCAGCCGGCCGACCGCCGCCCGCGTCAGGTTGAGCGCGCCGCCGAGGTTGGTGCGCAGCACGTCGTCGATCTCGCCATCACTCAGCAAGCCGAGCACGCCGTCGCGGATGACGCCGGCGTTGTTGACCACGATGTCGAGGCGACCGAAGCGCGCGGCGACGCGGCGCACCGCCGCATCGCAGGCGGTGGCGTCGCGCACGTCCACCGCTTCCGCCTCGACCCGTTCGCCGCGCTGATGCGCCGACTCGACGACCGCCGCCGCCGCGTCGTCCCGGCCGAGAAAACAAAACGCCACCGCCGCGCCCTCGGCCGCCAGCTGTTCGACGATCGCCCGGCCGATGCCGCGGCTGCCGCCGCTGACCAGCGCCACCTGACCGGTCAGCGGCGCGGCGCGGAACATCGGCTCGGCCATGCTCAACTCGCGATCGAGTAGCCGCCGTCGACCACCAGCGTCTGCCCGGTGATCATCGCCGCCTCGGGAAGGCAGAGGAGGTAGACGGCGTCGGCGACGTGCTCGGCGCGCAGCGCTCCCAACGGCGCCCGCCGCGCCGCCTCGGCGAGCAACGCCTCGCGCTGCGGAAAGGCGCGCAGGGCATCGGTATCCACCGCCCCGGACCGCACCGCATTGACGGTGATGCCCTGCCCGCCCAGCTCGACGGCCAGGCTGCGCACCAGCGCCTCCAACGCCGCCTTCGAAGCGCCGATGAAGGCGTAGCCGGGCAGGGCCTGGGTGGCGCCGAGGCTGGAGAGGGCGACGATGCGCGCTCCGCGCGGCAGGTGTGGGGCCAGCGCCACGGCGAGCGTCTGCAGCGCCAGGGCGTTGGTCTCCAGACACCAGCGCCAGTGCTTGGCGGTCAGATCGAGGGCCGGGCGCAACACGCCACTGGCGGCGTTGCTGACTGCGATCTGTACCGCGCCGAGCTCGGCTCGCACGCGCTCGCAGGCGCGCGTCAGGTGCTCGGGATCGGCGACGTTGGTCTGCACGGCGACGGCGCGCCGCCCGGCGCCGCGCAGCTCCGCGCAGAGCGCCTCGGCGCGTTCGTGACTGCCATGGTACAACACCGCCACATCACAGCCGGCGGCCGCCAGCCTGCGCACGATCGCGGCGCCGATGCCACGCGCGCCGCCGGTCACCAGCGCGGTGTGTCCGCTCAGGGCGGCGCTGGTGGTCGCGCCACCGCTCATCCTACCCCTGCGCGGCCACTACGGCGGACGGCGGCGCGAGCGGTACGGCCGGCGACGCATGGGGCTGGGCCTCGTATTCCGGCAGCAGCGACAGCAAGGCCTCGCTGGCGCGCGCGAACGCACCGCATGGTCCCAAGCGCTCCGGCAGCTCGGCGAGTCGACGCTGGATGGCGGTCCGGCGCGTCTCGTCGGTCAGCAGGCTCCACGTCTCGGCCGCCAGGCGCGCGGGATTGACATCGCGCTGGACCAACTCGGGCTGGACGCAGTCGTCGAGCAAGATGTTCACCATGCCGAGGAAGCGCGCGTGCACCAGCAGGTAGCGGCCGAGGAGGAATTCGAGTTGGCGGGCGCGATAGACGATCACCGCCGGGATGCCGAGCAGCGCGGCCTCGAGGGTCGCCGTACCGGCGCACTGCACGACGGCCCGTGCTTGGCTGAGAATGGCGTAGGAATCGTGCGGGTAGACGGCGATGGTATCGATGCCGCTGGCGCGCACGCCGGCCTCGATCTCGCCGCGCAGGCGCTCTTCAGCCAGCGGCACCGCGAACTGCAGGCGCGGCTCGCGCTGTTGCAGCGCCCGCGCCGCGCCCAGCATCGGCGCCAGCAGGGCGCGGATCTCGGCCCGGCGCGAGCCCGGCATGAGCACGACCAGCGGGCGGCCGGGATCCAAGTCCACGGCGCGCAACGCCGCCGCCGGGTCGTCGTCGACCCGCACCAGATCGCGCAGCGGATGGCCGACGAAGACGGCGTCGGCTCCGCTGGCGCGGTACAGCGCGGCCTCGGCGGCGAAGGCGGAGACGAAACGCCGCGCCAGCGGGCGCACCAACGGCATGCGCCAGCGCCCCCACAGCCACACCTGCGGCGGGAAGAAGAAGGTCGTCGGGATGCCGTGCCGGCGCAGCCACACCGCGAACGGCGAGGTGATGCACTCGCTGTCGATCAGCACCACCAGATCCGGACGCTCGTCGAGCAGCATGCGCTGGGCACGGCGAAACAGCCGCGTCATGTCCGGGAGGACGCGCAACCCATCGACCAGACCGGTGAAGCCGAACTCGGTGGTGTGCAGCCGCACCTCGATCCCCGCCCGCGCCATCGCCTCGCCGCCGAAGCCGAGCAGCCGGATGCCGGGCCAGGCATCGCGCAGCGCCCTGCCCAGGTGGGCGGCGGTGCGATCGCCGGACACCTCGCAGGCCGCCAGCCACACCGTCGGTGGCCGGCGCGCCACCCGGCGCGGCATGGCCGCCACTTTCACCGTTCGTATGCTGACCGCACCCGGCGCCGTCACGCTCAGACTCCGGCGCGTGTCTACTGCAAAGCCGGCGGCGGCGCTAGATGCGCGGCCACGGCGGCGAGTTTTTCTGGCCAGTGTCGCGGCGTGCTGCAGTTGGTCGCGATCGTTGCGCGGGTGGGCGAACGGACGCTCGGGTCGCGAACGCGTCACCTCAACCAGGGGGCGAGGGCGGCGCAATAGCGCGCCGCAATCGCGGCGGCGTCGGGAAGCGCGGCGTACTGGCGTTGCCAGACGCGCTGGCGCAGCCCGCTGTCGCTCCGCCAGGCGCTCAGCCGCTCGACCAGCGCCGCCGGCGTGGCCACTCGCGCCGACGCTTCGGCGGCGAGGAGCGCCTCGGCCTCGGCGGCGACGTGGTCGGTGTGGACGCCGAATACCACCGGCGCACCGGAGCGCACCGGCTCGACCAGGTCATGGCCGCCGTGCGGCGCGAAGGCGCCGCCGACCACCGCCACCTGCGCCAGCCCGTACGCCGTGCGCAGCTCACCCATCGTATCGAGGCACAGCACCTGCCAGTCGGCGGGGCGAGGATCGCCACTGCGGCGCGCCAGACGCCAGCGATGGCGCCGCGCCGCCCGGACCACGGCGTGCTGCCCGCGCTCATGTCGCGGCGCGATGACGACCCGCTGTCCGTCAGCGGCTGCCCGCACCAACGCCGGGATGACGAACGGCAACTCATCGGCATGCAGGCTGCCCACGACCCAGGGCGACTCCTCCGGCGCAAGCCTGAGGGCATGCCGGAGCGCGGCGATCGCCGCAGCCGGTACTGCCGCGGGCGCGGCGTGTTTCAAGTTGCCGGCCACGGTGCAGCGCCCCGGCGCCGCGCCGAGGGCGACGAACCGTTCCCGCTCCGTGTCGTTCTGCGCCAGCACCGCGGTGAGACGTCGCAGAGTCGGACCCATGAGGGCTCGAATGAGGCGATAGCGCCGCAGATCGCGCGGATAGAGGCGCGCGCTGGCGCTGAGCACCGGGATGCCGCGCCCCGCCGCCAGGCGAATCAGCCCAGGCCAGAGCTCGGTCTCGACCAGCACCAGCGCCCGCGGCTGCCAGGCGTCGAGGGCGCGGGCGCACCAGGCCGGCATATCCCACGGGGCGAGGGCGCTGACGTCGGCGTCGCTCAGGTGGTGGGCGATCAGCTTTAGGCCGGCGGCATTGGTGGTCGTGTAGGCGGCGTGAAAGCGGCAGCCGCCGGCGCGCAGCGCCGCGACGAGGGTCGCCGCGGCGCGCATCTCTCCGGCCGAGGCGCCGTGCAGCCACAGGCATGGCGACGGGCAGGCCGGCATCGCCCCCGTGCGCTGGCCGAGCGCCGCGGCGTCGGCACCGGCGAGACGGGCGCCCAGATGGATGAGCGAGAAGACCGGCGGCGCCAGCGCGGCGTAGACGCGATCGGCTGCGGTCAGCGCGACCGCTTCGGCGAGCGAACCCGGCCCCACCGGCGCCGGATCTCACAGGCCGCCGGCGCGCGCAATGGCACGGCGGTTCCGGGACCTCAGCGGCCGAGGGCCGGCGCCGGGCGACCGGAGGTCGCGCCCTTGCCCTTCTTGACCCGCTCGCGTTCGTGGCGCTCGGTCTCGATCCGCACCGCGTCGTTGCGCGAATCGATGAACTCTCTGAGGTGCGTGTTGCACCAGGCCCAGTTCTGCCGGCGCGAGGCGAAGCCGTCGCGGAAGTGCGGTCGCACGTAGCGCATCATCAGCTCGTGACTGCGCAGCGTCGCCGCCGGATCGGCCCAGCCGTGCGCCAGCTCGAGATGGACGCCGAAGCCGCCGGTGACGTCCCAGATGCGCTCGATGTGGTGGATGGCGTCATCCGGCGTGCCGATGGCCGCCATGCGCTCGCCGAGCAGATACTGCAGCGGATCGGCGATGTTGTTCGGCACGAAGGCGAACGACGCCACCTCGCGGAAGTACTGCACCCATTCCAGCAGACCGTGCTGGACCTCCTCGATGGCGCGCTCGCGCGTCTCCGCCAGATGGATCATCGAGGCGATGCGCCAGCGGCTGCGATCGACCACCTGCCCGAACTCGCGCGCGGTGTCCTGGGCCATCTGCCAGTTGCTGAGGTTGAGCTGCAGGGCGGCATCGGAGACGCCGCTGATGCTGAGCACGCCGAGCCCGAACTGCCCGGCCGCCACCGGTCCGGCCGGCGAGGCACCGATCGCGACGGTCATGTCGACGTGTGGCGAGCTGTAGTTGGGCAGCTGCAGGCGCGCCTCGCGCAGCTCGAACCACTCGGTCTTCATGGTCACCACTTCGCCGCGGAAGAGCCGCACCAGCGCCTCGATCGCCTCCACCATCCGCGGCCGCTGCCCGAGCGGGTCGATGCCCATCTGCACGGCATCGCTGGTCAGCGCCCCGGGACCGACGCCGAACATCAACCGGCCGCGCGTCAGATGATCGAGCATGACGATGCGATCGGCGAGCATGAAGGGGTGATGATAGGGCAGCGAGACCACGGCGGTGCCGAGCTTGATGTGCTTGGTGCGCTCGGCCGCGATACCGGCGAAGATCTCGGGCGCGGCGATGATCTGCATGCCGCCCGAGTGGTGCTCGCCGTACCACGCCTCGTCGTAGCCGAGGCGATCGAGATGCACCGTCAATTCCAGATCGCGATGCAGCAGAGTGGTGACGTCCTCGCTGAGCGAGTGGAACGGGGTGATGAACACGCCGAACTTCAAGCCGGTATCCTTCATCGCTGTCCTCTCCGCTTCATCCCGACCGCGTCTCCCATCGTTATCCGGCGCCATCGCCAGTAACCGCGCCACTCGCTCTTCGACGGGCCCAGGGCCTGTCCTGAGCTTGTCGAAGGGCGAGCGCACCGCCTTGCGGCAGGTGTCTCCGCTCATGCCGCGTACCTCGAAACATGAACGCGACCGCCTCAAGATGCTGCTAGCGCCCACTGCGCCATTGTGCAACGCGCGGACGCGCCTCGGTTCGGTTTGACCGCACGGCGCGCAGCGGTCAAATGACGGGCTCGACAGCGGGGAGCGTTCCGGGCATGGGGCTCATGCAGACAATCATCGCCAACACCTACCGCGACTCGATCGCGCTCATGCAGTTGTCGGCCGCGATGTCCCGCCTGCCCGGCGTGCAGGAAGCCGCGGCGGTGATGGCGACCGAGGGCAACCTGGCGCTGCTGCGCGACGCCGGGCTGGACGTCGGCGAGCTGGCGGCGCGG
>CAYYWP010000161.1:0-11227 GCA_964475125.1 uncultured Binatia bacterium (SeqCode) | reverse complement strand
GTCGCCGTGTGCGTGCTCGCCGGCGTCGCCGTGTGCGTGGCCGTGGCGGTGTGCGTGCTCGCCGGCGTCCCCGTGTGGGTAGCCGTCGCCGTGTGCGTGCTCGCCGGCGTCGCCGTGTGCGTGGCCGTGGCGGTGTGCGTGCTCGCCGGCGTCCCCGTGTGCGTGGCCGTGGCGGTGTGCGTGCTCACAGGCGTCACCGTGTGGGTGGCCGTGCCCGTAGCAGTATGCGAGGCGCTGGGTGTGGACGTCGCCGTTGGCCCCAGGGGCGTGTTCGTGGGCGTGTTGGTCGGCGGCGGCGGGGCCAGGCAGCTCGAGCCATCGCAATAGGAACCGGCGAAGAACACGCTGCCCATGGCGCAGTTCGCCTGTGGGACCTGTGAGCAACCCGTGCCCGGCGCGTCGCAGCAATCGCCGTAGCACTGCTGGAGGTTGAGACAGTCCGCGCTGGCGTGGAACTGGCTATTGGTGCAACTCAGGCTCGTGCACTGTGCCTGACACGCCCCGGCATCCAAAGCGTCGCGGCAGGCGAACAGGGCAGGAGTCGTGCACCCGGTGCAGACACAGCACCCCGCCTGGCCGAGGGCCGGGGCGGCGCCGAGCGCCGGCGCCAGGCACGCCGCTGCGAACAGGAGGCTGAGGATCCAACGCCGCGGTCTCATCATGATCGTCTCCTTCGTTTCCCTCACAGGTGAACAGGGGGACAGACCCGCCCTGCCGCGCCACCCATCTCCACCGGGACAGTCCCCTTCTGCCCTTCTGCCCTCACGGCGTCGAGGGCACCCACTGCGAGAGCGAGGGCTCCACGCGCGGCGCGCCGGCGAGGCTGGCGTAGTTCAACGCGTACACGTTGCGAAACGTGTCCACCGCCATCCGCGCCGCCGCCACCCCCGTGGTGCGGTTGAGCAGGTTGCCCTGCGGCGTGAACACGTCGAGCCGGTAGTCGCCCGCATTCAGCCCCCCGTTGGCCGCCGACAACACGTAGATGTACCCCAACCCCTCCACCGCGATGTCCAGGTACTCCAGGTTCGGGGTCTTCTCCAGCTCCACCGTCGCGCTCGTCCCGTTCTTGAAAAGGCGCACCGGGTTGGCCGACACATCGAAGGCCTGAATGCGCGCATTGCCCGTCTCCAGCACCAGGATCGTCGCCTCCAGCACCGCCACCGCCACCGGCGCACTCATCAGCCCCTCGCGTGTCCCCTCCCCACCCTTGAGCACCGCGAACGGCACCGCCTCCGGCGCCTGCGCCCGGTCCACCGCCATCGTCGGCAACTGCAGGATCTCCATCTTGTGCGTCAGCCGGCTCACCCCCACCACGTAGCCGGTCGGCACCACCGCCAGCGACTCCAACGCCTGCGTGAACCGCCCCCACGCCAGCGGGTTGTTCAGCTGAAAGGGCGTGCTCCTATCCAGGACGACGGACTCCAGGAAGTAGCTCAGCCCGTCGGCGGCCGGCTCCAGGAAGAAATGCCGCCCCGATTGTGGCCCCAGCTTGTCGTAGACGATCCCCGCCGGATGGCGGAACCCGCACGGCAGCGCCTTCAACCCCTGCTCCGGGTTGGCGGCCAGGAAGATGTTCTGGAACAGATACATCACCCCCCCGCCACTCTCCCCGCAGTACTTGCGGTCCCCCTGGCCCCCGGCCTGGAAACCGTACCCCGCCATGCCGGTGCGCTGGTTGATGGTGATCCCGCCCAGGTTGCACAGCCGGTCGTCCTGCCCCTGGCAGAGCACCGCCCGCGTCGCCGTGGGCGCCGGGCCCTCCACCCACACCCGGTGGCCGTTCTCGACCTTCAGCTCCAGGTCGTGCAGGTAGCGCGTCCCCTGGGTGAGCGGAATCAACCGCTCCTTGATCGGCACGACAATCGTGCCCGCCATCTCCGGGGTGTTGGGGATCGGGCCGACGGGGCCTTCCTTGCCCATCGCATCGACGCTGCGCCCGATGATGTAGCCCTCCGCCGTGGTCAGCACGACATCGACGGTCACCTTGCCGCCCGAGGGCACCTTCTCGAACACCACCGCAATGGGGTCCACCCGGTCCGCCTCCACCACTCCGCTCAGCTTGTGCGCCACCTTCGAGGCCTCGTCGTAGACCAGCGTCACCTCGTAGTGGCGGGCGCGGGCGGGGAAACGGAAGTCGTTGGGATCGTGCTCGACGCGTACCGTCGTGGTCATGACCAACGACAGCGTGTTGGTGAACAGCGCCGGGCTCGCCAGCACCTCGCTCACCGTTTCGATGATCTCAACCGCGGTCGCCGCCGCGGCGAGGAAGCCGGGACTGATGAAGGCGATGGAGAAAACTGCCGGGGCCTGGTTCCGGAAGATCGCTTGTCCGATGAGGGCCAGAATCGGCACGAGCACGCGCAGCAGCAGTTGCGCGCCCAGGTTGGCGAGGGCGACGAAGAAGTCGGACGCGCTACCCGACGCGGCGGCACCGAACACCCCACGGGCCAAGCTGGGCACCGCGGTGATCAGAATGTTGCGCACGAAACCGGCGACAATGTTCGCTACCGCGACGCTGTTCTCCTTCAGGACCCGGAAGATCACACTCAGCTCCCCGGCGATGCCGAGAGCCAGCGCGATAGCGGGCAGGATGAGGTTGAACACAATGGTGAGCACCGAACCGAGCACCGCTTCGGGGCAGAAAGGATCGCCGCCGACCCCGAGGCTGCCAAAGAACACGGTCGCCTTCGAGGCTTCGATCGGCACATCGAAGACAAACGTCTGAACGTCGATGGGGACTGGAACGGCCAGGATGGTGTTCGCAGTGATGGCCAGGCCGAGATGCTTGGCGCGGACGCTGTCGGCGTCGCCAGGGTTCTTGACCGGTAGCGGCCCCGCCGCGTTGGAAAACTGTACGTGCAGAGCGTGTGTACGCAGATGCCAGTTGCGCACCCGCAGCTCGAGCGTGCGCTTGGCAGCATCCGTCACTTTGAAGTCAACGAAGTCCAAGCCGTGCGCACTGGTGCCGGCGGGATGTTCGGCGACCAGCTCGAAGCCGCTCATCTGGGCGGCGCCGCCGGCGGAACGTCTGACCGACTGGACCGTGCGGCCGGCCACCTCGTGCCAGTTGTTGCCCTCGAAGCGCGGGTCGTCGAAGATGGCGCGCAGCACGGCGCGAATCGTCTGCTGCGCGGCCGCCACCGTCTCGTCGGCGAGGTCGGTGCGGTAGACCGGTTGCTCGTGCTCGTCGAGCAACGGCTCGCCGGTGTCCGGGTCGATCAGCGGCACCAGCGTCGCCCAACCGCCCGCTGTCGTCGTCGCCGGCCAGTGATTGGCGATGCGGAAGGCCAGCGTGGAGAGGAACGGCTCGCACATCTGGTCGGCCGCCGTGCAGGGTAGCGTCTCGATCAGCGCCTTGATCGCCGCGCCCTGCTCGAGGTTCAGATTCATGATCTCCGGGTGATGGAAGACCAGCGCCGCCGCGGTGTCCCACGGCGTCACGAATTCATCCAGCGTCGGCGCCAGGTCCTCCAGCGCCAGCTCGTCCGCCACCTGCCCCAATCCATAGGCGCGGAGCTTCGCGCCGTGCAGGCGCGGCTGGCCACTGACCCGCTGGTGCGTTGCCAAGGTGCGGCGCACTGCCTGCGGCACGTGAATCTGCAGCCCCAGCAGCGCCGCGCCACCGCTCGGCAGGTGGCGGCCGGTGAGCCAGAAATGCTGCAGCGAGTCGGCGGGCAGATCGACCGCCTCGCAGAAGTGCGTCAGCCGGGCATCGGCCACCCCGCGCAACAGCGGGTTTTGCTGGCGATAGAAGGCCCGCGTCTCGGCCGTGTGGGGGGTGAGCGCCAACCCGTCGTGCGCGCTCAGCAGCACGCGCAGGCGCGGCTCGCTCACATCGCCAAAGGAGAAATCGAAGTGCAGCGTGCGCTGCTCGCGCGGCCGCGGCACGGGAGTCGGCGTCGCCGTGGCTTGCGGGGTGGCGGTGGCCGTCGCGGTCGCCGGGTGCGCCGGCGGCGGGTTGTCATCCGAGCCGCAGCCGGCCAGCAGCCCCGGCAGGCCCAGCGCGACGCCCGCCGCGCCGCCGGCGGCCAGGAACTCGCGCCGCGACAGCCCGGGGCGTTGTCCTCGGCGCCGCTGGCTCATGCCAGGCTCCGCGCGCTCACTCTCCCTCTCCCACCGAAGACCTCAGCCGTCACCGCGCCACGGCACTGCAGTGGAGCCCCCGCCACGGCGGCTCCGAGCTTCTCACCCCCGGGCGCTCAAATGCAATCGTGAAATCGCGATGCTGGCCGGCGTCCGGCTTGGAGTCGACGTGATGCGAGGACGGGAGTGGACGAGTGCCGCTCCAGCCGGGAACATCGCTCCGCCTAGTCCCTCGGGCGCCGCCCGGTGCGGCGCAACGCGGCCAGCGCTGTGCACCATAAGAGGGCCGCCGTCAGCAGCAACGCGCCGCCGGAGGCGATCGGGGTCGGCGTCGTCGGCAGCGTCACGCACATGCCTTCGTGGCCGCGCTGGTCGCAGATCTGCTGCGGACCGTCGCAGGCGGTGTGGCAGCACACGCCGTCGACGCAGAAGCCGGATTGGCACTCCGCCGCGACCGTGCACGGCGTGCCATCCGGCTGCGGCGGGCGGGCGATGCAGCTCGAGGCGTCGCAATACGAGGCGTTGAAGAACTGGCCCCCGTTGGTGCAGTTCGCCTGCGACACTTGGCGACAGCCGCCGCTGGCATCGTCGCAGCAATCGCCGTAACACTGCGCCTGGTCCAGACAGTCGGTGCTGGCGAGAAATTCCGCCGTGTCACAGCTCAAGGCGCTGCAGATCGTCGCACAGGCATCGCCGTCGAGCGCGTCGCGGCAGGCGAACAGCTCGGGGCTCTGGCAGGCGGTACACACACAGCACCCGGGAGGTGGGCCGGCCCCGGCGCGCCCCATGCCGAGCAGCGCGACCAACCCGGCCAGGGCGATCCAGGTGCCAGCGGCGGTCAGCGTCGCCCGCCATGTTGCATCGACGCCGCGGTCGTACACCATCCTGCGCTTCATGTTCCGTCCTCCTCACGATCTCGCTGCGGCCGCGCGACCGGGCGGCGCTTCCGCGGCAGCGCGATCTCCGCGCGCTCCCGCTCCACGGCATCGAGGGCCGCGCTGCACTTTCCGGCCACCTCGGCGGCTGAGCGTATTGTCATGCGCACTCGGTAGTTGATCGAGTCCGATTCGACAACGTCTAGCGACGACGCCACCGACGGTCCGCATAGAGCCCCCCGCGCGCAGCCATCGCCATTTGCTTTCAGCAGGGGCGCGCGAATTGTCACCGGGTGATAGGGGACCGCCGAGCGGCACGAGAGGTAACCGCCCTTCTTGCGCTTCCGTCGCCGGCGGGACTGGGCATGGGTTTGACGCGCTTTCCGGCTCGCTGGTAAAAGCGCCAGCGTCGGCGTTTGACTCGACGCACACCGCCTCGCGCGGCGGTGCTCTGTCTGAAAGAGGAGTGGGGACATGATGTCGAATGATCCGCGGAGGATCGCCGTGGCGATCCTGGTCGCCGTCCTGGGTGCGTTCGCGTGCGGCGGCAGCAGTGGGCGCCCAGCGCGGCTCACGGTCACCACGCTCGCCGACAGCACCGGCAGCAGCGCCTGCAGCCTGCGCGACGCGATCAGCTTCGCCAACGGCAGCCCGGTCGGCGGCAGCGGATGCAACAAGGCCGCCGCCAGCGCCGATACCATCATCTTCCAGCAAGGGTTGAACGGCACAATCACCCTCGCGAGCACGCTGCCGACCATTACCGGCGCGGTCGCCATCGAAGGCCCGACGGACGGCAACGCGATCGCGATCAGCGGCGGACGGAGCGTGCGCGTCTTGGCCGTCGCCTCGGGAGCGGCGCTCTTGGTGCAGAACCTGACCATCGCCGATGGCGAGTCGCCCGACGGCGGTTCGGGGGTGTCGAATGCCGGCACACTGACGATCGAGCGCTGCGCGCTGCGCAACAACCGATCGACGCTGAACGGTGGCGCGATCCTGAACATGAACAACGGAGTGCTTGAGATCCTTGACAGCGTCCTCGCCGACAACGGCACATCGAGCGTGGGCGGAGCGATCCGCAGCCTCGGCGGGAGCGTCACCATCGTCGACAGCACGGTCTCCGGCAACTCGAACGGCGACGGCGGCGGCGGCGCTATCAACGCGAGCGGGACGCTCACCATCGAGGGCTGCACGTTCTCGGGCAATAGCAGCTCCGGCACGGGTGGGGCGCTGAACGTGAGCGGCCCGACCAGCATCGTGAACAGTACCTTCGCAAACAACACGGCCAACGCACCCGGCGGGGCCATCATCGCCGGGGGAGTGCAGGCCGAGGTCGAGATCACCGCCAGCACCTTCTCCGGGAATTCGTCCGCGCAGTTCGCGGGCAGCAGTGTCTTCGCCGGAGACAGCAGCCGCATCTCGTTCAAGGGCACCATCCTGGCGCGCGCCGAGGGCGTCTTCACGCCCAACTGCGGAACCGGGGTCAATTCCGAGATCGTCAACGCCGGCTTCAACATCGCCGACGATGCCTCGTGCAACTTCGGCACCAGCATGGGCGCCAGCGGTCAGACCATCGGCGACCGCGTCGATCCGTTGCTCGATCCCGACGGCCTGCAGAACAACGGCGGACCGACCGCAACCATCGCGCTCGAGGATGACAGCCCGGCGATCGCGGCGATCCCGGTGGCCGATTGCACCGATCAGGACGGCGAGCCGCTGACCACCGACCAGCGCGGCGAGCCGCGGCCGGACAATGCGCCCTGCGCGATCGGCGCCTACGAGCCGGATTAGGCGTCACCGCGGCCGCGCAAGACCCCAGCCGGTGCGGAGCAATCTGTAGCGCCGGACCTGTGGCCGCCGGCAGCGCGGAGCGCTCGCTGGCGGGGTGGGGTCCGGCAAGGACACCGCGGCGAAGGCTTCCCGCCACCGACGGTCGCCGCGTGCCCCCCCTGCCGCACGGCGGCGCGCCGCGTCGCCAGCGGCCACAGGTACCGCGGCTACGGGGCGTCGCCCAACGTCCGCGCCTAACCCGTCGCAGGACGTGCGCTGCCGGTGCAAAGGAGGGGCCGTCACTTGACGCGGTGCCAGCGCGTCAGCTGCATCGGCTCCGCCAACAGCCTGTCGGCGCGCCCGATCCAGCGCTGCACATGCAGCGCCTGCAGGTGGCGCTCGAGATCTGCCTCGCTCATCCAGTTCTCGTAGAAGAGGAAGAGCGCGTCGGCGCCAAGAGCGCCAGCAACTCGGCGCGCACCCGGACTCTGGTCTCCGCCGTGGCGCGGATCCGCACCACGACGGTGACTGGCTCGTTGGCCATGTAGCCCTCCTTTCGCAGACTGCGTGCGGCGACCATACCCTCGCGGGGGTCGGCCGGCCAGATACGACGCGCGGCGGTGAGGGCGCGACGCTGAATCGGCGCGCGGCGGCGGCCCAGCGCGCCACACCACTACGTTGCCGGCGACCGTCCCCTCGGTGCCACCGAAGGCAGGCGGCGATCGAAATCGCGTTGCGTATCTTCTCCGTGCGTGATTTTCTGTCGACTTGCGCTGCCAAGTCGGCGCGGAGGCATTCATGGCAGATCGGCGGAAGACAGGGAGTCGAAGAGGGCAGCCGCCTCGCCTATCGCGGCGTGAATTCCTGGCCGGCACCACGGCGGCCGGCCTGACGGTGGGGCTGCCGGGGTGGCTCATCGGTTGCGGATCGGATAGCGCCAAGCGGCCGGCGGCCACGCCGACGCCGACCGCGACCGCCATCCCGACGCCCACGCCGATTCCACAAGGTCCGCGCGAGGACTGCACGCTGCAATTCGACCTCTCGTTCGGCGTCCTCGAGAACCCGCGCCTGCGGGTGTTCAACAGCGATGACAATGCGGTCCGGCTGCAAATTCACACGGCGGAATCGCGCGCCCACTTCCGCGACCAGAACCCGGTGCTGGCCGAGGTGCCGGACGCGAACCTGACCCATTTCGTCGAGGACGTCGATCTGCCGGCCGACGCCCTGCAGCTCTTCTGGGTCACGGGCAATCTTCGCGACAGCGACGAGCCCGGGCTGGCGGGCTGCAACATCCACGTGCCGACCGCCGTCTCACTGGCGCTAGCGCAGAGCGCCCGCGCGCGCGGCCGCCGCCTCGTGCGCTCGGCCAAGATGCACTACTACAATCTCGCCGCCGGGCGCACCGAAGCCCAGTTGGCGGAGGACTTCCCGGCGCTGGCCAGCTTCGTCACGCCGTTCGATGTCGCCGCGGCGCTGGTGTTTCTGCAACCGGAGATCCTCAATCTCAACCTCGAGCAGGGCGGAACGATCAAGCAGCTGATCGAGACCCTACCGTGCAGCGACGACCCCGAGTGTTTACCGTTCTTGAGCACGCTGGCGGCGAAAGTCGCCAGGGGCTGGCCCGCGAACGAGTCGGGCTTCAACATGGTCGGCGGGCAGATGGTACCGGCCTGGGCCAAGCTGGTGCCGGTCACCGACCCGGACACCGGCGAGGTCATTCTCGACCGAGACGGCAAGCCAGCCCTGCGCTGGGACCCTACGGAGGACGTCGCCCGCACGGCCGCCAGCGTCGCGCGCGCCATCCGCAAACACATCTTCGACGACGGGCAGTTCGAAGGCTCCAACTGGCACCCGACCCGGGGCCTCACCGCGCGCAGCGCCGAGGCGAGCGTCGCGGCCAACGGCGGCGCCGCCGTCGACGCGCTGCAGCTCGTCGGCGAGCACGCCGCCGGCACCACGGCGCACGGCGTCGAGTTCGTCAAGATCGGCATCGTCGACCAGGCCCAGCGCACGGTCGAGGTCGAGTTGCGCAACCACTTCCTGCGCTACCTCTCCGCCTACGTGCAGTTCGCCAACGAAGGCGGCGACCTGCCGCTCGCCAACCCCGAACAGCAGGATACCCAGCGCGCCCGCTTCCTCCAGCTGCTCAACTCCAACTACACCGTGCTCGGCATCCCGCTGATCGGCGACACGGTCGAAAAGCAGACGCTGCGCTTCAACCTGCCGGTCGAGGCTTCCAAGGCGCGACTGTACTTCGGCAGCCTCGGCCTCGGCGGCGACGCCTTCTCCCCCGAGGCGTTGCAGGGATCGGTGGTGACCCTGACCTTCAACATCGGCATCCCCACGCTTTTGCTGGCCGCCGGCGTGGCAGTCGGCGCCGCCGTGCAGAAATCCATCCTGGGCTTTCTGCAGTCCGGGTCTGGTCGCCAAGTCATCGCGCTCATCGTCACGCGCGTCATCGCCCTGGCCGGCCCGGCGGTGGCGAGCGGCATCTTCGGCACCGGTAATTCGGGCAATGCCGCCGGCGTGCTCACCAGTCTCGGCACCCTGCTCGCCCAGATCGTCCTGTCGAGTGGAAACTTCGCCGCAGCCCTGGTCCAGATCGGCGTCAGCGCCGTCGCCGCCAACGTCGCGACCTTCATCGGCCCCCTCGGCGTGGCGTTTAGGGTGGCCGCCGCGCTCGCCGATGTGGCCACCATCGCGCAGAGCGTGGCGGAGGTCCTCGGCAGTCCGGCGATCTTCACCAACCTCCTCTCCGCGCAGATGCGCACCACGGTGACCATCGAGAAGGATCCGACCAATTCCACCTTCCCGGCCCTGGCGCGCACGTACGAAGTCACGCTGATCTACGATCAGGCCTCGAAGCTCGCGCACAAAGTGAGGGGCACCCTGCAGTCCGGCCACACCGCACCGATCGTCGCGACCTTCGAGGGCGTCCCCTCGGGGGGGATGGTGACAATCGACGTCGTGCTGTCGAGCGAGGACGGTTGGATCGTCGGTCGCCCGAGCGACTCAACCGGCAACGCCGGTCCGATCGGTCCGATTCCCAACACCCCCGAGCAGGCCGGGGCGATCGCCATCACGCTGAAGGAGCTGCTCATTCCGCTTACGCAGCGGACGCAATACCGGCATCTGCGCAAGCTCTCCTACGAGGGCTCCGGGAGTGAGGGACACCGCGTCTGGGTGGACGGTCCGGCGCCGACGGCGACGCGGGCGGTGCTCTGTCAGGGGCAAGACGATCGACTCTGCGACCTTACCGCGATCACCATCAGCCAGCGCCGCGGCGTACTGGGCTACAGCTATCGGGCCGGTAACCAGGGGGTCGTCTTCTGCGGGGAAGTTCAGCAGGGCGTCGCGTACATGGCGCAAAACGTGTCGACAGCGGCCGATGCCGACCGCGCGCTCAAGCAGCTCCGATGCGGCTTTCGGCAGCCGGTGGGGATTCTCTACGACCGACTCGGCGCAACGGGTGAGGGCCTGGGGCGCAACTTCTTCCTGCAGCCGACGCCGGATGGCTTCTATCTGCAGACGGTGTTTTTCCGCCAGGGGACGCCGTTCGACGTCGCCGACCCGTTCAGTTGGGGGCGGTTTTCGGACGCCATGGACGCGCTTGCCGTGCATCCGATGGGCTACGTCGTCGGAGTCAACCGGCAGAATCACAAGATGGAGATCCTGCAACTGCCGCCCGCGCCGGTGAACGCCGCCGAGGCGCCAAACGCGGTGCCGTTCGCGGTGCTGAAGGGCGGCGAGGGGACGCGCCCCGGATTGCTGAGTGTGCCGGTGGCGGTGACGGTTTTCGACGGCACCATCTTGGTGCTCGAGGCCGGCAATCAACGCGTGCAGGCATTCGACGTGTCGGGCAATCCGGTTAGCATCTTCAAGAGCGGCACCGCCAGCACCTTCGCGCTCGCCGACGCCGCCCCGAACCTGACCTATCTCGACCTCGGCGTCGATGGGCTGGGCTACATGTACGTATTGGCCTTCGTCGGCGGCGGCGGCGCCGTCAGCGACTACCGCCTCGACATCTATACGCCGAAGGGAAACTTCCTCACTCGCACCACCGGGATCGCGGCGGGGCGCTTCACGGTAGACACGTTTCGCAACGTCTACACGCTCAATTACGAGTCGCTGGCTCCGACGCCGCGCATCGAACCGTCGCTGTCGCATTGGACGCCGTCGACCCCGAGGTAGCGCCGGCCGCGCCGCCGGGTTCCGTCTCGACCCGTCGTCAGCGCTGAGGCCTGCTTCGGATCGCCACAGCCCGCCAGAGCCATGGCCGCGGCGAGCAACCCGACCACAAGCCGCGGGTTGCCGCACCGCCGCAAGCAGTCCGCGAGCGTCCGCCGCAATCTATCGCCGCGGCACCCCTGGCCGCCGGCAGCGCAACGGGCTCGCCGGTTATGGCGGCGGCGGTGTCGAGGGCACCCACTGCGAGAGCGAGGGCTCGACGCGCGGCGCGCCGGCGAGGCTGGCGTAGTTCAACGCGTACACGTTGCGAAACG
>CAYYWP010000160.1:0-11344 GCA_964475125.1 uncultured Binatia bacterium (SeqCode) | reverse complement strand
GCCGGCGCGGGGTTGGGCGCGACGGTGCATCCGACATGAAGCCGACGATGGCGCTGGGCGACTTCCTGGTCGCCTACCTGCGCCGGCTGGGGGTCACGCACCTCTTCGGCCTGCCGGGCGATCTGGTGCTGACCCTCTTTCTGCGCTTCGGGCGGCGCCGCGGCTTGCAGATCGTCACGCTCTCGCACGAGCCCGGCGTCGGCTTTGCGGCCGACGGCTACGCCCGCGCCACCGGGCGCATCGGCGTCGCCTGCGTCACCTACGGCGCCGGCGGCCACAACATGGTCAACCCCGTGGCCGGTTCGTTCGCCGAGCGCGTGCCGGTGCTGGTGATCAGCGGCGGACCGGGGGAGGGCGAGCGCAAGTACGGGACGCTCATCCACCATCAGGCGAAGGAGATCGAGTCGCAGCTGCGCATCTACCGCGAGGTGACCTGCGCGGCGGCGCTGCTCGACGACCCGCGCACCGCCGCCGAGCGCATCGACGCGGTGGTGAGCGCGATCTGGCAGACCCAGCAGCCCGGTTATCTGGAGATCCACCGCGACATGGTCGAACAGCGCATCGCCGTGCCGCGCCGCCTCATCGACTGGGACGGGGTGCTGCATTTCGCTCGCTCCGACGAGCGGCGTCTCGACGAGGCCGTGCGCGACACCGCGGCGCGCTGGCGCGCGGCGCGCCGGCCGCTCACGGTCGTCGGCATCGAGACCTATCGCTTCAAGGCGCAGCGCGAGGTCCGCGCCCTCGCCGAGCGCCTCGGCGCCCCGGTGGTGACGACGATGCTGTCGAAGGGCGCCTTTCCGATGGACCATCCGCTGTGCATGGGGGTGCACATCGGGCGCTTCTCGCCGCCGCCGATGGCGGCGCGGGTGGCGCGCGCCGACCTCGTCCTCAACCTCGGCACGCTGCAAACGGACCTGGACCTCATGCACAGCGCGCCGCTGCTGGCGCGCGAGCGTTCGATCTGGGCGGTGGAGGGGCGGGTGCACGTCAGCCTGCACACCTACGAGGACGTCGAGATCCGCGACTTCGTGCGCGGCTTGTTGCGCACCCGGCTGCGCCGCCATCGCGAGCGCGTCACCTACTACGACAATCTGCCGCCGCCGGCCCGCACCGCTCAACGGGCGCTCAAGGTGGTCGACGTCTTGCACGAGCTCAACCGCTTCCTGCGTGACCGGCGCGGCTACGGCGTGGTGGCCGAATCGGGCGATATGCTGTTCGCCGGCCTCGACCTGCGCGTCGGCCACGGCGGGCCGTATCTCGCCCAGGGGTTCTACGCCTCCATGGGCTTCGGCGTGCCGGGCGCGCTCGGCTTCCAGCTCGGCACGGGGATGCGGCCGATCGTCTTGGCCGGCGACGGTGCCTTTCAGATGACCGGCACCGAGATCGCACACGCGCCGCGTCTGGGCGTGAACCCGATCGTCCTCGTCATGAACAACGGCGGCTGGCAGATCTTCCGCCCGGTCGTGCCGCAACCCGAGCTGCTGGCGTTGCCCTATTGGCCCTACGCCGACTTCGCCCGCGCCTGGGGCGGCGCTGGTTACCGCGTCGATACGCCGGCGGAGCTGCGCGCCGCCCTGAGCGAGGCGGCCAGGCGCGAGGAGTTCGTCATCATCGAAGCGCGCCTGGCGCCGGACGACCTGTCGCCGATCTCGCGCAAGTACATCCAGGCCTCGGCCCGCAAGGGCCGCCGCGCGCGATAGCGAAGCAAACCACGAAGCACACGAACAAGGCTTCGTGTGCTTCGTGGTTTTCTTTCTGGTGGGATGGTCTAGTAAAGCATCGAGAGAGAGAAGAGAGACAGAGGCATCGCGCTCGTCCGACGGCGCGGCGATACGGGGAGGTGCGCATGGCGGATTTCACGATGACGGTCGACGGCAAGGCCGTCGCCGGGACCGATACGTTCGGCGTGGTGAACCCCGCCACGGGTGCGGTGTTCGCGCGCGCGCCGGAGTGCAGCCGGGCGCAGCTCGATGACGCCATGGCGGCGGCGGCGCGCGCCTTTCCGGCCTGGAGTCGGGATGAGGCGCGGCGCCGGCAGGTGTTGCGCGACTGCGCCGCGGCGTTGGCCGCGCAGGCCGAGCGCCTCGCTCCGCTGTTGACCGAGGAGCAGGGCAAGCCGCTCAGTCGCGCCGGCTTCGAGATCTATCAGGCCGGCGAGTACTTCAGCCTCACCGCCAAGCTCGAGATCCCGCTCGACGTCGTGCAGGACGACGCCAAGCGCCGCGTCGAGGTGCGGCGCAAACCGTACGGCGTCGTCGCCGCGATCACGCCGTGGAACTATCCGCTCTTGCTCGGGGTGTGGAAGATCGCCCCGGCGCTGCTGGCCGGCAACACCGTGGTCATCAAGCCGTCGCCGTTCACCCCGATCACGACCCTGGTGCTGGGCGAGATCCTGCGCGGCGTGGTGCCGCCGGGGGTGCTGAACGTCGTCTCGGGCGGCAACGAGCTCGGCGCCTGGATGACCAGTCATCCGACGCCACGCAAGAACAGCTTCACCGGCTCGGTGGCGACAGGGAAGAAGATCGCCGCCGCGGCGGCGCCGGATCTCAAGCGGGTGACGCTCGAGCTCGGCGGCAACGATCCGGCGATCCTCCTGCCCGACGTCGACGTCAGCGCCGTGGCGCCGAAGATCTTCTGGTCGGCGTTCGAGAACTGCGGCCAGATCTGCGCCGCCATCAAACGCGTCTACGTGCACGAGGACAGCTATCGACCGCTGGTCGAGGCGCTGGCGGCGCTGGCGCGCACGGCGCGCGTCGGCAATGGCATGGACGCCGAGACGCAGATCGGCCCGCTCAACAACGCGCCGCAGCTCGAGCGCGTGACCGAGTTGGTCGTGGACGCCAAGCGCCACGGCGGGCGCATCGCCGCCGGCGGCGAGCGCATCGGCGGCGCCGGCTATTTCTTCCAGCCGACGATCGTCAGCGAGGTCTCCGACGGCGTGCGCCTGGTCGACGAAGAACAATTCGGTCCGGCGCTGCCGATCGTCGCCTACCGCGACGTCGACGACGCGGTGCGGCGCGCCAACGCCACGCACTTCGGCCTCGACGGATCGGTGTGGTCGAAGGACGTGGCCCGCGCCACCGAGGTCGCCGGCCGGCTCGAGTGCGGCAGCGCCTGGGTCAATCAGCACCTGGCCATCATGCCCGGCGTGCCGTTCGGCGGCAGCAAGTGGTCGGGCATCGGCGTCGAGCACGGCCACTGGGGGCTCACCGGCTTCACCGAGATCCAGGTGGTCAACATCGCCAAGGGCTGACCGGCTCTCACTCCGTGTGCGCCAAGCGGCGCAGGCCCTCGAGGACGGGGAGCGCTTCGACGCCGGATTCGAAGCGCTGCGCGCGAGCGCCGCGGTAGAGCTGCCACGGGCGCACAGGGTCGACTTTCCGACGTGCCGCGGCCCAGAAGCAGCACGCCTCTGGCGCGTCCGGCTGAGTCGCTTCAAAAGCCATCTGTCTGTCACGTGGGTCGTTTTCGTCGCAAATGACCCACAGGCGAGACGAACCCGTTGTCCCGACGCGACCGTGCCGACCCCAGCGAGATCGGCGCATCGCGCGGTCCCAACCGCCTCAGGCGAGGTGGCCGTACTTGCCTTGAAAGAACAGCAGTGGCTGCCCGCCGGCGGCGTCGGCGTGCAGCACCTCGCCGACGTGGATGACGTGGTCGCCGCCCTCGTAGGTGTGGACGATGTGGCATTCGAGGTGGCCCAGCACGCCTTCGAGCACGGGGTTGCCGTGGTACCCGACGCGATGCGGCACCCCGGTGAACTTCTCGCCGCCCGTCTTGGCGAAGTGCGCCGAGATGTCGTGCTGCTCGGCGGCGAGGATGTTGACCACGAAGCTGCGCGAGTCGAGGAAGTGCGGAAAGGACTCCGACTTGCGGTCGATGCAGATCAGCACCAGCGGCGGGTTGAGCGACAGCGAGCTGACGGCGTTGGCCGTCAGCCCGTAGAACTTTCCATGCCGATCGCGGGTGGTGAGCACGGTCACGCCGGTGGCGAACATGCCCATCACCCGTCGCAGCTCCTTGCTATCAAACATGCTCTCTCACCATGTGCCGCGTTCGGTCTGGGCGCGATTCCCGCGCCCGCGCCCGCGCCCGCTGCGCCGGCGTCTTATCATCCTCCGCGCGCCTCCCGCCACCGCCTGAGACGCGGTCCGTGCGGCGGACATCAGACCGCTCCGCCGAGGCCGGCGCGCAGGATGGCGCCGCCGGTGGCGGCGAACCACAGCGCCTGCAGGTGGAAGATTGGCAGGAAGAGATCGAGGTGATCGGGGAGCCCCATGGTCAGCGCCATCGCGGCGATGCCCAGCACGGCCGCGGCCATGCCGCTCCAGCGCGGTAGCAGCCGCCACTTCAACACCCCGCCGGCCAGTACGAGTAGGCCGAGGCCGGTGAAGACGCGGCTGAAGCGCACCAGGCAGGTGACGTATTCGGTGTCGATCCGCAGCCCGTCGGTGAACGCCTGCAGCGCCTCGGCGGGCTGCCCCTGCATGGTCACCGCCCCCCAGGCGCCGAAGTGATAGTAGAAGGCGGCGGCGAGCCCGCCGACGATCAGGCCGGCCGTGCTCACCGCGACGCCGGGCCACACCAGGATGCGCGCCGGGTGCGCCGACACCAGCGCGGCCAGCGCCACCAAGGCCATCACGGCGATGACCAGGCCGAAGATGTGCACGCGATAGAGCCAGATCCAGACGTAGAGATGCGCCTGCACGCCGGCGAAGTCGGGCGGCGCGAAGAACGTGCCGATGTGCCACGGCATGAGCATCCAACCGCCCCAGAGCAGCACGGCCGCGAGGACGAACAACCCACCGGTCACCTGGGTCGCAAAGTCTCGTTGCATGGTGGGGCGCGAACGGATCACGCTCGCGCACCGCTCGTCAAGCTGGTGCCCCTCGCGTTGGGCCGCGCGCTGGGTCTGCGCCGTGTCGCAGCGAGCGGCGCGTTTCTTGACAGGCCGCAGAGCCCTCAGTAGGCACTCGGCCTCCAACTGGCTGAGACCGCGGAGGCGCGGGAGGGAAGCGTGGCGGACAAGCCGCTCTTGGTGCCTGAGGCGTTCGGACCCTTGCAGGGCGTGCGTATCCTCTCCAGCGGAACGATCATCGCGCAGCCGTTCGCCGCCGCGCTGGCGGCCGAGATGGGGGCGCAGGTGATTCAGATCGAGCGGCCGGGCGAGGGCGACAGCGCCTGGCGGAATATCGGCATGCGGTTGCCGACCCGCGACGGGCATGGGGCGATCAGCACCTCGTGGGTGCAGGAGCGCCGCAATACCTTCTATATCAGTCTCGATCTCGGCGCCGCCGAGGGGCGCGAGCTTTTCCTCGCCTTGGTGCGCGAGCACGACATCTGGATGGAGAGCTCCAAGCCGGGTACCTACGCGAAGTGGGGTCTCGACGACGCCAGCGTGCTGGAAGTCAACCCGCGCCTGGTCATCAGCCACGTCTCGGGGTACGGCCAGAGCGGTGATCCCGCCTACCTCGGCCGCGCCTCCTACGACATGATCGGGCAGGCCTTCGGCGGCATGATGTACCAGACGGGCTTTCCCGATCCGGAACCGCCGACGCGTGCCGCGCCGTGGACCGCGGACTACGTCACCGCCTTGACCGCGCTGTGGTCGGCGCTGGCGGCGTACATCTACGCCCAGCGCAGTGGCCGCGGCCAGTCGATCGACGTGTCGCAATTCGAGGCCGTGCACCACACCCTCGGCGGCACCATGATCGAGTACTTCGCGCGCCGGGCCGTGCGCGAGCGCTCCGGCAACCGCGCCACCGCCTTTCAACCCTACGACACCTTCCGCGCCGCCGACGGCTGGGTGGTGCTGGGCGCGCTCGGCCACGTCTTCGACCGCGTGCTGCCGGTGATCGGCCTCGACCCGGCGGAGCCGAAGTGGGCCGAGGCCCGCACCGCGCTCGACTCGGTGCCGGGCATCGAGTTCGATGCGCTGCTGCGCGGCTGGATCGCCGAACGCAACGTCGCCGAGGTGGTCGAGGCGTTCAACGGCGCGCAGGTCGCCTGCTGCCCGATCATGAGTAGCCGCGACATGGCCGAGGATCCGCACTACCGCGCCCGCGGCGTGCACATCGAGTGGGAGGACGCGCAGGTCGGCCCGGTCAAAGGCATCGCGCCGCTGCCACCGTTCTCGCTCACCCCCGGCAAGATCTGGCGCGGATCGGTGCCGGTCGGCTACGACAACGACCTCGTCTACGGCACGCTGCTCGGTCGCTCAGCGCCGGCGATTGCCGCCCTGCGCGCCAAGGGCGTCATCTGACGGCGAAGAAAACGACGTCGCTGACGAACACCGACGCACAGCGATCGGACGGTGAGCCCGGCGGGCAGCGGCCGGTCGCCGCGTTTTCTCAGACGAAGGCGAAGGGGCGCCCCATGCCCTTCTCGAGGGCGCGCTGGTAGGCGATGGTCGCGACCGCGACGTCCATGGCGCCGGTGCCGATGGGGATGCACAGCACGCGCTCGGCGGCGTTGCCGCGCGCCGGCTTCTTTCCCGCCACGACCTCGCCGATGGTCGCGTAGATGTGCTGCTGGCTGATTTTCCCTGCCTCGCTGAGCGCTTTCAGCGCCCCGCGATGCAGGCACTGGGCAACGTGGTCGACGATGATCTTGTCGGCGTGCAGGATGCAGGCGTCGTCACACTCCTGGTAGGAGCCCATCGGAAAGAGCACCGTGCCGGGCTTCAGCCACGCCGCCTGGACGAACTTCTGCTTCGACTGCGTGACACAGATGACGGCGTCGCCGTCGGCCGCTTGTTCGGGGGAGTCGGCGACGACGATGCGCTTCGCCAACGGGCGCATCTCGGCGGCGAACGCTTCGGCGGCCGCGCGGCGAATGTCGTAGACTGTCAGGGTGTCGATCGTCAGCAGGGCGGCGATCGCCTGCGTCTGCGAGCGGCCCTGTGCGCCGGCGCCGTAGAGCCCGATGCGCACCGACGGGTGCGGGTGCAGATACTTCAGCGCCACGGCCGACTGCGCCCCGGTACGCAGGTTGGTGATCAACGCCCCTTCCAGCACCGCCCGGAAGTGGCCGGTGCGAGGGTCGATCAAGAGGATCAATGAGCTGAGGTACGGCAGGCCGAGGCGCTGGTTGTCGAGAAAGCCGCCGGCCCACTTGAGGCCTGCGCTATCCAGCCAGCCGACGTATGCCGGCATGGCGTTCATGAACCCCTGGTAGGGTGGCCAGGCGGCGGTCTCGCCGAGATCGAGACCGACCTTGGTCGGGTTGACCACCGTCTCCTCTCCCATCCCCTTGAAGGTCTGCTCGACGATCTCGACCACGTCCTTCATGGTGACGAGCTGCTGAACGTCCTGCTGACTGAGGAGGAGCGTGTCCATGTCCGCTTCCCTGACCCACGCTGTTCGTGAGTGCAAGTGGGGGCGGACGTGCCGGCCCGCGCCGCCGCTTCGGAGGATGCGGAACGCGTTGCGCCGCCCTGTTCGACCGACCGTCAGGGCTGGCCGTCAGGGGCGGCGAACTCCACCCAGAACACGCCGCGCAGATCGCCATCGCGAAAGCCGGTGGCGCGATCGCGAGGATACAGCTCGCGGATCCGCGCCCGCAGCGCCGGGTCGATGGCCTCGCCGTGACAGGTCAGGCACAACGGCTGGGCGTAGATCGGCTCGACATAGCCGACGCCGCCGCTCGGCAAGTGCAGGACCAGCGGCCCCGTCGCCACGCCCCTGGTGTAGGCGGCGAGCAGCGGTTCGACCCACGGCCGCGGCGCATTGGCGGGATTGCGCAAGCGATGACTGCTGCGGCCCATGCGCTGCGCGCTCGAGCCGGCGGCGTCGGCGATCTGCGGGGCGCGCAGGCGGCAGACTTCGACCGCGTTCACCGGCCCTTTGGCCAGGGCCGCGGTCAGCTCGGCCATGAGCTGTTGCTTGAACGGCTGCACGGCGGCGGCGCCGCGGGCTCGCCAGTCGGCGTCGCTCGGCGTCTCCTCGGCCCGTGCCAGGGCGGCGACGAGCAGGCAAACGGCGACGCTCCGCGCCAGCCGCGTCGAGCGATGGGAGGAGCACGCGCGTGGCCCGAGTGCCCGCGGGCGATTGGCATGACGGCAGATCATGCTGCAGTATGATTCATCCACGCCGGGCTGGCCACTGCGCCCACACGGTCCCACCGGGCGGCGGCGCACGCGGCTCGTCGCGGCCGAGGCCGGGGCATGACCTACGTCTTCGCCATCATCGCCGCGATGCTCGCGGCAGTGCTGGGCTGGTTCATCACCGGCGCCATCGCCGTCGTGGTCGCCGGCTGGTGCGGCATGAGCGACTTCGAGGGCGGGCGGGGCATGTTCGCGTTTCTCTTCGTCGGCCCGCTCGGCGGCCTGCTGGCGATGGTCGGATCGGCCTGGGCCGTGCTGCGTCGCGGCGAGGGGCGAGTCTCGAAAGGCCCGATACTGGCGCGACTCGGTGCCGTCCTGGCGGCGGTTGCGGTCGTGATCGGCGCCGCGATCTGGATCCGCTTGGCGACGTTGGATACGTACACCGATCGCTTGCCGCCGCGGTTGGAGTTCGAGATCCGCGTTCCCGACGGCGCGCTCGCCGCCGACTCGCCGCCGCCGCGCGTCGAGCTGCACACCGACAAGAACGTCGGCGAAGGACAGCTCTTCGATACCTGGGAGGTGACCGAGGACGGCCATCGGGTCATCGCCGGCAGTGTATCGCTCGACTTCAAGACCAGGTCGCGCCTGCTCGCTGTCACTCTCCCAGAGCAGCCGGCGCGCTTGTTCCGACTGCCGCTGCCGCGTGATCCGGAATCGAGCCCCGGGCTCGGCGAGTGGCGGCACGCGGATCACGTCGACCTGCCGGGCAGCCCGCAACCGCAGCCGCCGCCACCGGGCGACCCGGTCGAGATCCGCTACCGCGTCCGGCACGCCGGCGAGGACTGACTTGCGCCGGCGGCCTTGCCGTTGACATGGGTGGCGCCGGGCGATAACGGGCTCTGCCGTAGCGCAACGGCGTTGGGAGGGGATGAGAAATGCCAGGAGCGGAAAGTTTACCAGTTCCAGTGCTCGATCTCGGAATGCTCGTGGTCCTCTGCTTCGGCCTCGGTGTGCTGGCCGTACGTTCGCTCGTCCGGCGTTAGCAGCCGGTTGAAAAACGTGTTCCGCCCACCCTTTGACGGGCTCAGGGCATGTCCTGAGTTCGTCGAAGGGTGAGCGCGGCCTTTTCCAACGGACTGTTAGAGATCTCGGCGAAGGTACCGCGACCAGCCCCCGCGGCGTCGCGGTCGCCGGCGGGCTTGTTCGTCGTGCTGGGCTGAGGCGAGAGGACGTATGGAGCGGCGGATCCCTCTCGACGGCTGCCTGAACTTTCGCGACCTCGGCGGCTATGCGACCGCCGACGGCCACGTCGTGCGCTGGCGCACGCTGTTTCGCAGCGACACGATCACCCAGGTCACGGCCAGCGACGTCACCCGCTTGCGCTAGGAGCTGTCGATCGGCGAGGTCATCGACCTGCGTTCGAGCGCCGAAGTCGAGCGCGAGGGTCGCGGGCGGCTCGGCGCCGAGCCGGTGCGCTTTCACCACCTGCCGCTGATCGAGTCGGCCGCCACCGTGCGGCACATGCGCGACGCGACGATCAGCCTGGCCGAGCGCTACCTGGAGCTCGCCGAGGCGACCCGCGACCCTATCGCTCGCATCCTGACCGTGGTGGCCGAGGCCGAGGGCCCGGTCCTCTACCACTGTGCCGCCGGCAAGGACCGCACCGGTGTGGTCTCCGCCGTGCTGCTCGGCGTGCTCGGAGTCGCCGACGCCGTCATCGCATTGGATTATGCCGACAGCGAGGCGACGCTGGGCGCCATCATCGAGCGGCTGAGGCGCCAGGAGGCCTATCGGGAGATGATCGCGATGCTGCCGCCGGACACCCTGCGGGCCGGCCGCGAGACGATGGAGGAATTCCTCGCCGCGCTCAGGCGCCGCTACGGATCGGTCGAGGGTTACGCGCGCGCGGCCGGCGCCTCCGACCAGACGATCACATCGCTGCGCCAGCGGCTGCTTTGTGACGCGGAAAATGCATGAACGAAGGGACGTGACGGCGGGCGCGCCCAACCCGCGACCGCAAGGGCCGCGGGCGAGTACTGGACTCCATCTGGAAAGACCTCAAGAGCTCAGCGCAGAGACCGCAGAGGGCACAGAGGCAGCGTGCATGAGTTCGAGCCCTGACTCATCGTCATCGTCACGTGGGTTGGCGGCTCCCTCTCCAGGGCCTCGTGCGCCGCGCGCTCTGCGACCTCCGCGCCTCTGCGTTGAATTCCTTTTGCCCGATCAAGGTAGCTTACGCGTGTCCGCCGTCGAGGCGCAGGATGGCGCCGGTGGCGAAGCTCGAGGCGGCGGAGGCGAAGTAGAGCGCGGCGCCGACGATTTCCTCCGGCTGGCCGACGCGCCGCAGCGCCGGGCCGCTCTCCATGCGCTGGCGCAGCTCCGGCGCCCAGGTCTTGGCGATGTCGGTGGCAATCGGCCCGGCCTGGATGCAGTTCACCCGCACCGTTGGGGCGAAGGCCTGCGCGAAGGCCTCGGTCATGGCGTTGAGGCCGGCCTTGGCGGCGGCGTACGGCACCACGAACGGCGTCGGGCGGATGGCGAGGATGCTGCCGATGTTGATGATCGAGCCGCCCCCGGCCGCGATCATGCGCGTGCCGACCAGCGACGTGAGGCGGAACGCCCCCTTCAGGTTCACCGCCAGCACCTTGTCCCACAACGCCTCGCTGACGTCCGGCAGCGACGGGTAGGTGGGCGACATGCCGGCGTTGTTGACCAGGATGTCGACGCTGCCGAAGGAGCCGTACGCGGTCTCGACCAGCGCCTCGACCTGATTCCACTCGCCGACGTGGCAGGCGACGGGGAGGGCGCGCCGTCCCAGGGCTTCGACCTCGGCCGCGGCGCGCTGACAGGAATCGAGCTTGCGGCTGGCGATGACGACGTCGGCGCCGGCGCGCGCGAAGGCGAGCGCCATCTCGCGGCCCAGGCCGCGGCTGCCGCCGGTGATCAGCGCCACCTTGCCGCTCAAGTCGAAGAGCTCAGAGGCCGTCGCCATGTCGCCGTCTCTCCCTATAACCGCGATCTGACAAGAACCTCAACGCAGAGACCCGGAGTTCGCGGGGGGCACAGGGGTCGCGTGCATGAGCTCGAGCGCGGTCCCATCGTCATCATTGATTGGGTTCTGGGGTCACTCTCTCGCAGGATGCTGAGAAACCCACCGCTCACCCTTCGACGGGCTCAGGGTGAGCGGTGGGTTTCTCAGCATCCTACTAGGCCCTCGTGCTCCGCGTTCTTTACAGGCTCCGCGGCTCTGGTGTGCCAGGCAAAGCCTGGTCGTTCTAGTGACATGAAAGGAGGTCACTC
>CAYYWP010000159.1:0-11368 GCA_964475125.1 uncultured Binatia bacterium (SeqCode) | reverse complement strand
GCGCAGCAACACGGCGCGCGCGCCGGCGTCGAGCGCGGCGCGGATGCCGGCGTTGTTGCCGCCGGCGTAGCCGCGGTTCTCGGGCAGCGCCAGCGTCCACTGCGGCGGGAAGCGCGCGCGCACGTGGTCGAGCGAGTCGTCGCCCGAGCCGTTGTCGACGACCAGGACGCGGGCACCGCCCAGGTCGGCCGCCGCCAGACTCTCCAGGCAGGCGACGGTGTCGTCGGCGCGCCGCCAATTGAGCACGACGATCACCACGTCGGCGGGCAGCACTTTCGACGAACGCGAGACGAACGTGGCGTCGGTGGCGACCATCGCAGTCGGCGAGAACTCGATCAGCGTCTACCACCATCGCGCCGGTTGGCAAGAGACTGCTGAGCCGTGGAAGAAAAATGGCCGCAGGTTTCGTCCTTGCGCCATCCGCGCCCGGTTGGCACAGTCGAGCGCAGTGCACTGGTACCAGCGCGATCAGCTGGGGCAGCGGAAAGGCTGGGATTCGCTCATCGGGCCCCTCGGCATCCCCCCGCTGATGGCTCGACTGGTTGAGGGCCTGTCCTGAGCTTGTCGAAGGATGAGCCGGAAGTGCTTGTGCCGCAACGTGTTCCGCTCACCCCTCGACTGAGCTCAGGGCATGCCCTGAGCCCGTCGAAGGGTGGGAGGAACACGTTTTTCAACCGGCTGTTCGGAGGTCTCGCCCTTGCCGTCGCTGCCGTCGGACTGCTCGCGTTCGCCTGCCGAGAGCGTGCCAGCGATCCGCCGCCGATCGTGCTCATCGCCGTCGACACCCTGCGCGCCGATCATCTCGGCAGTTACGGCGATCGCCGTGGGCTGACGCCGTTTCTCGACCAACTCGCCGGGCGCGGCGTGCGCTTCGCCAACGCCTACGCGCCGAGCTCCTGGACCTCACCCTCCATCGCCTCGCTGTTCACCTCGCGCTTCCCCAGCCAGCACCGCGTCACGACCTATCAATCCAAGCTGGCCGATGACGAAGTTACCCTTGCCGAAGTGCTCGCCAGCCGCGGGTACGAGTCGGCCGGCTTCAGCGCCAACTTCCGCCTCAGCGCCGCGCTCGGCTTCGGCCAGGGATTCGCCGATTGGCGCGTATTTGTACCGTGGCAGGAGGGAACGGCCAAGGTCGGCGGCGAGGTGCTGCGCGCCGACAGTCTCGCCTGGCTCGACGAGCGGCGAGCCGCCGCGCCGCGGCGGCCACGTCTGCTCTACTACCAGCACATGGAGCCACACGCGCCGTATCGGCCGCCGCCGTCCTTTCGCCGCGCCGCGGCGCCGGCGCCCGACAGCGCCGCCGCCGAGGCGGCCAATCGCAAGCTGCTCGGCGGCGCGCTGTCGGACATCACGGCCGAGGAGTCGGTCCTGCTCGCGTCGCTGTACGAAGGCGAGGTGGCGGCGCTCGATGCGGAGCTGCGGGCGCTGTTCGCCGAGCTCGGTCAGCGGATCAACTTGGATGAGGCGATCATCGTCATCACCGCCGATCACGGCGAGGAGTTCGGCGAGCACGGCCTGCACGGCCATGGGCTGACGCTGTTCGAGGAGGGCGTGCGCGTGCCGCTGCTGATCATCGCCCCGGGCGTGCCGCCGGGCGTGGTCGAGCAGCCGGTGTCGCTCGTCGACGTGGCGCCGACGCTGCTGGCGCTGATCGGCGCCGAAACCGAGCCGCGCTTCGAGGGGCGCTCGCTGCTGCCGCTGCTGGGCCGCGGTCTGCTCGACCGCTGGCGCTCGGCGAGCGCTGCGGCGGACGTCCTCTGCGAGCTGGAGCCGACTGGTGCGCCGTTCGACATGCGCGCCCATGACGCCGCTCTGGTGCACGATTCGCTCAAGCTCCTGCGCAGCCCCAACCCCGATGCCGCGCCACAGCTCTTCGACTTGGCGACCGACCCGCGGGAACGCACCCCGGATCCCGCCACCGACGCGGCTGCGAAGGGCGCTCTCAGCGCCGCCCTGGCGCGGCAACTGGCGGCTCTCGCGCCGCGCGCCCAGCCGATCCCCGCCACGGTGCCGCTCGACGACCCGACCCGCGAGCGCCTGCGCGCCCTCGGTTACCAGCCGTAGCAACGCTTTGCACACAGGCCTCCTGGGCCTGACGAAGGATGAGCCGGTCGAAGGATGAGCGCGGCCTATTCCGAGCGAACGTCAGGCGACGCCAACTTCAGCTCCTCCGGCTCCTCGTCACCTGCTATGGTGGCTCCACTCAGGGAGGCGAGCCGATGAGCCTGCACGTCAGCGCCCACCACATGTCCTTCCCGGTCAGCGACCTGGCGCGGTCGCGCGCGTTCTACGAAGGCGTCCTCGGCTTACAGCCGATCCCGCGCCCCAACTTTCCCTTCCCGGGCGCGTGGTATCAGGCCGGCCCCTGCGAGGTGCACCTGATCCAGGTGTCGCCCGGCGACGACGTCGGCCAGCCGCCGCACGGCATCAACCCGATGGGCCGCCACGCCGCGTTCGGCGTGCGCGACTACGCCGAGACCCTGGCGTTCGTGAAGAGCCGCGGCCTCGACGTCTTCGAGACCAGCCCCGAGATCGGCCAGATGTGGATCAAAGATCCCGATGGCCACGTGATCGAGCTGATCGCCGAGCGGCGCGAGGGGTGAAAAGAGAGGTTGCACGGATCGCACGGGCCACACGGGCAGCAGCCGGAAGCGTCTCTCGTCGGCACCCAGGGCAAGTGATGTTGACCAAGCTGACGATCCGGAATTTCAAACTCTTCGACGAGGCGACCGTCGAGCTTGGCGCGGGTCGTCTTCATCGACCCGAACAAGGTCGGCGACTGCGTCCCAGTCTACTTCTGCCCCCAGGTCGGGCAATGCTGTACGTCACCTACAGGCAGAATCATCCGGAGGTTTCCACCCGACCTCGTGCGGCGGGTCGGTATGCGATCCGCCGCCATGGCTGTGAGAGTGACGACCGCGATCGCGGCTGCCTCGCATCGGCCCCGTGTAGAGGTCCGGCTGGATTGGTACTATTGATGCAGGCGAGGGCGTGAGCATGATCGTGTACACGACGGGCGACATTCTGGCGGAGAAAGCCGGTGCGTTGGTGAACACGCTCAACTGCGTCGGATACGTGGGACGCGGCATGGCAAGCTCATGTACTTCATGCAGGAAGCGGGCGAGTCAAAAAAGCTGCGAATCGTCAAGGGCCTCCACGGTCCTTATGCAGAGAACCTCCGCCACGTGTTGCGCGCCAGCGAGGACTACTACCTACCCGGCTACCGTGAGGGCGATGCGCCGGTTACTCCATTGGAGCTGCTACCTGGTTCGGTGGAGGACTCGCAGCGCACTCTCGACGACACCCCGCGGACGCTCGCTCGTTTCGAGCGTGTTGCACAGTTGGTGGACGGGTTTGAATCACCTTTCGGTCTCGAGCTACTTGCCACGGGCAGCACGTGAGGGGTATGCGCGATGAGCGAGGGGACTGACGGTAGGCTGCTGACGCGGATCGCGTTGCGCAACTACAAGAGTATCGGTGCGTGTGACGTTCGGCCGGCGCAGCTCTCGTTTCTGATCGGGCCGAACGGGTCTGGTAAGAGCAACTTTCTCGACGCGTTGCGCTTCGTCGCTGACGCGCTCCGCTTCTCGCTCGATCACGCGTTACGCGACCGCGGGGGTATCCAGGAGGTGCGCCGGCGGTCGGGCGGTCATCCGAATCACTTTGGTATTCGGCTGGAGTTCAGCTTGCCCGAGTCGACCGGCGTCTATGCGTTCGAGGTGGGAGCGCAGAAGCGCGGGGGGTACATCATCCAACGCGAGGAGTGCCGAGTGGTTGCGCGAGGATCGATGGGTGGGATCGATTCCTACCACGTCGAGAACGGCAGCGTCGTGAAGACGACGTTGTCGCCCGCGCCGGCAGCGGCCAGTGACCGCCTCTACCTCGTGCACGTGTCGGGCGTCGCGGCGTTTCGGCCGCTCTATGAGGCTCTGGCGAACATGGGCTTCTACAACCTCAATCCAGATCAGATCCGCGAGCTCCAGCCCCCCGATCCGGGCGATCTGCTGAAGCGAGATGGCAGCAACCTGGCAAGCGTTTTCTCGAACCTCAGTGGGCGCACCCCGGATCTGAAGTCGCGCATTGAGGAGTATCTCGCCAAGGTCGTCCCCGGGATCGCGGGTGTCGATTTCAAGGCCGTTGGCCCGAAGGAAACACTGGAGTTCCGGCAGGATGTGCGGGGCGCGCAGTATCCGTGGCGGTTTCTCGCCAGCAACATGTCTGACGGTACGCTGCGCGCGCTTGGCGTGCTCGTCTCGCTCTTTCAGTCGAGCAGCAACGGTGCGCGCAGCCACCGCCTGGTCGGAATCGAGGAGCCCGAGATCGCGCTGCATCCGGCCGCCGCCGGGTTCCTCATCGATGCCCTGCGCGATGCGAGCGAGCGCGTGCAGGTGCTGGTGACTAGCCACAGCCCCGATCTGCTCGACAACGAGGCAATTCCCGACGAGGCAATTCTGGCCGTGGTATCCGAGTATGGCGAGACGCACATCGGGCCGCTCGACGACGTCGGGCGATCGATCTTGCGGGAGCACCTCTACACCGCCGGTGAGCTACTGCGGATGAATCAGCTCCGGCCGGACCCGACTCTGTCTCGGCCCGTGCAGCTCGAGCTGTTCGAGCCTGAGCCTTGAGCCGTGGTGTGTATCGTCGCGATCGTGGAGGGGCATGGTGAGGTCGAGGCCGTCCCCGTCCTTCTGCGCCGAATTGCCGAGGAATCGGGTCGCGGCGAGGTCCTCGATGTTCCGCGGCCCATCCGCGTCGGCCGGCAGCGGCTGCTCAAAGTCGGCGAGCTCGAGCGCACGGTGGAGCTGGCGGCTCGGCAGAGCGGGCGAGATGGCGGCATCTTGGTTCTGCTCGATGCCGATCGGGATTGCCCGAAGGATCTGGCGGAGCAGATCCTCCGCAGGGCGACGGCTGCTCGACGTGACCGGACCATCCGAGTCGTGCTGGCGAAGCGCGAATTCGAGTCCTGGTTCGTCGCCGCCGCGGCGTCGATCGCGGGCGAGCGGGGGCTCCCGCCAGGTTTGGCCGCGCCTGCCTACCCGGAACAGATGAACGATCCCAAAGGGTGGCTGAGCGCCCACATGGGTCCGGGTCGCTCATACCGCGAAACGCTTGATCAACCGGCGCTGGCCTCTCGGATGGATCTGGCGGAAGGGAGACGAGCCCGATCCTTCGACAAGCTATGGCGCGACGTGGCATCCCTGCTGCGGTGAAGCGAGCCATCCCGAGGAGATCGCGCCGATGAGCGCGGATCGAACCCGATCGCCCCGCGAAGCAAGTGCGAGCCCGCCCGATCGAGGCCTTCGAGCGCAGCCGTCGGCAGTCACTGGGAGGAACCAGCGTTACAGTGATCCCGCCATGGCGAGGGGCGGCCGGCCGAAGGTCATACGGTCATACCGCCGCTTGCTTGCAGTCGTTCAGAGAGCCATGCACCGCCGCGCGGAGCACGCGTATTGCTGCTCAGTTTCTGGCATCCGCGCGGTGGTGTCGGGCAAGCGGTGGAAAAGTGCTGACGTCATTTTTCCCGGCGAGCTGATCAGTTGATCCTCGATGCTCCTACGCGGCCCTCGATTCGTCAGTCACCGTCCCCATGTCCTTCCACCCAACGATGCGCCGCAGGACGATCTGGCCGCTGCGCAGCAAGCCGAACAGCAACAGCAGCACGGCGTCCTCACTCGGCAACGATGCCTGCGTTTTGGTGCGCCGGCGGAATTCCTCATTGATCCGTTCGAGGGCGTTGGTCGTTCGCAGCGACTTCCACTGCGAGGTCGGATAGCGCAGGAACGTGAAGAGGTTGTCCCCGGCCTCCTCGAAGCTCGTGAACACTGCCTTGCAGCGCAGCTTCCACTTGCGGGTGAAGGCGACCCGCGCCTACCCCACCGCCTCGGGCGTCTCGGCATAGATCATTCGGCGGTAGTCCTCGGCGAGCTCTTCGCGCAGATGCGCCGGCGCCTTGGCGATCAGGTTCCACAGTTTGTGATTGGTGCAGCGCTGGACGTCGATCTTCGGCCACGCCTTCCCCAATGCCTTCTCCAGTCCTGGGTTTCCGTCGATCACCGCCAACACCGGCCGGCCGACATTGCGCGCCATCAGCGACTCGATCACCCCACTCCACGCCGCTTCGCTTTCTTCGCCCGCGATCCGCAGATCCAGGATCACCCGCTCGCCTGCGGCTGTGGTGCCCAACGTCACCCACACCGGCACCCGGACGCGTTTCTTCCCAATCCGAACCCGCGGGTACCAGCCATCGAGGAACACGTACCGAATGCGGGGCGCCGCGAGGTCCCGCGTCGTCCAGCGCTCGAAGTCCTCGCGCAACCGCCCGACTAGGCGCGAGATCGCATCCTTCGACAGCGGCGCGCCGCGCAGCAGGGGCGCAAGCGCCCCGCGGATCCGTCGCGTGTTGGTCCCACTCAGGTACACCCCGAGCAATGCCTCGTCGACCCGTTCCGTCCGCCGCTCGTAGCGCCCGATCGTCCGACTGCGCCACTCGCGTGCGTCGCCGTCCGCCCCGTGCACGCGCGCTCTCGGCATCGCAAAGGCCGTCGGCCCCAGGCTCGTCGTCACCGTCCGCGCCCTGGTGCCATGGCGATACCCCGCCCGCGATCCGACCCGTTCGGACCGCGCCGCCCCCAGCGCGGCCTCAAGCTCCTCCTCCACCAGCGTCTCGATCGTCTCCCGAATCCGCTCCCGCATCGCCTGCTCGATTGAGTCCGGCCCGAACTCTTCGCCCCTCAACCCCTTCCTGCTATCGCTTCCCATGGCGTCATCCTCCGGCACCCGCCGCCAAGCGGGCGCGAGCTGTGGATCAACTCGCCGGATGATGACGCCTTTTCTCTTTTTCCACCACCAATCACGACACTACCCCGCGCACCAACGACCGGGCTTATCGTCAGGCATTGCTTGCTGCCGCCGAGGCCGAGCCGGTGCCCTTGCTCACCTACGACGGCCCATTGATCGACGTCGTGCATCCAACACCGGAAGGCTACCGGATCCTGGCGGGCCGAATCGCCGATGAGCTCAAGGCCCTTGGATAGCGCCCTCGTCCTCGGCCGCCACGAGACATTGGCGAGGTTGCCGGCAGGTCGACCTGTCTCACGAGAGCCCGGCATCCAGCGATTTCCGCGCCCGGGCGACGAGCAGGATGCCGCCGGCGGAGTGCCAGGGGCCGAGGGCGCGGAGGGCGGTGGCGAGGGCGCGGCCGATGGGGCCGAACTGGTAGGGCGGGGCGGGGGCGTAGTTGAAGAAGCAGCCGATGTCGCAGAGGTCGCAGAACAGGCCCTTCTGCCAGGGCAGGCGGAAGTCGTCGGGGTGGACTTCTTCGATGCCGAAACCGGCGGCGCGCAGAGAGGCTTCGATCTCGGCGCGCGTGTAGCGGAACTCGGTGAAGCCGAGCGCCTTGCCGCGCCATTTCCACACCCGCCAGAGCGCCATGAGGATGGGGTTCACCAGCCAGCGGCGGAAGGTGTTGTTGAAGGGCACGACGACGAAGAAGAGGCCGTCCGGTTTGAGCACGCGGTGGAGCTCGCGAAACAGCGCCGCCGGGCCGTCCTCGAAGTGCTCGGCGACGTAGGAGGATAGGGCGGCGTCGAAACTATCGTCGGCGAAGGGCGTGCGCAGGGCGTCGGCGCGCACGAGCTTCATCGCCGCATCGTGGGCGCGCGCCAGGCAGAGCGGGCCCCAACTGTCGTCGACGCCGTAGGCGGCGTTGCCGAGGGACTCGAAGAAGGCCATCCAGCGCCCGCTGCCGCAGCCGGACTCGAGGACGCGCAGCCCGCCGCGCCCGAGGTGGCGGGTGAAGATCGGGGTGGCGAGCTCGTGGTCGCGGATGGTGGCGAGGTGCACGTCGAAGTAGGCGCGGCCGGGATGATCCTCGGCCCATGCGGCGTCGACCTTGTAGGTCTCGTCGAGGCCGGCGACGACCTCGGCGCGCAGGTACTGCTTGAAGCTCATGCGCCGGCCTCGGCGCCGCGGGGCTTCTGCGCGATGCACAGGAGCGAGGCGCCGAACGGCGGCGCGCACCACGCCTGGCGCGCTGGCGCGACGAAGCTCCAATGCAGCAGGCGGTTGAGCGGTGCCGGCGGCACGCGATCCTCGAGGCGATGGCCGGCGCCGAGCCCGAAACGGGTGCGCAGGGTGCGCGCGACCAGGATGGGCAAGCAGGCGAGCGTGTTGACGTACACGCACCGCCGCACGGTCAGCGCCGCGCCGCGCACCACGCTCAGGAGGCCGGCGCGGCTGTAGCGCCGCCGGTGGCCGAGCGCCTCGTCCCAATCGCTCCACAGGCGCGCCAGCGCCGGCACGTGCAGGACGATGAGGCCGCCGGGGCGTGCCACGCGCGCCAGCTCGCGCATGGCGCCGGCATCGTCGGCGACGTGTTCGAGGACGTCGAGCGCGGCGACGGCCGCCGCCGCGCCGGAGCGAATCGGCAGCGCCTCGATCGAGGCGCGCGTCACGGCGACGGCGCGCGCCGCGGCGATCGAGGCGGCGTGCACCGTCGCCTCGACGCCGACGGCGCGACAGACAGGGCGCATCTCGACGAGGAACTGGCCGGTGCCGGCGCCGATGTCGAGCAGCAGATCCTCAGGACCGAGCCCACCCAGGGCGGCGAGCCAGTAGCGCACGAGATCGCGCTTGCCGCGGTAGAACCAATGCACCTGCTCGACGCGCTCGAGGGCGGCGATCTCGTCGGGGTTCACGGCTGCCCCGCCGGCGCGTGCGCCGGCCGCCGCGCGCTGGTGAGGACGAAGGGACGCAGCGGCGCCAGCAGACGACTGCGTTCCAGGCGGCGCTCGAGGCGCACCGCGGCGGCGCTGCGGTTGATCACCTGCGGCGGGAAGAAGCCGACGGTGGCGGTGTGCACGTCGCGCAAGCCGGCGCGCCGGCAAGCGCCGGCGGGAGCGTGCACGGCGAGGCGATAGAGGCCCTTCTCCTCCGCCCAGGACATGTCGGGGCAGCAGAGGATCTGCGCCAGATAGAGCGGGTTGCGGCGGTTGGGCTCGATGAAGGCCAGGGCGCCACCGGGAGCGACGAGCGCGACGAGCCCTTTGATGGCGCGCTGCACGTCGGGCAGGTGATGCAGGATGAAGAACCCGACGACGGCATCGGGTGCCGCGCCGAGCGCCGCCGGCGGCACGGCTTCGAGGTCGGCACAGACGGTGCGGCAGCGCGCGGCGCCGATGCCGCGCCGCTCGCGCTCGCGCTCGAGCTCGGCGAGCAAACGCGGTGAGAGGTCGACGGCGATCACCTCGGCGCCGCGCGCGAGCAAGGGAAACGTGAAGCGGCCGCGCCCGGCGCCGAGCTCGACGACGCGTTGCCCCGGCTGCAGGCCGATCGCATCCGCCAACGCCTCGACCAGATGCGCGGCGTAGCGGTCGCTGGTCGCGGGGCTGAGGTGGTCATGTGCGCCGGCGGCGTAGAAAGCGCGCTGGCGGTCCAGGTGCTCGCCGCGTGTCATGCGCCGCGGGGCGTGACCGCGACGCCGGCGGCCGCGGCAGAGGCCCAGGTTTCGGCGCGCTGCTCCAATCCCACCGCATGCGCATAGCCGCCACGCGCCGCGGTGAGGTGGATGCGCAACAGGCCGGCGAGCGCGCGCAACACGTCGCGCCCCAGGCGCACCTTGGTGCCGGGGCGATCCTGCCAGCGCACCGGTTCCTCGGCGAGGCGGTAGCCGAGGGTCCGGGTCAGGTACAAGACCTCGGCATCGAAGCTCCAGTCGGTGAGGCGGAGGCGGGCGAAGACGTCGCGCGCGGCGCTGGCGCGGAAGGCCTTGAAGCCGCAGGTCGCATCGGAGACGTCGGCGATCAGCCAGCGCACCAGGCGGGTGAAGCCGGCGCCGAGCCACTCGCGCAGCCAGGGCTGGCGCACGTCGATGTGCGCGCCGGGAAGCTGGCGCGAGCCGATGACCACGTCGGCTCCGGCGCCGAGGCGGGCGAGGAACGCGGCGGCGTGATCGATCGGCACCGACAGATCGGCGTCGCTGAACAAGACGTGCGCGCCGCGCGCCTGGGCGACGCCGTACTTGATGGCGTAGCCCTTGCCGGCGTTGGGCTGGTAGCGGAAGACGCGCACCGCCAGCGGCCAGCGGCGCGCCGCCTCGCAGACCACGTGGAAAGTGCCGTCGTCGCTGCCGTCGTCGATCACCAGCAGCTCGGCGTCGTACGCCTGGGCGCCGAGGTAGTCGCGGATCGTCTCCAGCGTCGGCGTGATGCGCGCCGCCTCATTGTAGGCCGGGACGATGACGGAGAGCCACGGTGCCGCGGCGCTGCACGTGGTGTGTACGTCGTGCGCGCTCATCGGGCGGACCGCTCGTCTTCCCCGGTGCTGGCGAACGGCGTGCCCTGCATCCCATCCCGCTCACCCTTCGACGGGCTCAGGGTTCCGCAGGGCATTGGTTCGCTTGTCTCCGGCCCGGTATCCAATTCCGCTCACCCTGAGCCCGTCGAAGGGTGAGCCCCTCGCGAGCGTCCCCGTGCCAGTCGTCGCAGGCCTTCCCAGTTGCCGCGGATGAGTGCCTCCTTCTTGACCCGACTCCAACCTTTGATCTGCTGCTCGGCGACGAAAGCTTCATCACGGGTCTCAAACTCCTGCGCGTATGCCAATACGACTGGCCGGCGCCCGCAGGTGTAGCCTCTCAGCTCTCCGGAACGATGTTGCTGAATGCGCTGCTCGAGGCTGTCGGTATGCCCGACGTAGTAGGAGCCGTCTGCGCACCGCAGGAGATACACCCAGAAGGGCATGCCAGTGTTTCTACACTGAGGCTCGGGTAGGTCGCCACTTGTCTCGCGCTCACCCTTCGACGGGCTCAGGGTGAGCGGGGTGGGGATAGGCCGGGCGCGTGGTGGCGGAGGAGGGGATTGACCAGTGGGTGCCGGGTCGCCGCGTGGGCTTCCCCTTCGACGGGCTCGGGGTTGTACCGTGCATTCGTTCGCTCGTCTTCGGGCCGACATTCCATTCCGCTCACCCTGAGCTCGTCGAAGGGGGAGCCCCGCGCGAGCATCCCCGTGGCGGTGGTTGCAGACCTTCCCGGTTGCCGCGGATGCAGGCCTCCTTCACTTGTCTCGCGCTCACCCTTCGACGGGCTCAGGGTGAGCGGGGTGGGGATAGGCCGGGCGCGTGGTGGCGGAGGAGGGGATTGACCAGTGGGTGCCGGGTCGCCGCGTGGGCTTCCCCTTCGACGGGCTCGGGGTTGTACCGTGCATTCGTTCGCTCGTCTTCGGGCCGACATTCCATTCCGCTCACCCTGAGCTCGTCGAAGGGTGAGCGGGGTGGGATAGGCTGGGCGCGTGGTGATGGGGAAGGCAATTGATCGGGGGGCGCCGGCTCCGTGCGCGGGCTTCCCCTTCGACGGGCTCGGGGGTTGCGC